>JAEYPM010000063.1 GCA_023410675.1 Bacillota bacterium | reverse complement strand
TGATGCTCTAAGAATGACCCGTGGGGGAATCGAACCCCCGATACCGCCGTGAGAGGGCGATGTCTTGACCGCTTGACCAACGGGCCTTATTTTTACTACATTTAATACTATATCGAATTTCTGTTCATTTGTAAACCTATAAATCGAAAATAACTATAATTTTTTTCTTCCTTTTTTTAGTATAAAATAGGGGCATTTATGGAAAAACTGATTGTATCTTCATATGACTAATAAAATTTTTATGTCATATTACACTTAGTTACTCAATATATATACTATGTCACACTTATCTCTAGCTTTGTCTCTTTTTTTTCTCTAAAATGATTATCAAATACCACCTTGTAAAGGAGTGATCTTATGAATAAAAAAGAAGAGATTTTATACTTCTTGCAAAACCAACTTTTTGACCCTGTACTTTATTCACCCTTTACTTCTCATGAACTAAAATATGACTTTAAATCTATGCTTAAAATGATTCAAAACTTCTCTGCCGAAGGAATATTACTATACTTTTGGACGACAATGGCTAACGAAGAAGTAAGAATGATCTTTTCTCATAGGCTTCACGAAGAGGGCATCACTGACTATGATACTATTTTATCTAAATTTAAAAATCGCTTCACCTACGATTGGCTCTATTCATAGATACTAACTTTAAAAATCAAATCTCTGAAATGAATTCATAAGCATTACTTAAAATTTAACATGTGAATTCTATATATATCCTACTTTATGTAGTACTTTAATAAGTGCCGGGATTACTATTATTTGAAGAAAAATGCCAGGTATTGCTGTTCCAAAGGTACTTACTAAAAATACCCTTAAGTCAAAAGACTGCCCGATCATGCTAAATATGATAAACTGCGTTATTGCAAGTACTACTCTTCCACAAAACATCGCACCTATAAGTGAAATAAATGCATTATATTTTTTATATAAAAGCCCACTTATACACCCATATGCAGCAAGCTCAAACATCATCCATACTGCTGTTGGAAATAACTGAGGCATTCCAGTAAATGAAGATAAAAAAGGTGTGATCAGTCCGCAAAGAAGACCATATTTCCAGCCGCATAAAAAACCACATATAAGAATAGGTATATGCATAGGTAAAAACACTTTTCCAGCTGATTCAAATGCTATTACATGAAAAGCTTGAGGAAGAGCAATACCACATGCTATACATATAGCTGTTATTATAAGATATCTTATGGATGTATTTTGATTAGCTAAGTCTTTTATTTTCTTATCCATTTAATCCTCCAACATAATTTAGCATATAATAAATCATATTAGATAAAGCAAACTTATATGACAAGTATAAAGAAACTACTCAAATATTTAACTATCCATCTACTTGGTGTTGTTTCTTTCCGTCTGCTGCATTGCCTTTTCTTGCCACTTTCTAACCATCTTTGCTGCAATATTTCTCGGAATGCTTCTAGTCAAAAAAAGAGCTATCTTATTTCTAAAGCCAGGGACGATCACTCTTGTTCCTTTCATAAGGCCCCTATAAGCTAAGCACGCTACACTTTCTGCTGTCATAGAAAGTTTAGGATCACCTTTTCCCGCCAGATTCGCAAATTCAGTTTTTGTAGCTCCTGGGCATAAAACTGTAACACACACGCCATAGGGCTCTAATTCTTCTCTAAGAGCCTCACTAAAAGATAACACATATGCCTTAGTGGCATAATATACAGCTATAAGGGGGCCTGGCTGGTAGGAACCAGTAGAAGCAACATTAAGTATCTTTCCACTTTTTCTTTTCACCATTTCTAAAGCAAATAGCTTTGTGAGGCTTGTTACAGCCCATATATTAATATCTATCATCTCATCATCTTTAGTACTATCAATCTCATGAAACAACCCACATACGCCAATTCCTGCATTATTGACTAAAATATCGATCACTATATCCTTTTTATAAAGAGTATCAAATAGTTCTCTTGGGGCTTCTTTTAAAGATAAATCTTTTTCTATAAGTGTAATATCTATAGAACATGCCTTCATCGGTTGGCATTCTATAATCTCTTCCTTTAACTTTTCTAACTTTTCCTGTCTTCTTGCCACCAGTACTAAGTTATAATGGTTTTTTGCAAATACCTTAGCAAGCTCATATCCTATTCCACTTGATGCCCCTGTTATTAAAACGGTTTTTCTCCTCTTATCCATTTGCCTATCGTTCCTCTTTATATTCATTTTATGGCTTATACATAAATTCTTATGCATACTTCTGCAAGTCTTTTGTTATCATGTGTAAATCTTGTGATTATTTGTGTAAATAAGCATAGATTTCTCGTTTACTTACCCCTCTATCCTTTGCAACCTGTTTCATGGCATCCTTTTCGGAAAGCCCCTTATCAAGATAAACAGATAAATGTTTTTCTATGGTCATCTCCAGCCAATCACTTTGCTGCTGTTTTATCACTTCTTCAATATTTTTGCCTTCTAATACAAGGACATATTCTCCCCTTATTTCTTCCTTTTGATAAAGTCCTATTGCCTCTTTAAGTGTTGTGCTTACTAACGTTTCATGCTTTTTAGTTAGTTCTTTTGCTAAAGTAACTTTTCTATCACCAAGGGTTTTATAAAGGGTATCTAAAGTTTTCATTAATCGATGGGGTGCTTCGTACAAGATAATTGTGCGTGTTTCATTTTTAAGCTCTAATAAGACCTGCTCTTTTTCTTTTTTGTT
>JAEYPM010000053.1 GCA_023410675.1 Bacillota bacterium | reverse complement strand
GTGCAGCCTTAACAAGTTAAGGCTTGCACTCGGTGTCCTGATTAGGAGCCATTTATTATCAGTTATAAGCAGCCACCTTAAGGCTTTGGGGTGCCGGGTAAACGAGATGTCAGGTGTCATTCAACATGAGAAGGGATTTGAAGTCCTATATAGGTTTTTATATCAGTGTTGAATAGTACTATAAAAATATGACAATTTGATGAAAGGGGGGGGCCTTATTTGATAAGCAATCATTTTACTGCGACAGGGATAGTATTTAACTCGAAAAAGGAAATTTTAATGATACATCACAATAAACTAAAAGTTTGGTTACCCCCTGGTGGGCATGTTGATGATAATGAATTACCAGATGACGCTGTATTACGGGAAATATATGAAGAAACAGGAATAGAAGCAAAAATAATTAGTAATAAAAGAGAGCTTGCATTAAGCAATAAGCATTGCAGAGAGCTTGAGATACCATTTATAGTACTTCTTGAAGATATAACAGGAGACGGAACACATAATCATATTGACATGATATATCTTTGCGAAGCAATTAATGAAGAGTTTGTACCACAGGAAACAGAAATACATGGAATAGGCTGGTTTACTCTTGAACAGTTAGAGAAATTAGAAACATTTGAAAATGTAATAAAAACAGTATCCCAAGCTACAGATTTTATCAATTCTAATAGGTTATTGTAAAGGCTCTGGAGTGTCGGGAACACGAGACGCAAGTTCAATTGCTATCGATACTACACAGTGGTGGTAATTACAAATGGGAGGACATGCTATGATATATCTTGTACGACATGGTCAAACTGACTGGAATAAGCAAGGAATCTTTAATGGTTCTACGGAAACCGAGCTAAATAGTACAGGAATTCTACAATCGCAAAAGCTAAAAGAAGATTTGAAAGGTATCCATATAGATGTTTGCTTTAGTAGTCCTCAAAAAAGAGCTCTTCAATCAAAAGAGATAATATTTGATGGAATATATTACATAGATAATAGACTTGCAGAGATAGAATGCGGAGAGTTCGAAGGAAAAGAAGAAACAAAAGAATCGTTTGAAGCATTTTGGAAAGCAAGTAGGACAGGCGAGTTGGGGACAGAAAGATTCGGTTATTTTTTGAACCGAGTTTGTGAATTTTGTGATATGCTTGTTAAGGAATATAAAGAGAGTAACGTATTAATAGTGACTCATGCTGCCAATGCAAGAGTATTCAATTATTATTTTTCGGGAAAACCGAAAGATTATGATTTCCTTAAACCAGTATCAAATAGTGGTGGGATTACTGTATTTGAAGCATAATCTGTTATAGTTTTGAAGGGAGTGAGCGACATGATACGTCGGTTAATACAAAATAAGGTGGTTTTTATTTAAGTTGAAGCAGTAAAAATAATTTTAGTTAGGTATGACAAGATCACACTTGCTGATGTTATTTTACTGTTTCAAAAAATAAGTTGTAAAATAAAAATATTTGAAAGAGGTAGAATAACATGTTGAAATTAAAATATCTTTTTGACAATAGGGATTTAGCTAGAATGATTTTAGAAAATTGGGAATATGACCCAACTTCCTTGGATATGTTTAACTTTTATAGAATATCGTCAAATGCAGTTTATCCATTTAAAAATGAAGATAAGATTAGGTTTCTTCGATTTTCACCGTGTGTTGAGAAAAATAGAAATAATATATTAGGTGAGTTAGATTTCATTAGATATTTGAAGTTAAAAGAATATCCAGTTTTATGTACAGTGCCATCAAAAAGTAATCAGGAACTATTAGAGTTAAGTACGCCTTGGGGCGATTATTTTGCAGTTGTCTTTGAGAGGGTTCTTGGAGTTCAACTAGATCAGATACAATACACTTCTGATATCTGTAAAAAGCATGGTATGTATCTGGGCAAATTACATAGGTTATCTTCACAATATAAACCAACTAAAAAGTTACGGTGGTCCCATGAGGATGTTCTTTTATGGATTGAGAATGAATTATCTAAGTTTACTGGTGAGATTTTGGCAATGCAAGAAGTAAAATTATTGAAAGAATATTTATCAAAACTACCCAAGGATGATCAATCATATGGACTGATTCATTATGATTTTGAACTGGATAATATTTTTTATGATGAAGCATCAAATACCTTCAATATTATTGACTTTGATGATTCTATGTATCACTGGTATGCCATGGATATTGAACAAGCTTTGAATAGCATAAAGGATGAAGTAGCTTATGAGGATTATTCATCTATGAAGGACAGTTTTATTAGTGGCTACAAAGAGGAATTTGATGTTTCCAAGGAGATGCTATCGCATTTGCCGGTTTTTGGGAGATTTGCAAATCTATATGGATATATTAGGCTTCTATTATCTACGGCAGAGGTATTGAGTAATGAGCCTGAATGGTTATTTAGATTAAGGGACAAATTGGCAGATATTATGACCCAGCGATCGAAAGATTTTGGAAAGTCATTACGATAAGATTTCTAATTATAGGGGCTTAAGAGTGATCTAAGCTTCGGGCACATCGCAAAAGCAAACCGTTATATGATACATTGCGTACAGGTCTAGAAAAGGCTTACTTATTGGAGGATATTAGAATGATAACGAATATATATTTTGTGAGACATGCAGAACCAGATTATTCTATACATGATGACGAAAAAAGGCCACTTTCAAACAAGGGTGAATTAGATGCTCAGAAGGTTGCAGATTTCTTTAAAGACAAGAGTATTGAGGTTGTACTATCTAGCCCATATAAAAGAGCTCTAGATACAGTAAAACCATCGGCTGAAAATTTTGGTTTACGGATAGAAACAATCTATGAATTTAGAGAAAGAAAGGTAGACGATTGTTGGGTTGAAGATTTTATAGACTTCTCAAAAAAGCAATGGGAAAACTTTGATTATAAGTTATCAAATGGAGAAAGTTTATTTGAAGTACAAAGCAGAAATATTACAGCTTTAAAGGCGACACTTAAAAAGTATGCAGGAAAAAATATCATTGTTGGGAGTCATGGTACTTCCTTAAGTACAATAATCAATTATTATGATCCAAATTACAGTTATGATGATTTTGAAAGGATTATATCCATTATGCCTTGGATTGTCAAGTTTACTTTTGAAAACAAT
>JAEYPM010000004.1 GCA_023410675.1 Bacillota bacterium | reverse complement strand
TTTCTTTTTAAAACATAGTTTTGATTCCTTTATATTTCCAAGCATAAATAAAATCTTACCTTTGTATTCCCATGTGTCCTCATTTTCATCATCTAAGGTGAGTGCCTTGTTACAAAACATTAAGGCTTCTTCAAACCTTTTACGCTGGTAATATACTTTCCCTTTCCCAAGCCACGCTATATCATGTTCCCAATTTATATTAATACACGTTTCATAGCATTCTAACGCTTCATCAAATCTTTTTAACCTATATAATATATCCCCTTTGTTTGCCCATGAAATGTGATTATCTGATTCACAATCAATTGCCTTCATAAAACACTCAAGTGCCTCTTCATATCTCTTTAGATATTCAAGTGCCACACCTCTATTATTCCACCCCATGCTATGGGTTTGATGAAGTTTTGTTTGCTCCACAGCACATGCTAATGCCTTTTCATAATCCTTTTTATCAATATGAACACTACACTTATTGCTCCATGCCCAAATATCGCTTGGGTCTTCTTCTAATGCTTTATCATAGCATTGAATAGCTTTTTCATATTTTTTTAATCCCTTATAAGCCCATCCTATAATATTCCACATATTCGCCTCAGGCTCTGGATCCATCTCTAGCCCTGTTTGACAACAACTAAGAGCCTCTTCATATTGCCCTATACAATTTAATGCTCTTGCTCTATAAAACCATAAATCTGCATATTCAATGCCCATCTTGATAAGTGCCTCATAGCATTTGGCTACTTGCCTATAATTACCTTGATCCTCATAAATATCTTGTTTACTTAAGTATACCTTTATAAAATGGCGTTTGATTTCTTCATCATCTCGGTACAAATGTTTGATTAGCCAATCATATATTTTTAGTGCTTCTGTATATCCTTCATGTCTTTCCTCTTCCTTAGCTTCTTTAATGCCTATATTAATGATCTTCTCTGGTATATCTTCTTGAAATCTATATTGAATATATCTTATTAACTGTTTATGTGCACTTCTTATTTTATATATCGTTCCACTTTTCCACCAAGATACTATTTTATTAAACATGGAAATAGTGACAATATCATTAGGTATATCTATATCTATCTTATCTAAATAACCCTTTATTTCATCATAAGCCCTAATGCATCTCCCTACCATCACAAATTGCTTAAGTGTTATACCTTGTATGCAATCGTTTTTAATATATCTTTTATACATGTTATAGGCATCATTAATGGGATATTTTTTTATTAAAAGAATACTTATTAGTTTGATAAGATCTTCATCTTCACTAAATAGCTTATATGCATCATTTAACATGCTCTCTGCTTCATCTAGATCATTTTCTAGAAGTTCGAAATAAGCCTTTTTTCTTAAACTTAAGTATTGTTCGTAGTCTATATCCTGCCTCCGATTAAAAATATCATAGCTTAATTGGTTTTCTATATTAATTAATACCTCAAAATACTTTAGATTTCTTTTTAGTTTTTCTTTTCTTGCACCATATAATTCTTCCCTATACTGTCTGCCAAGTTGTTCTAAAAAGGATAGGTCTTTGTCCAAATAGCTCCATATGTAGTGTGGAAGATTATTATTCTGTATAAGAAAGTTTATAAGGGATGATTGAATAGCTAACTTAGCATCTAACCGCCAATACATATCATCCTCTAGTAATTCTATCCACTTATCTAGCTCTATTCTTTGACTCATATCATCATAAAGTATTCTTACTTTATCCATAAAATTAGCTACTAGTGTTTTTGGGTTATCATTTTGATATTGTTCATCATCCTGATATCTTTTTACATCCAGAAAATCATTATATTGCTTTGCTTCTAAAAAATCATTATTAGATAGCTTAGCCGTTTCTTTCTTAACCTTTTCTATTATTTGTTCATACGCTCTTCTAAGCATCTGAAATTCCATTGGCTTTTCCTCAGGATGACAGGTTTTAAGCTTTAATGCATAGGCCCTTTTTATCTGTTTTATATCTTGAGTTTCTTGTATTCCAAGCACCTTCCAGTTATCCATCATTCTCTATACTCCTTTTTTAGGCTAACTAACAAAAATGATATATACTTATCATCAACACAATAATTGTAAAAATACTGTTTATGGAATTTTTCACATAAATATTATTCAAAAAATAAAATTAATTATATTTTACATTTATTTTCGAAACTTTTCTATAAAAATTACTGGATGGTATGCCTATAGAAAACATAAGTTATAAAACCAACAATAGCTCTGCGTATTGTATGTATAATAAACAGGCTATACACAATAAAGCGTATAGCCTGTTTACATTGGAATATTAATTGGATTCCATCACTATTTCAGCCTTTTCTATTAAGTCTTCTAAAGATATGTTTTCATTTAATGCTAAAACTTTATAATTGGTACCATTTAAAACCCAACTTATTTCTTTAGAAACCATGTACCCTTCAGGTTTTATAGATGACTCTAAATATACTTCAGGGTTTGATGCAATTGGAAGTTCTTTATAATAAGCTTTTATTCCTTTGATAGTTAGTCCTTTAATATTATCGCCATAGTTTTCTAAATCACTATCTAATGTATCAATACTAATTAAATACTCAGGTAATTTTGAATCTATCTCTGTTTTTTTCTTATACTCAGCAGAAATAATTTTAGTTTCTTCTCGTCCTTCTATAGTATTTATTGTTTTACTGACTAATATCACATTTTCTCCTAAAGTTTCAGGAAACTTCACTTTTATACCAAGCAGTTTTGATAATTCTTCATTTGACAAGTCTGTTAACTGTGCTGAAGATTTTTGAGTTAAAATCCCCTCACTTTCAGAAGATACTTCTTTTACATCATAACCCTCTCCTACATCCCTTTTCACTGGAACATAAATAATCTTTTGAATCGCCTCTGTTGCCATGACTCTAAAAGATGGCACAGATAGGATAACTGCTGTTATAACTAACATAAATGATGCTGCTAACTGAGTACTGCTTAACCGCCTTACTTTTTTCTCTTCTATTCTTTTTTTCACTTGCTCAAATAAGTTATCTTCTATTTCAATTAATTCTGCATTACTTTTTAATACCTTTTTTATTTCATTATTTATGTTATACTCCATTTACACACACTCCTCTTTTAAGCAACTTAGCCCCTCTATATTCATAATGACATCTCTTTTTATCAGATCTTCCTCAATTTTTTTCCTTGCTTTATAAAGCCTAGATTTAACAGTAGATTCAAAGCAGCCCAAAATAACAGCAATCTCTTTAATACTCATCTCATTAAAATAAAATAAAACCACAGAAGTTCTAAGTACCTTAGATAAGTTGTTAATTGCCTCATAAAGAGCTTCTTTCATCTCCATATTTTGCACCTGATCATATAATTTATCACTGTAGCAATTTAAATCTTGCTGATTACTGTTTTCATCAAGCCATTCATGCTGTTTTTTTCTTTCCTTCGCATTTACCTTCCAACATGTTCGAATCAAAATTCTATGAAACCATGCATCATAAGCTTTAGGCTCTTTAAGTCGTTTAATATCTAAATAGCATTGATAAAATGTTTCTTGAACTGCATCTTCTGCTAAAGTTTTATTTCCTATTATTAAATAAGCTGTCAGAAGTGCCTTTTTAAAGCCATGCACATACAACTTTTCAAAAGCATCTATACTTCCTTGTTGGCAAAGATGTATTATATGTTGCCTATCCATACAACACCCCTTTCTATCTTCTATTGAGGCCTCTTATATATAAAGGGCGAATAACCCCTAAAAAGGTTCCCTATTTTACTATAAAATTTAACATGGAAGGTTAATTCACTGAGTAAACTGCAAACTCAAAATGCTAATTCTATAAGTAATTCAATTATAGCTTCATTATAGCTTGTTATGAAACTAGGAAATTCTTAAAAAATCTTAATATTTAGATATGACTATATTAAGATTTTTCTCTTAAGATGATAATATAAAAATATAATCTAGAAAGTGGGAGATGTAGATGCTCGAAAAAACAGATAGCGACCTTGATTTATTAGAAAACTACGAAATCAATGAGCCCTCTACCAAAGAGCTATTAAAACAAGACTTAAAAGATCCCTCATCAAAAGTCGTATCGCAAGACTTTGTAAAGGACATTAAGCAAAACTTAGTAGTAGACTTAGAAGAAAACTTAGGTGTGGACTTAAAAGAATCCTTAGAAGAAAATTTAGGAGAAGTCTTATCAGAAGAATCAAGAGAAAATCTCCAAAAAGACTTATCAAATAACTTACATCAAGGATTATCAGAAGAATTAATAAAAGAACTAGAAAAGGAATCGTCAGAAACCCTAGAGCAAAGTATGCTACATGATTTAGCAAACAAAAACTCGGGAAATAAAGACTTATCAAATGAATTTTTTGCCAACGAACACTTAATAAATGAAGGTTTATCAAATGAGTATTTGTCCAAAAGCTTATCTAATAGCTCAGAAGATAACATGCTCAATGATTCCTTCAACCATTATAAGAAGTACACTAGCCAAAAGCCAAGAAGTAGGTTCTTTAACTGGAGCATTAGCTTAGCTAAACTATGCTTATTTATGATGCTTCTACCCATTATTATTTTCATTATTAGTATGCTGGGTGGTGCTCTATTAACTTTACTTGGTATGGGCATTGGATTAATTGCTGCTAGTTTCGCTTCACTAGCCTTCATGGCCTTTTATATTAGTTCATTAACAAAAAGCATCGTTTTACTATTGATAGCTCTTTCTGTTACTTTTTTCTCTTTTGGTCTTTTTATACTTCTTGTAGGATTTATAATTTTCAAGAAGTTTATAATGCTTATCGTAAACTACTATAAATCCAAAAGAGAGGCAAAGGAGGCTCGTGTGCTATGAAAAAATTGTTACTTACATTATTTATTATTGGTCTAACAGGAACCTTGTGCAGCATAGCACTTTGTGGTCAAATATATTTTAACGAAAGAAAAGTATATGAGGATCATCAGCGTAAAGATTTAGATATCAAAAATCTTGATAATATTATCATCGATACTTCTGTAGACACCTACATATATACTACTGATACAGTGCCTTATGTAGAATTTAAACAAAAATTTGTTGATGTTCTAGGAAAACATCCTGCTTATACTTTAGATCTAGAGACAAAAAACAATACATCTTATATTAAGTTACTTCAAACACAACAAAGCAACAAACTATTTTTTGTTACAGATAATACTGCTATTTTAAATATTTACTTACCAAAGCAAGCGATTGACAAACTTCATGTTAATAAAGTCGATGGTTCAAATTATGGCCCACAAATTAAAGACTTAACTTTGGATATGCAAAATATTAATATCAAAGACCTTGATGTAACAGCTAGCGGGATAACAGCTCTACTTAGTGGAAATTATGATGAAATGGCCATTGATGCTAGCTATGGATCCGTTAACATTTTCTCTAGTAGCCCATCTAAGGTAAACATTACTGGTGGCATCAATAGCACTTTAACTGGAAGTTTTGAAAATATTAATGTTGGTATAATGAATAATACATTATTCATTGATTCACTTACTCCTACAAGTGTTACTGTAGATGGAGGAGACGATATTAGGCTAAAGGGAAACTACAGTCAAATTCAAATTGAAAGTGACTACAATTCTATTATAGATATTAGCTCAGGTACCCTATGTAAAGTAGATATAGATGGCAGTAGCAGTGAACTTAAGCTAAGTGGTGCCTTAGATACATTAACAATTAGTGGAAATAATCAAGATGTTTATATTAGTAGCACTACTATTCCAAAGCTTATAAATATACTTGAACATGCTCAAGTAGTTACTTTGATGCTTCCAAGCAATACCCCTGGGTTCAATGCAACTTGTATTTGGAAGGATGATTCTCATCATACTCTTTTGAGTGGTGACTTTCCTATACAAGAAAAGTTTGATAACCCAAATGCTACCCGTTATTTCTTTGGAAATAAACAAGTGGAATTATTTATTAAAACTTATGACCTACAGAATATCTATGTATTAGATAATGGCTATCACAGCAAGGATGCTGCTCAAAGTGTAGAAAGTGAGGAAACCATCTCTGAGACATTTCCAATTGGAGCCGAAACACATCCTACTGAATCCGAGTCTGATCAGCCATCTTAAAAGAGAGGAGCTATCCTACTATGACAAAGGAGAGAAAACTTGTTTCATCTAAACGCAAAAGCTTCCCAAAATTAAACACGCTACTTAGTTATATAAAAATTGAAGTGGCTAAAAGCATTAGACTCCAGATACTTTTTGCCACTGGCATATCTCTCATTCTGGCAGTCCTTTCAGGATTATTTGTGCAAAGCACTTTAAGGCATACAGATATGGGGCGCAACTATTATACGACTTATGATCGTAACAAAACTAATTTTCAAGAACGTATTATTGATATCCTAACAGAAATAAATGCTATAGAATCTATTAATGAAATTGCATTAAAAGAACTTCTAGAAACATTTAAAGAAGATACTTTTGGAATTGCTGATGCAAGCTATTATTTAGCTGATAAAACTGGCAATCTTATTTATCAAGAAGATTATGTAGAACGTATTGATCTAATAAAGGTGATTCAAAAAGTCAATAACCGAGAAAATATTCAAAGAGAAGAAAATATATTCTTAGGCATCTACCCTATTACCTTAAATGGTGAGATTTGCTACCTTTATATAGAAGGTGCTTTAGAAGGTCATACAGAATTTTCCTATACTAGCCTTCCTACTTTACTTGGTTTAATTACAGGGGTTGGCATTTTCATTTTTCTTATTTTCAAACTAACAAAACAAAAAATAGACTATATTGAATATCTTTCCTTCTGTTTAGGAGAGATTTCTAAAGGAAACTTATCTTATACTATTGATATTGTTGGAGACGATGAACTTGCTAAGGTTGCAAAAGATATTATGTATATGGAGAGTGAAATAAAAAGACAAGTTGAAGCTAAGCTTCATACCGAAAAACTAAAAAATGAGCTAGTTACCAATGTCGCCCACGACCTTCGAACCCCACTTACCTCAGTTATTGGCTATATCGGTCTTGTTAAAAACAAAAAATACAAAACGCAAGAAGAAGCAGACAAATATATTGATATCGCCTATAATAAGTCTGAGAATCTTCGAACACTCATTGAAGATTTATTTGAACTTACTAAACTTCATCAAAAAGGCATTCACCTAAGTAAAGAGACTGTTTCGTTAACTAACCTTATTGGACAACTCACCCAAGAATTTATGCCTGTTGCTTCTGATAAGCATATTGATATTAAAGTAAACTTAAACGCAGTGCAAGCTTTAATTGAAGCTGACATTCCAAAAATAACACGAGTTTTTGAAAACCTCATCGAAAATGCCATTAAGTATAGCGAGGAATCTACTTGTATCTATGTAGAGCTTAAAGAACTTGATAAATACCTATTTTTTGCTATTAGTAACAAATATACGCAGCTTAATCAAGAGGATCTTGATCGATTATTTGATAGATTTTACCGAACAGACGAATCAAGAAACAGTCAAAAAGGTGGTAGCGGACTTGGGCTTGCCATTGCTAAAGAGATTGTGACCCTACACGGGGGTGTGATCAAGGCTAAATTAAATGGTGAATATATTAGTTTTATGCTATTACTTCCAAAGCCTAAGGCAGCTTAACTAAAACACAAGGAGCGATCATATGAGCAAAGAAACCATTCTTGTTGTAGATGATGAAAAAGAAATTAGGGATTTAGTTGAAATTTATCTTAAAAATGAAGGCTACCATACGCTTGTTGCCAAAACTGGCCTAGAGGCTATTTCTCTTTTGGAAAAAGAATCCATAGATCTTATTATTCTTGATGTGATGATGCCTATGGTGAATGGTATAGATGCTTGCATAAAAATAAGAGAAAAGCATAATATCCCAATTATTATGCTTTCTGCTAAGGTAGAAGATATTGATAAAATATTAGGGCTTTCTGTAGGTGCTGATGACTATTTAACAAAGCCCTTTAACCCTTTAGAGCTTATAGCAAGAGTCAAGGCTCAAATTAGAAGGTTTACCAAACTTAACACCAGTCATAGTAATGAAAAAATATTAGAAGAAGACGGTCTTAAGCTTCATTTAGAAAATGGCAAAGTATATAAAAATGATAGTGAAGTAGCCTTAACCCCTATAGAATTTAATATCTTAAAGCTTTTATGGCTCAATAAAGGTCAAGTTTTTAAAATAGAAACCATCTATGAGCGTGTTTGGGAGCAAGAGTACTTCGAAAATAACAATACCGTCATGGTTCATATTCGTAAACTGCGTGAGAAAATCGAAGATAACCCTAGAAATCCCCAGTACATTTTTACTGTGTGGGGTGTAGGTTATAAGTTTTTGTCCTAAATCAATAAGCTTTATCTTAAATTAATAGGTTTTATCCTAAAGGCTTAAGCCATTTTAAAGCCATATCCATCCACTGATGTGCATTTATATTTTTTCTCATTTCTTCATGATCATATCCAACTGTTTCATCTGCTAAAGATAATCCATGAGCTCCTTTTTCAAAAATATGGAGCTCAAAAGCAACTTCATTTTTAGACAGTGCTCTTGCAAACTCAAGGCTTTGCTTTACATCAATCACTTCATCCTCTAAGGTTGTCCATAAAAAGGTTGGCGGCATATTTTGCGTCACCCTCTTTTTACATTGCCATTCTTCTAGCTGCATATCAGAAGGATTTGGAGTTCCATAAATATTGCTAAACATTATCTCTAACAGAGACTTCATTTTATTTGCATTCTTTTCTCTAAACTGGTACATATCAAGCAAAGGATACCCTAAAATGAGTGCATTTGGCTTAAACAACTGGTTATCTGCTTGAAGCACTTCACTTAAATACGCTTCTTGCCAAGTCGAAGACAAAATAGCTGCAACATGGCCGCCTGTTGAAAACCCGCACAAAACGATCTTATCTTTGTTTATGTACCATCTTTTAGCATTTTCTCGTATTAGTTTGATTGCCCTTGCTCCATCTATAAAAGGAGCTGGAAATCTTCCTACCTCAGTGCCTATAGAATACTTTAGTACAAACACATGGTAGCCTGCTGCTAAAAATCTTAGGGCAACTGGCTCTGCCTCTTTTTCTGTAATACCCATATACGCCCCCCCAGGACATAGGATAACTGCTGGTCTTTCAGCTAGAAATGTATGATCCATGGTAGGTTCTAGAAAATAAGCTGTTAGTTCAGTTTCCAAAAACCCTTCAAGTAAAGGAATAACCTCTATCTTCATGCCTTTAACCTCCTCTTTACTAATAAAATGTATTGCCTATTGCATACTTACTGCTTTATCTCCAAATGAAATAGCTCCCTTTCTTTGCACACAAGCTATTTATTTTACTTGTCTACTAGAAGGGAGCATATTAAACTAGGTTGCTCTATTTATTATTTATAATCTTTACTTATCTATTCATTATTCTTAAGCTTATTTTTCTTATCTACAGCTAAGGCAATCAAAATGGTAACAACGGTGCCGCCCCAAACTGTTCCGCATCCTATAATCATCATTATTATAGCACCAGCAGACATATGCATTCCTCCTATTATTCTTGATTTGCATCTGTAGTCCATTTTCTTTTATAAAAGACAATGGATGCACCAATCATAATTACTACTATACCCCATCCAAAAATAATATTAGATAGAACGCCTACAGTATCTTGACTAAATAGACCTGTTATCAAATTAAATAGATTTGTGATAACCACTAGCCCTAATAATACTGGTGTAAAATACCTTAATAAATAATCCCACCATTTACCAACTCTAAAGTCAGAATACTTGTTAGCTTCTTCTCTTAGCTTCTCAGTTCCATAAATGTAGCTAATTAAGATTACTTCTATTAGCCCTAGTCCTGCAATGATAATATTACCAACATAAGCATCTACAATATCAAGAATAAAGTTAAATCCTGCATAACTTGCAAAGCATGCACTGCCTATAAATCCAACAATTGCAATAATACCAACAAGCTTTTCTCTTGAAATTTTGAACTTATCAAGTGCTGCAGTAGCAAAGGATTCTAACATAGAAATACTTGATGATAATCCTGCAATAAACAAGCAGAAAAAGAATACAAATCCTAAAATACCTTGAACAAATGTATTGTTAGACATTGTTGATATTGCAATTGGAAAGGCAATAAAGGCAACACCTGCACCTGTTCCAAAGGATGTAAATTCTACGCCCATCTTATTTACTAAAAACCCAAGTGTTGAAAATACTAATACGCCTGCAATAAGGTCAAAACTAGAATTCGCAAAAACTGTGATAAATGCACTATTTACAACATCTGCTTTTTCATGCAAGTAGGATCCATAGGCGATCATAACACCTACTGCTAAGGTCGTTGAGAAAAATACCTGTGCGTAAGCAGATACCCAAATGCCAGGGTTTAAAATCGTTGAAAAATCTGGTTTAAAGAGTGCTTCTAGTCCAATTGCAGCTCCCTCTAAACGTACTGAGTTAATCATAAAGATAACCATTAATACCATGAGCATCGGTGTAAAAATGGTTGACATTTTTTCTATGCCACCTGAGATACCCTTTTTAACAATGAGCCAGTTACATAACCAAACAAAAATAACTGCAATTAATATATAAATGCTAATACCTGCTCCAAGATCAAGTGCATGCTCTGCACTTCCTGTTACCATGCCCATGACAGGACCTGGATCTGAAAGCCAATTAATGATTCCAAAAGCATGTCCTAAGGAGTAGACCATAAAAATAACGGACACAGAAATAATTGTAGAATAATATGTCATAACAATAATAGGAACCATTACCTGAATCCAACCCAGTACTTCAGCTTTTTTATTAAGTTTGCTAAATGCTTTTACTGAGCCTCCTCGTATTTTCCTGCCATAAGCATATTCCATAATCATGAGGGGAATAGCACATGTAATCAATGCAACGAAATAAGGTAAGAGGAAAGCTCCTCCACCATTTTTATATGCTTGAAATGGAAATCTCCATAAGTTACCAAGTCCTATCGCAGCTCCTGCTGCGGCAAATATAAAACCTTTCCTGCTTTGCCATTCTTCTCTCATACGAAGCCTCCCTAACACTAGTCAAATTTTATGCTAACGGTCTAAGTCTTGCTAAGAAGTGTCTTAGTACAGGAGGTTCATAATCGAAGGTTAAGCCTACTAACTCATCTTTATGCTCCATCACTTTTCTAAAACCTTCAACGATTTCATCCATGTGGCTTTGTGTATACACTCTTCTTGGAATAGTAAGGCGCACAAGTTCAAGTGCTGATTCTTCTTGCTCACCTGTCTCAGGATTTCTACCTAATAGGAAAGAACCTATTTCAACTGGTCTTACTCCTGATTCTAGATAAAGTGCATTGCATATTGCTTGTGCTGGGAATTCATATCCTGGCATATTAGGCAAAATTTTTCTAGCATCTACAAAGACTGCATGTCCCCCTGTTGGATACTGTATTGGCACACCAATCTCCATCAGCTTATCACCTAAATATTTAACTTGTCCCAATCTATATTCAAGGTAATCTTCATCGATTCCCTCATATAATCCTCTTGCTAATGCTTCCATATCTCTTCCAGATAGCCCGCCGTAAGTAGCAAAGCCTTCCATTGGTACACATCTTGCTTGAGCACCTCTAAAAATTTCCTCATCTTCTTTAATAGCAACCATACCACCCATATTTACAATGGCGTCTTTTTTAGCACTCATTGTTAACATGTCTGCGTAGGAATACATCTCTTTAATAATCTCTTTTACAGAAACATTTTCATATCCTGCTTCTCTTTGTTTGATGAACATAGCATTTTCTGCAAATCTTGCAGAGTCCATTACAATCTTCTTTCCATATTTGTCGGCAACCCTTCTTAGCTCTTTCATATTAGCCATTGAAACAGGTTGTCCACCTGCTGAATTGTTTGTTACTGTCATAATGAAAAATGCTACATTGTCTGAGCCAACTTGTTCAATAAATGCTTCAAGTGCTGGAATATTAAAGTTCCCTTTGAAATCATAGTATGTTCCTGTATCAGTTGCCTCTGGAATAAGAAAGTTTCTTGCTTTTGCTCCTGAAAGCTCTACGTGTGCCTTAGTTGTATCAAAATGATGATTGCTACATACATATTGTCCTGGTTTTACTAGAAGTGGAAAGAGTACCTGTTCTGCTCCTCTTCCTTGATGGGTTGGTACCACATAATTATAATCAAAAATATCCTTAACAGCGTCACAAATATGATAGAAGTTCTTACTACCCGCATAAGCTTCATCACCTAACATGATGCCTGCCCATTGGTTCTCACTCATAGCCCCTGTTCCGCTGTCTGTAAGAAGATCAATATATACGTCTTTTGATTTTAATAAGAAGGGGTTGTATCCTGCCTCTTTTAAGGCTTTTTCTCTTTGTTCCCTTGTGGTAATATTAAGTGGTTCCACCATTTTAATTTTAAATGGTTCTGCTGGATGTTTTACATTAGCCATGATTAGTTTCCTCCATTTTGATGTCAAATTTTAGTGCCTTCATAGAATTCACATATTTATTTTTTAATACTATGTGCATTCTAGAATGTGTTAAGTAGATGATAGTTTTTTATTTCGATAATAATTTTTTATCATAATAAAACTATATTACAATTTAGCTTTATTGTCAATACTACTATTGTTTTTCAAAAAAATGCCTCATTTTCATTCATATTGAACAAAAACAAGGATTAATAATTCTATTATGTGTTTCTCACATAAAATTATTCTATTTTTAAACAAATTTTTTATTTACTAGATTAACGCTCAACACTTATAGCTATTGCCCATTTTTTATTTTTTATTAATGTTACTTAGATATCTATAAATAGTTGCTTCTGATACACCTAATATAGTTGCAACCCGACTTACAGCTCCTTTGATTAAAAAAAACTTCTCATCATTTAAGCGTCTTACCACTTCAATTTTTTCATCTACAGTTAACCGATCTGCTGGCACTCCAGCAGTATGGGTTATTTCACTAATTAAATTACTAATTACATCTTCTGGATCTGATTGAACAATTTCTATACTGCTACTATTCTCTTTCTGATTGTTGTCTTCAGATGGAATATAGGCTAGCTTTTGCAAAAGGTCTGCCGCCTCTTTGTATTTCGTTACATCTGTATTAATACTGAGCATCCCTCTAGGATTTCCCTTTTTGTCCAAAATAAAAAAACTATTAGACCTAAGTGGAACATTATTTTTAGACATTGCTAAATAATTTAAGTAATAAGGAGGTCCTTCCTTCCCTTTATCTTTTAACTTAGATAGAGCAAAGCGTGTTAGAGGAGCTCCCACCGTTCTTCCACTAATATGCCCATTATGTATGGCTATCACAGAATGATCAATATCATCAAAACTATAAAGTACAACCTCTGTATTTTCTCCAAAACACGCTCCCAAAAAGTCAACCAACTGAATATAGGATGAAAAATCAAAGTCTGATGCCATAAATATCCCCTCACTATAATAAAAAAGTATCATTCTAAGATTAGTTTATCATGATAATAATTTTTGTCAATTTTCAGGTTGAGCATCTTGTTTCTATTTACATTTACTCGAAATAATCTCCTTTAGCTGCTTTAATTTTTCTGACTCTGAGTTAAAAATAGACTTTGGAATAGGATAAAATATACGCGGTGAGATATTAAGTAGATAAAAAGCTTTATATTCCTTAACCTCTAAAAGCTCTTTCCACTCTATCTTCATATCTCCCTCAGGCAAATAAAGAATTAACAGATTCGTATTATATGCTATATTACATCCGTCAGCTTTATCTGCTCTTTCAAGATCTTTTAACATGTCACGTACTAATCTATAAGGTATAAGTGAAACTATTATACATAGTATTGTAAGCACATATATTGCAAATAAGTTGTCTAAATCAATGTTTTTGATATTAAATAGCCATGTTACAAAAAATATGATCCCCAAAAAAGTTATCACTTTTCCATACCTTGATTTAATATATATAGTAAAAGCTATGTTACGACACATAGATTTATTGAGCCTAAAGCTAAAATATTCAAGTGACTTTTCATCACTATCAAGAACTTCTTTACTTGGTGTATCTATACTTGGTGCATCTATACTTACTGTACTTAGATTATTTATACTTTCCTCATCAAAATCAACCTGGTCTATTTTACAACCTTTTAGTTGTAGTTTAATAGGTTCAACATTTTTTGTAATAATCCTTAAGAACCTGTCTAGTTCCTCTTGATGTTTAAAAACCCTTTTAGGAATTACAAATGCCAAGCCCTGATGTACGCAAATCATAAAATGCATAGGTAGTGATTTTACTCGGTACACTACGTTCCAATCATAAGCACAGTTATTAATTTTACTTATGATCTTTATACCATCATCAGAAAATTCATATTGGACTGGCATTCCTGAAAGGTTATTCTCTTTGAATCTCTTTTGGGCAAAAAAATAGTTTAGCAACATGATACATTTTACTCCACCTAAAAAATTAATCACACTTAGTATGGATATATATTGGTATACTGATATAGGCAATGCGGAAAAGCTTATTGAATGCCCAAAGAAAAGCCTAATAAACACACAGCCTAATAAAAGCAAAATACTTAATACATCAATAAACATGATGATGCCAAATGCAATATTTGAGAGTATGCTTGGTTTTCTTTTCGGATAATCTCTATATATCTGAGAAAAGTAAATATCTTTTATATCTTGTGAAGTCAAACTCACATCCATTCTTAATGATTCTTCCATGTCTTCCCCCTATTACTTATTCTATATTTGACGAACTATTTACATTTAGTAAATTATTATAAATATTTTATCATGTGATTAACATAATTGCTACTGAAACCTCAAGTTGATTCTGCAAACCTTACCTATGTTAATTTATAATAGCCGCCTATAAAAAAGAAGTATGCACAGCTTATTTAATTTAAGCTTGCACACTTCTTTACATTATTTCATAGTATTAGTGACATTTATTAGAAATAATCTCTTTTAATTGCTTTAATTTCTCTGGCTCTGCGTCAAAAATCCTCTTTGGGATAGGGAAAAACAACTGCGGTGTAAGGTCAATAATAAAAAAAGACTTATACTCTTTCACTCCCAATAATTCATTCCATCCGTGCTGCCTATCCCCATTCAGTGAATGAATAAATAACTAATTTATCTTCGTTATACGCTATATTATATCCTCTACCTTCATCTGCTTTTTTAAGTTCCTTTAAGATATGATTTGCTCCATAAAATGGAGCTATCACGAAAGATATTGCCAATACACCTATTGCAAGCAGATGCATTATACCAAAGTCTTGGATATTAGATAAATATAATCCCACTAATAAGATACTCATACAATAAGCTACTTTTTGATATCTTCCTCGAAAAAACTGAGCAAGGGTTACCTTAAGTCTCATAGATTTATTGAGCCTATAGCTAAAATACTCAAGTGGCTTTTCTGAGTTGTTTCTAGACTCTTTGTTTTCATTATCTTCATGAGGCCTATCTATAATCTCTTGATTAAAATGGCTATCATCTATTTTATAATCTTTTAGTTGTAGCTTACTAGACTCAATATTTGTTGTAATGATCATTACAAACATATCTAATTCTGCTCGATTTTTGAAACATCTTTTAGGAATGATTTCTATAAAATTTTCCCTCAAATAAATTATAAAATACATGGGACGTTCCTTTATTTGATATATTGTGTTCCAATTATAAGTGTAATTCTGATTCTTATTACTAATCTTTAAATGATCCTTAGAAATTTCATACTGAGTTATCATTCCTAAAAAATTATTCTTCTTATAATTAATTTTTATCGCAGTATAGCTAATCCACGCATAGATCTTTTTTCCACCAAAAAAACTTGCATACCTAATAATAAAACACTCACAAAAAATAGAAGTATTTCAAAGAAATATATTTGCATTCCCAAAAGATACTTAAAGCCAAAACAAATTACAGATCCTAAGGTATTGACTGCAAATGAAATAATACTTATCCAAAATATGATTTTAAAAATTAGACCTTCTTTAGTGTTATCATAAGCTTCCAGTACGTTAGCAAAGTGAGTGGCTTTTATATCTTGCAAGCTCAGCTTAACATTAACCATTACCCCTTGTTCCATATTTCCTCCTAAGATATTTTTAGTATTTAATTCATTATTGAAAACATTTTATCATTTATGAGGAAATATTCTACATATAATTACTTAAGTAGCATATATATCTCCGGAAATGGTTCTACACTCCTTTTTAATATACCTTTCATATAGGCTATAAGAATGCCATAGTTGGTTATAGGAACTTCTTTATTTTTTGCATACTGAATGCGATACTTCATTTCTTTATCATTAAGCATACAGCCACCGCAGTGAACGATCAGCTTATATTTTGATAAGTCCTCAGGAAATTCTCCGCCACTACAAAATTCAAAAGTGATTTGTTTTTTTACATACTCTGTAATCCATCTTGGCAGTTTGACTGTTCCAATATCGTCACACTGTCTGTGGTGGGTACAGCCTTCAGCAATTAACACTTTATCCCCATCTTGTAAATCATCTAAAGCTACAGCTGCCTTTACTGCTTCCTTAAGATCACCTTTATATCTTGCAAACAAGATAGAGAATGATGTTAACATAATGTCTTCTGGTGTGTCTTTAGCCACTTGTTCAAATGCTTGACTATCTGTAATAACCAGTTTTGGTTTTTTCCCTAGATTTTCTAAGGTCTTTGCAAGTTCATATTCTTTAACGACAATAGAGACTGCATCTGCTTCTAAAATGTCTCTAATCGTCTGTTGCTGAGGAAGAATCAAACGTCCCTTTGGAGCTGCCTTATCAATAGGCACTACCAAAACTACAAAATCAGAAGGTTCAAGTAAATCTGCTACTATTCTACGCTCATTCTCTTTCTTATTAGCAAATTGTCCAATGAGATCCTTGAGCTCTGTTACGTTCTTCTTTGTTTTAGCACTTATTCCTATGCCTACTCCCTTTTCTTCCTCTATTTTTCTTAAAATATCCTCATCGTCTGCAATATCTATTTTATTAACTACTGTTATATAAGGTATATTTTTCTCATTAAGCTTTTCAATAATTTGTTTATCCTCTATTGTGATACCTGAAAGAGCATCTACAATCAAAAGTGCTACATCTGTCTTATTAAGAACCTGATAGGCCTTTTTTATTCTAAGCTCACCAAGTGTGCCTTCATCATCAAGTCCAGGGGTATCAATAATCATAACTGGACCTAAAGGAAGTAGCTCCATTGCCTTATACACAGGATCTGTCGTGGTCCCTTTTACACTTGAAACAATTGAAAGATTTTGGCCTGTAATTGCGTTGATCACACTAGATTTTCCGACATTTCGTTTTCCAAAGATTGCGATATGCAAACGTTCTGCTGAAGGTGTACTATTTAATCCCATTATCCTACCTCCTATTCTATATTCCTTTCGGATTTAAAATCTAAAATCACGCTGACCACTTTCAATTGATTTTAAGTTCTCATAAACAATATCTCTTACTCTATCTTTTGGGATCTTTTGTGCTTCTTTGATAATAAGTGCCTCACCGATTTCCTTTGTTCTATCAGAAGCATAATCCTCTAAATACTCTTTTAATGTCATAAGAGCATTTGGGTCACAGCAGTTTTGTATTTGACCACTCTTACATAGAGCCATAAAACGATCACCCGTTCTGCCCTCTCTATAACATGCTGTACAGAAGCTAGGAATATATCCACTTTCCATAAGCCAAGCGACTACTTCATCAAGGGTTCTTTTGTCTGATACATCAAATTGCTCTGATTTATCATCTTCTTTTTCAGTCTCTACATAACCACCTACACTTGTCCTAGATCCTCCACTTATCTGAGACACCCCTAAGTGTAGTACTCTTTCTCTGCACTTTTGGCTTTCCCTTGTTGAAATAATCATTCCGGTATAAGGAACAGTTATTCTAATGCAGGCAATAATCTTTGCAAAAATATCATCATCAATACCATTGTCAAATGCACCTGGATCTATGTCGTCTGCTTTCTTAATACGTGGAACACTTATGGTATGTGGCCCTACTCCAAAAGCTGCCTCAAGATGTTCTGCATGCATGAGTATTCCTACAAATTCATAAAGATAGCTTTCAAGTCCAAAAAGCACACCTAACCCAACATCATCTATTCCACCTTGCATGGCTCTATCCATAGCTTCAGTATGATAAGCGTAGTTGTGTTTTGGTCCTACTGGGTGAAGCTTTTCGTAGCTTTCCTTGTTATAAGTTTCTTGGAACAAAATATAAGTTCCTATCTCAGCTTCTTTAAGCTTTCTATAGTTTTCTACTGTTGTTGCTGCAATATTGACATTGACACGGCGAATAGCTCCATTTTTATGCTTAATGCTATAAATGGTTTTGATACTTTCTAAAATATATTCTATAGGATTGTTCACTGGATCTTCTCCAGCCTCTAAAGCAAGACGTTTATGTCCCATATCCTGAAGGGCAATAACTTCTTTTTTTATTTCCTCTTGTGTTAGCTTTTTTCGTGCTATGTGTTTATTTTCATAATGATAAGGACAGTATACACAACCATTAACACAGTAATTAGATAAATAAAGTGGGGCAAATAAAACAATACGATTACCATAAAAATCTTTTTTAATCTGATTGGCAAGTTTAACTATTTCTTTATTTTTCTCCTCATCTTCACACACTAGAAGTACAGCTGCTTCTCTATGGCTCAGACCTTTTCTTAATTTTACCTTTTCAAGTATTTGTGTGATTAGCGTAATATTATTTTTGTTCTCCTTCGCATAAGATAATGTATCTAATATCTCTTCATGATTAATAAATTCTTCTGCTCTTGGTGATTTTACATTATACATTGTTCATTCTCCTTTTCATAATCAGGTCAGCAGTGCATCTTATGCACCCTTCTCCGTCTGAATTTTTTAGTTAAAATATGAATTTTATAGTTTTAGACCTTAGAATAAATAGTTTTTGTACTTACTCCTTTAAGCATACCTAGTTTTCCTGATAAAGCACTAATGATATCTGATGGTGCATCTACAGCAACACTAATAATAGAAATCTTTTTCTCTTTGTACGGTACACCCATGCGCCCAATGACATACTCCCTATATTGATGAAGTAAAGCATTTAATTTTTCTACTGCTTCTAATTCTTCTACAATAATAGCAATCAACGCAACTCTTGTATCCACTTTCTTCACCCTCCCTTGTTAATAAAATAACAAATCTTACATTAAAAAAACTGCACTCAAAAAGGCGCAGTCATAGATATCTTCTCTGTTTATGTGCCTTCCCCCTCAGAAAAATCTTCAGGTGTCAGTGTGTTTTATCAGATTTGCTATCAGGCAAGGCTTATCAAAACCTACCTAAGTAACTTATCTTTATATCTCTATTGTAGTATAGAAAAGCATTTGATGCAACTGGAAAACAGGATAATCCTCTATTTGCTCTGTTCATTAAACTTAAATGAATTTGCTATAACGAGCAGTATTTGTTTTTGTTGCTCATAATTATCCCCATCACCTTCTGCTACAAAATGTATACTCATTTTTCGTTCTCTGTTAGGGAAGAATATATCAATCTTATCATTTCCGTCAAATACTTGCTGATCTGTATTTGTATAAACAACAAGCACGTTCCCCGCTGGAATAGATGCTAGCTTTGTCTCTACTGACATTCCTAACTGTTTATAAGTCATTGCCATACTTTTTGTGGTTTTCTTAACCTCACTTTGTAATGCTAAAAGATTAAAGTTTCTCTCTTGATTATTGACTACAACCATGATAGCGTCTTCTTCAAGGCCACTATAGGATAAGAAAATATCGTCACCAACAGTGTCTACATTTAGCTTTGAAGGATACTCAAAGCTAAATTGATCATTTGAGAATGTTTTTGTTTTTACCTTTTTGCTTGGTACTTCAAGTGGTTCCATGGTTTTTTGTTGACAACTGCTACATAAAAGAATCATAAGACACATCACACCAGCCATAAATCTTTTTTTCATTTTATTCCCCTTTCTCCCTCTTAAACCCATTATTTTCATTGTTTGAGTAACATTTTCATGCATTTAATGAATGACTTAATAATATACTTTTTTCAGAATCAAGTCAATTTACTTATACTTTTACTGCCCTTTTTCTTACCACAATTAATAAATTGAGTGATGAATGCTCATCCTATGAAAATAAGTAGCCTATGATGCTTATAGCAAGGCATCCAAAAGCAAAAATATTAAGCAAGAATCCAAAAACTTCTATCAGCATACTCTTCCAAATTTCATCTTTTTTCTTACTTCTTTTTATTGTAGCGATTATGTCCATCCACAATACAACGAAGTGAATAACATGTAGCAATGTCCCAAGAAGCCCAGCATATAAAATATTGATATTTGCGTGCTCAATATTTCCTTCAGACGCCAAAGTATAAACTAATAGGCTGGAAAGCTGAATAGCTGTAGTTAAAATAGTTATGCAGATATGTATCTTATATTTGTGTTTCTTAAAATATGATTCCACATAAATCCCCCTTCTTAACTATTTTAGGGATGGTTCTTTTGCCTTCTTGTCATTGCAAGAAGGCAAAAGAACCATCCCCTAGTTGCTACATTCTAAAATCTTCTTCAATTACAGAATTCCAATCTCTTGGATTTAAAAGTTTTGGATACTTTGGATCTAAAATATTAGGCAAAACATTCTTTAAAAAATACTCATATTCGATGCATAAATTGCCTTCTATATTTTGTACTGGAATATTATCTACAATAATTTCTCCTTCTCTATTTTTAATTTCATACAGTGATATTTGTCCTTTTTCACCTATTGTATAACCTTTCTTTTTTATCATAATATCTAAGAAACCTGATAACCTAAGATAAAACTTTCCATTTTTCATAAAGGTTCCATCATTAAGCTGAAAAGCTGTTCCCCTAGTTTTTGCCTGTGAATAATCTTGTTTGTCACCAACGCAAAATTGATGAAACCGATTTAAGTTAAACTGAAAATAATATAGAGGTGTTTGACAAATAATAAACATAGGTGATGTTTTAAATGTCTTTATAATCTCCTCATAGCGTTCTAATTCATAACATTTATAAATACAAGTATAGTTTTCTTCTAAGTCAAATTTTTCTAGTATGGGTTCAATAATCTTATATTCGTCCTCCGTATAGTCTTGTGTGAGTTTACATTTCTTTAGATTATTGGTGACATAGATGATGACTTCTACATAAGGTGAACTTTCTGAGCTAATTCCGTTGTATTCGTATACTTCTTTTGCTTTGCAAACACTTACTACGAAATATTCCTTCCAATTTTTAGTCATATCTATCACCATCCCTCTCATAACTACAAAATAATCATTATATAGTTTCTTTAATTATATCAGATTTATTTGTATTTTAAAACAAGTTTAACTAAATGAAATTAAATTTATTTATAAAAAATTAGTATAAAATAACATAAACTTGTACCAGCTTTAGTATTTGTTTGTTTGTTTTGCATAGATCGTTTGCTAATTTATTACAGAGTCTTGATTTTTTATCCAAAAATCGATAATAACCTCCATAGTATATGCTCATCGTTTAATGCGAATCCTCTATTTACAAACATATTGGTATATCCTCAAGCCCTGTGTTTTCTGGAAGTCCTAGCATAATATTCATATTTTGCACAGCTTGTCCTGCAGCTCCTTTTATTAAGTTATCAATAGCTGTAACAACAATCAACTTACCTGTATCATTGTTAATTTCAAAATTAATATGACACACGTTTGAGTTTTTGACCCATTTTGTCTCAACATAAATACCCTTATCTAAAATACGAATAAAAGTCATGTCCTTGTAGTAATTATCATAAATATTCCTGACTGTATCATAATCTATACTTGTTTTTAACTGCAAATAAGCTGTAAGAAGCATCCCTCTTTGCATAGGGACAATATGCGGGGTAAATGTTAAAGCTACCTTTTCATCTGTAAAATACTCAATCCCCTTAGTTATTTCAAAACCATGGGGATGATTATTTAACTTATACGCCTTTGCTGATTCATTTGCCTCAGCAAAATGAGTTCCTATAGTAAGTGTCCTTCCTGATCCAGAAAGTCCACATTTTCCATCTACTATAATATCTCGTTCAATAACTTTTTCTTTTATCAAAGGCAATAAAGCAAGCTGAGCAGCTGTTGCATAACAGCCAGGATTGGCAATATGTTTACTCATATTAATATGTTCTTTATTCCATTCGCTAAGACCATAAGTAAAGTGGCGAACAAGTTCAATAGACTGATGCTCTTTGCCATAATATCTTTTGTAGGCATCATTGTCCATTAACCGATAATCTACACCAATGTCAATAATTTTAACCCTTCTCATCATATCCTCTGTTAAGTGCTGCATAAGAATGCCATAAGGAAGGGCAGAAAACAAAAGATCTATGTCATCGGTTAATGTTTCCCAATTTATTTCTTCACAAATCTTATGACTAAATCCAGTAAAATTTCTATAGATGTACTGGTATTCTTTATCTTTATATGTGTCTGATAAAATTTTATTAATTGTAACTGCCTTATGCTGGTAAAGAATTCTCATTAGCTCTTGTCCTGTATAGCCAGTTGCACCAAGCACCCCAACTTTTATCACTTTAGTTCCCCCTCGTTTATTATAATAAGTTTGACTAAGTATCTTCTATATTCTATCTTTTCACCATAGTAGCATCGTTTTATAGGCTTATAGTGGAACTCTTCCTAAACCTAGATAGCCTGCGAAACATAATACTCCTGTTATCAGCCAAAAGACATAGACTATTTTCGTTTCCTTCCACCCACATTTTTCTAAGTGGTGATGAAAAGGGGCTATTTTAAAAACCTTTTTCCCCCTCAGCTTAATGGAGGAAAGCTGAATAATAACCGAAAGCATTTCCCAAACACAAACGCCAAGCAAAATGACTACCCATAAAGGAATATTGAGCTGAATAAGCAAAATGACCAAAGCTCCTCCAAGAAATAAAGAACCAGTATCACCAATAAAAATCTTTGCTGGATGCTTATTGTATGCTAGTGTACCTAAACATGTTCCTAGTATGACTATCCCACTATAAAGAACATCCATTCTTCTTACTTGCCATGCCCTAATAATGATAAACAAAAGAACAATTGAAGCGATGCCTAAGATTAAGCCGTCTAGTCCATCAGTGATATTAGCACTATTGGTTGAAGCCACCAATATCATAACCATCAGCACCGAATAAATAGTTTTATTTACTCTAAAAACCTGATCTATAAAAGGAATGGCAATAATAGGATTTAATGCTTGGGTATTCACTAAAGACATGATAACAAGTATACTAATCAGGGTTAAGGCTATAAGCTTCTGCCTTGGTTTTACCCCATCACAAGGCCTTTTAACTTTGATATAATCATCCACAAAACCCAAAACACCATATAAAAGCATAAGTAGATTGACCCAAAGAAATGATTGATAAATCAAATAGTAGACAATGCTCATAACTAGCAAGACTAAATTCATGACCACTCCGCCCATTGTTAGTGTATTTTGCTTATCTTTATGTAATTCTTTAATGCATGATTTTTTGATTGTATCTACAGTCTCTTTCCTCTTTAGAAAACTTGTATGACTAAGCAAAAAAATAAAATATTTCATTCCTATGAGCGTGCACAAAAAACTAATAATCAAATAAACGATCATACGCTCCTCCTTAAATTTCAACTACAAATACTTTTGTATACCCTGCTTTTCTATTGGCTGGCTATCATCAGCCATGCTAAGATACACCTTTTCTTCTCTCTATTGAAATATATACTCTAGTATTATTTTTATTATGCTAATTATATTAATAGTGACTGTTCCAATGTATGTTCTTTATTCAACCACAAAGTCGGTTGACTTTAAATTTCCATACATTCTGCCACTCTCTGCAGTGAACCTAAGCACACAATAATCAGGATCTGTAACACCTTGAGGATAATATATCGTATCGCCCTCTCTCCAGATCATATTTTTTGTCTCTTGATCCTGTAAAACTTCCATTTTCCCTTTAAGCATAACCCCTTTAAAAAAACTATCATCATGAAAATATAAACTTGCTTTAGGATTTTTCAAAAACTGAGTGGCTCTTAGAGAAGAAGTATTTGTTGTAAAGTAAAATACTTTAATCCCCTCACGTTCTCTAGCATTAAACATTATCTTCATATTAGGGTATCCATCTTCATCTATAGAAGCTACCATTGCATTTTTATTTTTCTCAACAAGCCTTAGTGCAGCTTTTAATACATCTTTACTCATCTATTCTCCCCCTCATATTGATTTAAGTTGTTCAAAATGTAATTTAAGGTTCCCTCAAAAACATCTATTTCCTCTTCGCTAAGTCCCTTATAAAACAAATTGAGCATTTGTCTCGAAACATCCTCATATTTATCTCTAAGCTTTTTACTTTTTTCAGTTAAAGAAACAACTATTTTTCTTTTGTCTTCTTTATCTGGCTCTCTTACTATGTATCCGACCTGTTCTAACCGTTCAAGCATACTTGTTAATGTTGTTTTCCCAAGAGCAGTAAGATGTGTTAGTTCAACTATAGATATATTATCCTTTTGCCAAAGTGAAAATATAATCCTTCCTTGTGCTGTATTTAAGTCCGTTATCCCATTGTCTTTAAGCATCTTATCAAAAATACGCCCAGATATCTGTTTAATTTTTGATATCAAAAATCCTCCTTCTCTAAGCTTTTCCATACTGACCACCTTCCTAAAAAAATTATAGTACTATATGGTACCAATGTCAATTATGCAATAATTTTATATAGAAAAGCAGGAGCATATTTCTATCTCCTGCTTTATAAGACTAACTTCTCTATATACTTATCTATATACTTGTTTATATACTTGTTTATATACTTGTTTAAACTAACTTATCTCTATAGTTTTTTTAATCTGAAAACAAAATTCTTAATGTGAAAAATGAAAAAAATTCCCAAAATATATTGACCTTAAACTCAACTTTAATGATATTCTATTATCATAAAAAGTTCAATCTTTTTACAAAGGACATAAGTTCTCAAGGACTTTCGGCAGCCTATAAGGCACTCGGCAAGGTTCCTAACGGAAATTTTGTAGTAAAACTACATACGTGTGAAGGGAAAGAAAGTAACTATCTTAGACCAGAATTTATTAAACGCCTTATTGATGAAGTTAATGGGTGATTTTGGAGGGGCTCTTAAAAATACTTCTATAGGCATAGGCTTATTCACTGTTCCTAAAATTTTTTACTGAATCTATGGCGGAGGCAGCAAAATCAGTGTATGATTATCTTGGAAACGGTGAAAACGTAGTTAAACGTATTGAATCTAGAACAGGCTCACATGTTCTTGAACGTGCTGCAAAAATAGGTTTTAGAAGTCATGAATACAGACTTGTTTTGATTGATGAATAGGATAAAGAAAGGAATGAATTTATTATGTCGCATTCAGCTGTATTAAATAATCCCCGTCTTTCAGTTAAGACACAAGTATTAGCAATGATAGGGGCTGTTGTGGGGGCTGTTGCATTACCTCAGATATGCCATCTGCTCGGAGCCGCTTTAGGAATAGAAAGTTCTCTTGGAGAGATATTACTGCCTATGCACCTCACGATAATCCTGGTTGGACTTCTTGCTGGTCCTTATGCTGGTGCAGCTGCTGGGCTTCTCAGTCCACTTCTAAGCTTTACTATTTCAGGTATGCCCGCTCCTGCAATGCTACCATTTATGATGATTGAACTTTGTGGCTATGGATTATCTGCAGGACTTCTAAGAAATGCAAATATGCCTTCGATTGTTAAGGTGCTCATTTCTCAGTTTACAGGACGTGCTATTCGCGGGATTGCAATTTTAGCTGCTGTATATATTTTTGCAAATGATAGTATCGCTATTTCAGTGATTTGGAAAAGCATTTTAGTAGGTATTTGGGGACTTGCTTTTCAATGGATTTTTATTCCTCTTATCGTTTATCGTGTGCAAAACAGGAAATCAAATAATGCATAGCGATTTAGAACAAGCCAAGAAAGCCCTAAATAGTGGAAAGTACACCTGTATTTTGTGTAAGGATACAACCATCCTTACAAGCACAGACACAGGCATTCTTCCTTTAATAAAATTTCTTGATATGAATCAAACCTATCAAGGCTTTTCTGCAGCAGATAAAATTGTTGGAAAAGCTGCTGCATATCTATATATCATAATGGGCGTACAATCAGTACATGCTACGGTGATGAGTGAAGCTGCCTTTGAATTACTTGTTCAATATAATATAGCAGCAAGCTATAATATTCTTGCTCGCGAGATAACAAACAGAAGTGGCACAGGCTGTTGTCCAATGGATCATGCAGTGCAAGATGCCAATTCCCCAAATGATGCCCTACTTAATATAAGACAAACATTACAAAAAATCACATCAAAACAATAAAAAAGGTGTATGAACAACAGAAATACATGTATGAAAATAAGACGCATTCAGTTGAAAATCGTATTGTAAGTATCATGCAGCCATATCTTAGACCAATTGTCAGAGGTAAGGTCAAATCACCAGTTGAATTTGGAGCTAAATTTGATTTGTGTATTGATACTGAAGGATAGGGCAGAATAGAAAAGATATCTTTCGAAGCATACAATGAAAGTACTTGCTTGCAGAAAGCAGTTGAACGTTTTAAAGAACGTAATGGTTACTATCCCAAAAGGCTTCTAGCAGATCAGATATACCGAACCCGTGAAAACCTAGCTTATTGCAAACTTCATGGAATTCGGTTGTCAGGACCAAAACTCGGCAGACCAACAGAAACAATAAAAGTAGTAACATCATTAAACATTAAACCACATCCTTATTAATAGTGAATTACTCCATTTTTATAAATGTGTCACCTTCAAGTGTTCCAGATTTTGATGCAAGGGTAAGAATTGTTGATTCTTGCTCGTCTGTAGTGATTGAAAATAGTTTTCCAGAACTAATATATTCTTTGTGTTCTGAATCAACAACAGTATCACTTGCGGCTAAAGCTGATTTTACACTAACATATATACTAATGTGAGGACTAGCAATTGTATTAACTTCCCATTTGCCATCATAATTTTTATTTTTACTTGATAAGTAGGTAAATGTACCATCTTCTAAAAATTCTAAAGTACCATCTTTTTGGCTTTTCCAAGAACCAGTAAGTAACTTGATATATTTTTCTTTTCTTTGTTCTCTAGTTAATTGTTTATCTGGTATTTCAGTAATATCTTCTGTTTCAGCAGTATCTGCAGTTTCAGCATTGTCAATGCTTATAGTTGTAGTATTTTCCTTTTTAGTATTTTCTTCTTCTCCCTCAAATTCCTTTGCAAGTTCAATAAATTCTTCTGCTTCTTCTTCATTCATATTAAATGTTTTCTTAAGTTCTTCTTTCTTAGCTTTATCATCATTTTTAGAACATCCTATTAATGAAATTGATGATAGAGCTATTGCAAATATTATTAAATATTTATTTAGTTTCATAGGTTCCTCCTAATTAAATTAACATAAGTTTGAGCTTATTATAGATAATGCATAGTGGATAGAAGAAATCGCTGCCCCTGTAGCTTCCCCAGCTTCCATAGTAAGATCTACACTAGCTATTAAGTTACCTGCAGCTACAATTAAAAGTACACCTACTAATTGCCAGATACCCCCTTGTATACCAGGTCCATTGTGATCCTTAATTCCTGTTCCTAAAACTACGAGGCCCCAAGCTGCCCAAAGTCCTCCTATAGTTGCTGCTTTAGATAATAAGTTAACTGCACCTGCTGCTAATTCCATATTTACACTTCCTTTTCTATTTTGGTAATGTCAAGTTTGACACTACTTTTTAAATTTAAATGCTATATATTCCAAGGGTTTACACTATTTTTGACAATAAAAATAGCAATTCCCCCTACTTTAAGTTATAATTGAGTCTTCGACAACACCAATTAAACCCAAAAAGAAAGGTAATTGCTATGGACTCAATTGTAACTTATTTACTTATTCAAAATCAATATCTTTTAAACATTATTTCTGAACTTC
>JAEYPM010000006.1 GCA_023410675.1 Bacillota bacterium | reverse complement strand
ACATAATACTCACGCATAGCAATGGTTTTAGTTTCACGAATATCCATATAACTCTTTAACAGCTCTATTTCTTCAAACATGGCTCCTATCAGCCCTATCTTCATTTTGAAATCTCCTTTTGAAATTCTTTTAACTCCATTTAAACTTATTTTGGACTTCTTTTAAACGTATCCTAAACTTATTTTAGACTTCTTATAAACTTCTTATAAACTTCATTTAAACTGATAATATTTAATGCCTATTATATAAAGTTTAATTGAAAAATCCCTATTATACAATGCTATTGTTTACCCGCTAATTCTTGTAGACATTTCCAAATATAGGTGATAATATACAGGTAAATATCTAGTTTTTACTTATTCAACCATTACCCCAATATAAATTTTCTAAAAGTATTATAGCGGATTGGAGTAAAGTATGTTTAATTTACTTATTGTTGATGATGATGAAGAAATAAGACAAGGGCTTATTCAAAAGATTGATTGGAATAAGTATGGGTTTAATATAATAGGTGGTGCTCAAAATGGAAGAGAAGCTATCGATATTATTGAGAACGTACTACCTGACTTAATCATCACGGATATTTCAATGCCTATAATGAATGGTCTTGAATTAGCCGAATATGTTCATTCAACTCATCCAACAGTAAAAACTGTCATAGTAACGGGTTATGATGATTTTCGGTTTGCTCAACAGGCTATTAAATATGGTGTTGAGGATTATGTTCTAAAACCTGTATTACCAAAAGATATAGAAGAGCTCATAAACAAGATTAAAAGAAAGCTAGAGCACGATTTTATACAAAAGGAAAATCTGGTTAAGCTCAAGGAGCACTTCAATGAAAGCCTTCCAATAATTAGAGAGAAGTTTTTATCTCTAATTATTGAGGGTCATGTTAATGAAAAAGAACTAGACAGGAAGTTAAATACTATTAAGCTTAGTTTAAACGGTAATGCTTATATAATTGCAGCTGGAGAATTTGGTTTAGTTAGCAAAGAAGACAGTATTTTTGGTGAAGAAGATACTGAACTTATGAGGTTTGCGGTTCTTAATATCGCCAAGGAGATCATTGAAAAACATACTATTGGTGAAACATTATTTCATGACAATGAGATGATTATCATTTTCAGCTTTAATATTTTAGAAAATAATGATAATCATAACAGCATAATTCTAAAAAGAATATATTTAATATTAGACGAAATTAGGCAGAGTGTTGAAAAATACTTGAAAATAAAGATTAGTTTTGGTGTGGGCAGCATTACAAATAGCCTGTTGAGATTAAAGGAATCTTACAAAGCTGCATTATCAGCATTGGAGTATAAGCTGATAGTTGGTGAAAGCGGAATTATTTTTATTTATGACTTAGAACCTATGAGGAAGAATACTGTCTATTATGATGAGCAGATTGAACAAAAGCTCATATCTGCTATTAAGTTTGGTACAGAGAAGAGCATAGATGAGTCTATTAATAACATTTGTAATATTTTTATTGGCTCAAATGTACCTTTTCATGAGTATCAGTTGTATTTTATTGAATTAGCTGCAGCCCTTTCAAAACTATGTAGAGATTTTGAAATAGATACATTGGACGTTCTAGGTGTCCAGAACATTTATATTGACGTTTTAAAGCTAAAATCCTTGAATGAAATTAAAGAATGGATTAGAGAATTATCTATTAAAATTATGAGTTTTATCTATTCCTCACGTCAAAAGAGTACACAAACCCTTCTCAAAAAAGCACAAGATTATGTTCAGGCAAACTTTTGTGATGAAAATTTAAGCATTCAAAAGGTTGCCGATTACCTACATATAAGCCAAAGCTATCTTAGCATTATTTTTAAGAAAGAAACAGGAGATACCTTTTTAAAATATCTTGTTAAAGTAAGAATGAATGCTGCTATTGAATTTTTGAATAGCTCATATAAATTAGCGGAGGTAGCGGAGAGAATAGGGTATCCTGATATGAGTTATTTTAGTTACTTTTTCAAAAAAAATTATGGTATGTCGCCAAGAGAATATAGAAACAAACTAGTAGAGACAAAGGAATAGTAGCTTTAGGGGAAACTAATAGAAAAAAGGAGACTTAATGTTGAAGATGCATATTTTAAAAAGCATTAAAAAGTTTAAGCTCAATAGTATTCAGTCCATTATTACGTTGTCATTTACAGCGGTGATAATTCTTTCTATGCTCTTTATTAGTTTCACTCTTTTTTCAATGTTTTCTCGTAATGCAGAGGAACGTGCAGCATTTAATACCCAGCAAATAATGGACCAAGTAAATATTAATTTGGAAGTATATCTAAAGGGCATGACTGAAATATTGGATTTTATTAAAGGTAATTTTGTTACAGATACTGCACAAAGCAGGGGAAATATTTATCAGATGCTGGAGGTAACCTCAAAAATAAGAAAAGATATTGTAACGGCTGCCGTATTTACAAATGAAGGAGAGGTGGCAATTTGCTATCCAAGAGGCACGCTAAATAGAAATATCTCTATAGCTGATCAAGACTGGTTTAGTAGTGTGGTCAATAATTCTTCGGGGTATAGATTCCAGCCCCCGCATGTGCAAAGGCTTTTTGAAGGGAAAAGGCCTTGGGTAGTTTCGCTTAGTATGACCAACTTAGCATATACCAGCCAAGGCTATGAGAATATGGTTATTATGGTTGATATGAATTTTAGCGTTATTGAGCAGCTACTAAACAATGTTACTTTAGGTAAGTCAGGATACATTTACATAATTGATAATAATGGTAGAATTATTTACCATCCACAACAGCAACTTATATACACTGGTTTGAAAAGTGAAAACATTAGTGATGCAATAATGAGAAGTCCAGGCTCGTATTTTGATAAATTCCAGGGTAAACAAAGGATAATGACTGTCAAAAACATAAACTCTGCTGGTTGGAAGATGGTAGGTATCAGCTATGTTGATGAGCTTACAGAGAATAAACGTAACTTCGAAAATTACTTGATACTTATAGTTGCAATTGGAGTATTTTTTGAAATAGGGGCGTCTATTTTTATTTCGCGAAAGGTTTCTCAACCGATAAAGAGACTTGAAAGACAAATGAAGTTGGTTGAAAATGGGGACTTTTCAATTCAAGTTGATGTCAAAGGTGATGACGAGGTAAACAAGCTCTCACAGTCATTCAACATAATGGTGCTCAGGATTAAGCAGCTCATGGAGGAGGTAATTCAGGAGCAAGAGGAGAAGAGGAAAAGTGAATTTAAAGCGTTACAGGCACAGATTAACCCTCATTTTCTATACAATACCCTGGACTCTATCATTTGGATGAATGAGAATCAAAAGTATGAAGGTGTGTCCACTATGGTAGCTGCACTTGCACAATTCTTCAGAATAAGTATCAGCAAAGGGAATGAGTTTATATCTATTGGGGATGAGATTGAACATGCTAAGAGCTACCTAACTATACAAAAAATTAGGTACAGGGATAAGTTTGATTTTTACATAGAAGCTGATCCAGATATAATGCAATATAAAACTATAAAGTTAATTCTGCAACCTATTATTGAAAATGCCATATACCATGGAATCAATAAGTTGCAGGAAAAGGGAAAGATTACTATCAAGGCAATAATCAAAGACGAAAGAGTTGTTTTGAGTGTTATAGATAATGGATACGGTATTAAGCCGTCAGTTCTTAAAGGAATTCTGGAAAAAGAGCCACAATTCTATAACTCAGGCGGAGTTGGTCTAAAAAATGTAAATGAAAGAATTAAATTATTTTTTGGTATTCATTATGGTATTGAGATAGAGAGTGAGCTGGACATGGGTACCACAGTAAATATTACTATTCCACTTATTGATAATTGATTTGGAGGATGGGTAGATGTGGAGAAAAATCAGGTTATTGGCTTTTATTTTAGCCTTTATTATAATGTCTGCTGTGATTACAAGCTGTGGGGGAATGGAAATATCTCAGAGTGAAAGCAGGCAAAAGATAAGCGTGATTGTAAAGATGAAGGATGCCGACTTTTTTAGCGTGGTTCATAAAGGGGCACTGGCGGCCAGCAAAGAATTTGGTGTAGACATAATATATAATGGCCCCGAAAATGAAAAAGATATAGATAAACAAATAAGTCTTGTAGAGGATGCAATAACGAACTCATATAACGCAATAGTGCTAGCGGCTAGCGATTATAACAAGCTTTCTGCTGTGGTTGAAAAAGCTGCAAATCAAAATATTCCGGTAATAATTATAGATTCTCAGCTTAACTCCGATAGAACAAAGGGCTTTATAGGCACTGATAATTTTGATGCCGGAACTAAGTTGGCCGAAACCCTTGTAAAAAGAGTGGGAGAGAAATGCCAAATAGCCGTAATGAACTTTATGAAAGGTGCGGCGTCATCTGATATGAGAGAAAAAGGTGTTTACAACACTTTAGATAAATATACTGCAATAAATGTTATTGCAAACATGTATTGTAATTCTGATGAGGAAATCGCCTACGATCTTACAAATAAACTGGTCGAGCAAAATAAAAACCTGAATGCAATTATTTGTACAAATGCACAAAGTACAGTGGGAGTGGCACGTTCTATTAATGATAAGAAGTTGGCGGGGAAGATTAAGATAATAGGTTTGGATAGCACACCTGAAGAAGTTAGCCTGGTAGAAAACAAGGTGATAGACGCACTGGTAATTCAGAACCCTTTTAACATGGGATATCTGGGTGTGAAATATGCCATTGAGGCGATAAATAACAAGTCTGTCCCCCAATATACTTATACGGGGCTAACCATTATTGATAAGGATAATATGTATTTGCCTGAAAACGAAAAGCTGGTATTCCCTTTTTCAGATAACTAAACTGTATAGGATTTCTATAGTTTATTATAGGATTTCATATTCCATAAGTTGGATATTCACCTTAAAATAAAGCTGTAACAAATAAGTTATAGCCATTGAGGTGAAATATGGATGAATTACTTGTAAGTATGGATGGGATACAGAAGTATTTCCCTGGTGTTCACGCACTTAACAATTGTAGGTTTGAACTTAACAAAGGAGAGGTACATGCACTTGTTGGCGAAAATGGGGCAGGTAAATCGACTTTGATGAAGGTCCTCATCGGTTTGTATCAAAGGGATGCTGGAACAATAAAATATAAGGGTAAGGAAATTGTGTTTCATAATCCCAAGGACGCACAAAGCTGTGGGATTGGTATTATTCATCAAGAACTAAACCTCCTTCCTCACTTAACAGTTGCTGAGAATATTTTCATTGGAAGAGAACAAAGAAGAGGAATTTTTGTCGATTCCAAAAGGACAAATATTGAAGCTAAAAAACTGCTTGATTCATTAAACATCAATATTAATCCCGAGGCAAAAATGCAGGATTTAACTGTTGCTAAACAGCAAATGGTTGAGATTGCAAAGGCTCTTTCATTTAACTCAGAAGTGCTCATTATGGATGAACCAACAGCTGCACTTACAGATCAAGAGATTGAAAATCTATTCAAATTCATAAAACAATTAAGGGAACGAGGCGTAGGAATTGTCTATATTTCTCATAGATTAGAGGAATTAAAGAAAATAACTGATCGCATCACGGTAATGAGAGATGGGCAATATGTTAATACTCTCAACACTGCTGACGTCACAATTCCTCAAATAATTCAAATGATGGTTGGACGTATTATATATGAGGAGCCAAAAACAGTAAGCTCCGTTCCTGATGATGCACCTGTTTCACTGGAAGTCAAAAACCTAAACTCCCGGTTGGTAAAAAATGTTTCTTTTAGAGTCAAAAAGGGTGAAATATTTGGCATTGCTGGTCTAATGGGGGCCGGACGAACAGAGACAGTGCGTCTGATTTTTGGAGCAGACCCAATGGACAGTGGTGAAATTTATGTTAATGGAGAAAAAGTTGACATAAAGACACCGTATGATGCTGTCAACAATGGAATAGGTTATTTGTCAGAGGACAGAAAACGCTTTGGACTTGCCATAGGATTAAATGTCCGTGATAATTCAGTGCTCTCCAGTCTTACAAGTTATGCTAAATTCAGTTTTACCAACGATAAGAAGATTAGTACTGACACATTGAATTATGTAGAGAAAATCAACATTAAGACACCTTCTATATCGCAACTTGTAAAAAATCTTTCGGGTGGAAATCAACAAAAGGTTGTACTAGCGAAATGGCTTCTTAAGAATTGTAGCATATTAATCTTTGATGAGCCAACAAGGGGCATCGATGTAGGTGCAAAGAGTGAAATATATAAGCTTATGAATGAGCTTGTTCATGAGGGTAAGTCCATCATCATGATTTCTTCTGAAATGCCCGAACTACTTCGAATGAGTGATCGAGTTGCAGTTATGTGTGAGGGCAGGATGACGGGGGTTCTCAATATAGAAAATGCTTGTCAGGAAAGTATAATGACTCTGGCAACACAAAGAAATTGATTAATTTTTTAAGTGAGGTATTAATTATGTCGAACAAAAGGATTTCACTAGGCAAGTCGTCTTCGGGCTTCCAGAAAATATTAGCTCTAAGTACGTTATTTATTCTATACATATTCTTTTCTATATTTGGAAACAACTTTTTTTCTATCGCAACATTAATAAACATTCTTGATTCGTCCTACTATATTGGTTTTCTTGCACTAGGAATGACATTTGTAATTATTACAGGCGGTATAAATCTTGCATCAGGAACAATAATGATGTGCTCGGCGCTAATAGGAGGAGTAGCCTATAACGTCTGGCATTGGTCAATCGGAATGTCTTTGGTTATGATATTTTTTGTTTCAACATTATTTGGATTTATTAATGGAATATTGGTTGCAAAGGCCAAGCTGCCACCATTTATTGCTACCTTGGGTATAATGAGCATTACCATGGGTCTTGGTGCAATCATTTCAAAGGTTATGACAATGAGGTACCCTACTGTTACTGATCCTGATGGATGGTTCAAGTTTGTTTTTTACAAGACATCGGGTGGTTTTCCTATAGGCGCAGTATGGCTAGCAATTTTCCTGTTTATTGCCTTTATTATATTGAATAAAACAATACTGGGAAGGTATACATTTGCAATCGGATCAAATGAAGAGGCAGCAAGACTTTCGGGAGTCAAGGTAGATAGATGGAAAACTGCGGTTTATACATTGGATGGTTTCTTTGGAGGAATGGCAGCAATAATGTACGCAGCAGCTTATACCTCCATTATTCCGAGCACAGGCAATGGCCTGGAGTTGTATGCTATCTCGGGTGTCGTAATTGGTGGTACTTCCATGACAGGGGGAGTCGGTACTGTTTCGGGTACTCTGATAGGTGTATTTATCATGAGCGTTTTAAAGCAGGGGCTGATGGCAATGAATCTTCAGGGACAATGGCAGACCTTCTTTACAGGCTTTGTAGTAATTGGAGCAGTTTTGCTTGATATTTATAGAAACAAAAAAGCAAATATTGCAAAGAAGGATTAGTAAATGATTTTAGGCTGTTGCTTAAAAATACAAAATTTAAAAGGGGGAGAATATTTCTATGAAGGGCGTTAAAAAAATAATTTCTTTGGTAGCCGCAATATCAATGTTTTCATTAGCATTGGCAGGATGCGGTTCTTCTACAGAAACATCAGCAAGTTCAGGCAGTTCAGTAGCACCATCAACTTCTGCTGTTAGTTCAGCAGCACCATCATCAACAACCAACACCGCTAAACCGTATATTGCTGTTGTATCTAAGGGTTTCCAGCATCAGTTCTGGCAGACAGTTAAAAAGGGAGCAGAGGATGCTGCTAAAAAATACGAAGTTGATATGACTTTTGATGGGCCACCTTCTGAGTCAGATATCAACGTTCAGGTTGATATGATAAATTCTGCAATCGCCAAAAACCCTGCGGCATTAGCACTTGCAGTTTTGGACACAAGTTCTGTAACTCAGCAACTCAACAGTTGCAAAGATAAGAAAATACCTGTTATAGGGTTTGACTCTGGTATACCAAATGCTCCGGAGGGAACATTACAGGCAACTGCATCAACTAACAATGAAAATGCAGGCGCTCTTGCGGCAGATTCAATGTTCAAGGATCCAAATTTCCAAGCTGCATTAAAAAAGGCTACTACATCAAATCCAGTTACTATCGGCGTTCAATCCCAGGATGCCACTTCTGCTTCTATACTTGGCCGTACAGTAGGATTCATAAACCAAATGTCAAAAAATTGTGAAACATTGTTTGCTGGGCAGGTAGCTGTCACAGGACATGAAAAATTCAAGAAGGATGCTGCGTCTGGTAAAGCAGCGGTTAATATCTTTGTTACTATACCGCCTTCATCAAATGCCACTGACTCACAAAATGCTTCACAAAGCTTGTTCAATACAAAGGGACTTATTGCTATTTTTGCTTCCAATGAAGCATCAGTAAATGGTATTTTAGCAGCTACTACTGATGGAAAAGATCTGGATAAAGCAAATGGAAAATTCAAGGATATAATAGTTGTAGGGTTTGATGCTGGTAAGGCGCAAAAAGCTGCTGTAAAAAATGGCTGGTTCTTGGGTTCTGTAACACAAGATCCATACCAAATAGGCTACTTGGCTGTTGAGCTTGCGGCAAAAGCTATTAAGGGTGAAAAGGTTGCGGATGCTGACACTGGCTGTAAATTCTATAATGCTGCAAATATGGGCCAAGAGGACATTTCAATTCTATTATATGATTAATGCATTCCACTTACTATTTATATAATCGTTGCAAAAAAATATGCTCCCGTAAAAGGGGCATATTTTTTTGCTATTTTCACAAATGAGTAATAGGACATATTTTTGGATAAATTTACAAATATGTATTGATTATTTAATATTAATATGATATCATTTAGATATCATATTAATATTAAATGGAGGGAATACCTATGAATGAAATTACTAAAAGAGTTGGTGGCGGAGCCATAATGCTTGTTGTTGTGTTACTGGTATTAGTAG
>JAEYPM010000005.1 GCA_023410675.1 Bacillota bacterium | reverse complement strand
AGGATCAATCCATTCTAAAGTTTCATCTTCTGAATCCATATTAATATATTTTTCATGAGAAAAGGCTGATTGTATCATAAATATTCCTAGCTTTATTAGCCCCACTCTTGTCGCTTGAATATATTTTAAATGTCCATGTCCATTAACACCAACATAAATGTCTTCAGCTTCAATATACCCTTCTACCTGTTGTAAATGATCAAGCAGCTTATTTTTTTGATCATCATCAATCACTCTTACCCCCCCTTTTGTACTATACTTTCCTCTATAAGCTTATTTCTAAAAAAGAGCAAAACAATTCATTTTCCGAATCGTCTCGCTCTTAGGGTCAAATTAGTATAAAGGATATTTATTTAATAACGCTGTAACTCTAGCTGCACACTGCTCTTTATTTGCTTCAAAATCTTTAAGTGTTAAATAGATAATATCTGCTATTTCATCCATATCTGCTTCTTTTAAGCCTCTTGTGGTTACGGCTGGTGTACCAAGTCTTACACCGCTTGTTACAAATGGGCTTTCTGGATCAAATGGGATAGTATTCTTGTTGCAAGTAATCCCTATTTCATCTAAAAGATTCTCTGCTTTTTTTCCTGTAAGGTTCATATTCCTTACATCTAAACTCATCAGGTGATTATCTGTACCACCTGATACGATAGTCATTCCACGTTTGATAAGACCATTTGCTAAAGCCTGTGCATTTTTAAGAATTTGCTCTTGATAAGCTTTAAATTCTGGCTGAAGTGCTTCATAAAAACTTACAGCTTTTGCAGCTATCACATGCATAAGTGGTCCACCTTGGATACCTGGGAAAATAGACTTATCAATAATTTGTGCAAACTCTTGTGAGCAAAGGATCATTCCCCCACGAGGTCCTCTTAAAGTTTTATGTGTTGTTGTTGTTACAAAATGAGCATGAGGTACTGGATTTGGATGAAGTCCTGCAGCAACTAGACCAGCTATATGTGCCATATCCACCATAAGATAAGCATCAATTTCATCTGCTATCTCTCTAAATTTTGCGAAATCAATCGTTCTAGAATAAGCACTTGCCCCTGCTATGATCATCTTTGGTCTATGTTCTCTTGCTAACTCTCTAACTTTATCATAGTCTATTTTTTGTGTTAATTTATCTACTTCATAAGAAATAATATTATAGTGTTTTCCAGATATATTAACTGGGCTTCCATGTGTTAGATGCCCTCCATGACTAAGATTCATGCCCATTACTGTATCACCAGGCTTAAGCACTGCAAAAAACACTGCTTGGTTTGCTTGTGATCCTGAATTTGGCTGAACATTTGCATGTTCTGCACCAAAAAGTTGCTTTGCTCTTTCTCTAGCTAAGTCCTCAACTTTATCAACGACTTCACACCCACCATAGTATCTTTTACCTGGATAACCTTCTGCATACTTATTTGTAAGTGTACTACCCATAGCTGCCATAACCGCTTTACTTACAAAATTTTCTGATGCAATAAGCTCAATTTTGTTATTTTGTCTTTGTGTCTCCTCTGTGATCAGCTCTGCTATAGCTGGATCAACACATTTTACTTCTTCTAAAGAATACATTATTTCGCCTCCAAAAAATTATCTTAAGATCAAACTATCTTCTATTTATCATAATATATTACTTAAAAAGTGTACATACTTTTATTATATTGAAATCATTTATCTGCTTATAAACGCTTGATAGCCTATTTCTAATGCCTTCTTATTCATTTCCACTGTATGTTTTGGCACTGTTTTTTCTACTATTTCTTCCCATTCTTCTATAGAATCACCAACATATGCAGCGTAAGCACCGATCATGATCATGTTAACAACTTTAATATTTCCAAGTTCTTTTGCTTTAGTCAGTGCATCAATAAAACATGTGTGCTCACAGTTATTTTTGATTTGCGTAATAATATCCTCTGGATATTTTGCCATCCCCATCACAACAGGCATAGGATCAATTTTTTGTGTATTTGCAATCACCATGCCGTCTTTTTTGAGATACTGAATATATCTAAGAGCTTCTAACTGTTCAAAAGCAAAAATAACATCCGCTTCACCTAAATCTACAAGGGGAGAATACACTTTTTCACCATATTTCACTTGCATGACAACGCTTCCTCCACGTTGTGCCATCCCATGAACTTCTGACATTTTTACATCATATCCTTTTGACATGGCATAATTTCCTATAACGCGGCCTGTAAGTAAGGTTCCTTGCCCTCCTACACCAACTATAAGTATATTCTTTGTCATGTTAATTGCCTCCCTTTCTAATAGCACCTTTTTTACAGACAGATTCACACAAAGCACATCCTGCACATAGTGCTTCATTGATGCTAACATTTTTTTCTCCTTTTTGAATAGCAGGGCAACCAAGTTTTAAGCACATACCACAGTTAATGCATTCATCTTCTTTCACTGTATACTTTTCTTTTGTATCTTTAATCAGAAGTCTACAAGGTCCTTTTGTGATAATTACTGATGGCTCATCTTTTACTATTTCCTCTTTTAAAGCCTTTTCAACCGCTTTCATGTCATAAGCATCTACTTCAACTACATTTGGCACACCGATTACTTTACAAAGTGCCACAAGATCTATCGCATAAGTTGGCTCACCCTTTAATGTTTTCCCTGTTGCAGCATGTTCTTGATGTCCTGTCATCCCTGTTGTAGAATTATCTGCGATAATAACTGTAGATGTTCCTTTATTATAGACCACATCAATAAGTCCTGTTATTCCTGAATGAATAAAGGTAGAGTCTCCAATGATTCCTACTGTGTTTTTAGCAAATTCTTTTCCTCTTGCTTTTTCCATACCATGAGTCATCCCAATACTTGCACCCATACAAACACATGCATCGATGGCTTGATGTGGTGCCATAGAACCTAGAGTATAACAGCCAATATCACCAAGTACTGTTAAGTTTAGTTTTTTAAGTACTGTAAATACGCCTCTATGTGGACATCCTGGGCATAATACTGGTGGCCTTACTGGCAAGGATACAGCATCTCTTGAAGAAGGTACTTCCATACCAAACACTTCTTTTATTTTCCTTGTGGTGATCTCACCTTGTCTTCCAAATAATTCTTTACCCTTTACTTCTATCCCTGCTGCACGCACTTGTTCTTCAATAAATGGCTCTAATTCTTCTACTATGTATAGTTTTTCTACAGTTTGAGCAAATTCTTTAATCACATCTAAAGGCAGTGGATTCACCATACCTAATTTTAAAATATTTGCCTCCACACCTGATTCTTTTACATATTGATAGCAAGCACCACTTGTAATAATACCTATTTTACTGCCATTATTCTCAATTTTGCAAAGTCCTAGGTCTTTAATATCTTTAGCAAGTTGATCCATTCTTTTTTCTACTACTATATGTCTTGGTCTTGCATTTGCAGGGGTCATAACATATTTGGAAATATCTTTTTTATATTCTTTTAGCTCAAAATTAACTTTCTCCTGCATGGATACAATACTTTGTGAATGAGATATTCTTGTTGAAAGTCTCATAATAATAGGGGTATCATATTTTTCACTTATTTCCATGCCTAATTTGACAAATTCCTTACATTCCATACTATCTGATGGTTCGATGACAGGAACTTGTGCTGCTTTTGCAATAAGACGTGTATCCTGCTCATTTTGTGAGCTGTGCATACCTGGGTCATCTGCTACAAAAATAACAAGTCCTGCATTAACTCCTGTATAAGCTACTGTAAAAAGTGGATCTGCTGCTACATTTAGGCCAACGTGCTTCATGGATGCAACGGTTCTTGCTCCCCCTATAGCACTTCCTATAGCAACTTCTAATGCTACTTTTTCATTAGGTGCCCACTCTGCATATATTTCATCATATTTTGCAATAAACTCTGTGATTTCAGTACTAGGCGTGCCAGGATATGCTGCTGCAACTGTGCAGCCTGCTTCATATGCTCCCCTTGCAATAGCCTCGTTACCGAGCATTAACTTTTTCATTTTTATCCTCCTTCAAATTCTACTATCGAGAAATAACTGGTTGTTTCTCTTAAGCTCATTCACATAATATTATTACTATTTAAAATGTGAATTCTGTACTATCTTTAATATTATCATTATTATTCTTTATGTTTCAAGTATTATTATATATTAACGACTTAAATCCTTCACTTATTCCTAACCTAAAGGCTTTGATCTCCAATAAATTTTTTCAAGTGCTAATAACTTTGGAATTTATTTACATCTCCTGCCATGGCTTTACACACTATAATTATAGTCGTATACTTATTTATAATGATCAATTTGAATCAAGAAAAACAGGAGGTTATCATGAAAGAGCAACCTACTCATGAAATTGTCTTAAACTTTGCCTGTGATGTGGGTGAATTAATGCTAAGAAGTGGTGCCGAAATAAGTCGTGTTGAAGACACTATTTCTCGTATCCTTCTTTCTCATAACTATCATAAAGTAGATGCTTTTGTTATTCCTACTGGTATCATAGTTACTATTGAAGACAATAGCTTTCCTATGTGTACAAAGGTCTCTCGTGTGAAAAATAGAAGCACCAGACTGGACAGGGTCGAGCTTCTTAATCAACTTTCTAGAGACTATGTTCAGCAAGACATAACTTTATCTGATGCCCTCTCTAGACTTGACACAATAAAAAATGTAACGTCTTATTCTCCTTTAACACTTTGTATCACCACTGGCCTGTCTGCTTCTTTTTTGTCTCTTACGTTTAATGGGCACTTAATCGACTTTCTCTTGGCCTTTGTTATGGGAGCTTTAGTGGGCTATTTCCGATATCATTTGTCAAAAAGATACTCTGTGAACTATTTTGTTCTTTTTATCTGTGCCTTCTTAGCAGGACTCAGTGTTTCTCTTCTTTCTATTTTACTTAGTGATATTTTTTTGCTAGGTAATATTCTCAATGTTGATACAATCATTACCTGTATTATTACACCCCTTCTACCTGGTGTTGCCTTTACTAACTCTGTACGTGATGCTATAGGTGATGAGCTTTTATCAGGCATTTCAAGAGCTGTAGAAGCTATTTTAGTAGCTGTTTTTATTGCTGCTGGTATCGGTGTTGCACTTGCTATTAGCTTCTATATAAGGAGGATTATATGATATTTAGTATTTTTGGAGCCTATATTTCTGCAGTATGCTATGCAATTTTACTCCATGTCCAAAAAAAACATATATTTATCTGTGGAATAGTTGGTGCAATTGGTTCTTTTATTAATCTGATAATTACTCAAAAAGGTTATTCTCCTGTACTGGCTACCTTTTGCGGCTCAATTGTTGTTACTCAGCTTTCTTATTTCTTAGCTAGACGTAGAAAGACCCCTGTTACAGTCTTTTTGATATCAGGAATCATACCTTTAGTTCCTGGGGTTTGGCTTTATCGTACAATGTACTATTTATTATTTCAAGAATTTAATACAGCTCTTAGTTATTTTATCTTGACCTTTGAGATTGCTGGAGTCATTGCTGGATCTATCATTCTCGTGACGCTTTTCCCAAGGCTTTGGCGAAAAACGTAGATGTTCTATTCTAATATTTGTTATTTAAGGGGGTTATTTCTATGAAATTTGGCATTATAGGCGGGATTGGTCCTGCATCGACAATCGATTATTATAATGGAATTGTCACGAAATATCTGGATGAGTTAGCAACTTATCCAAGCCTTGTGATTGATAGTATTAATATGACAGAAATCGTTGGTTGTTTTTCTCAATCAGATTATAATGGGGTATGTCAACTTCTTGTGTCGGCAATAGAAAACCTTAAAAACGCAGGTGCTTGTTATGCAGCTATAGCTTCAAATACACCGCATATTGTTTTTGATCAACTGAAAGATCAATCGCCTCTGCCTCTTATCAGTATTGTTGAAGAAACATGTAAATGTGTTATTGAGAATAATTATAAAAGTGTTCTTATACTTGGCACTGGCTTTACGATGAAAAGTGGTATGTATGAAAATGCTTTACTTAAACATAACATAAGTGCCTTTGTTCCCTCAGCGGAGGATATAGAAAACCTCCATAACATCATATTTCCCAATCTTGAAAATGGAATAGTCCTTCCAGAAGATAAGAAGAAAATGGTTGCTATTTCAGAGCACTATATTTCAAAGTACAATATTGATGCGGTAATTCTTGGATGCACTGAAATCCCTCTAATGATCCATGAAAATGATCTTAGTGTCCCGACCATCAATACAACCAAAGTACATATTGAGGCTATAGCAAGGCTAATGATTAATGATGCTAAACATAAAGACTGCGTAGTATAAATATTACGCAGTCATATTTTTAGTTCTTCTTTAAGTTGACTTATGATTAATCACAGCTATCGCAACTGCCGCAGCTACATCCACCTTTTCCATGGTGTCCACTGCAGCTACATCCGCTACTACCTATACATCTGTCATCATCTTGAGTTCCTCTTGTGGTTTTTGCATCTTCTCCAACTGATAATGGTTGAATGCTTTGCTCCATTAAATCCCCTTCAACAAATTGAAGACAATGATTGACTTCCTCTTCTCTTACAGGTGCAAGTTTCGGTGGTACTGTTAAACCTTCATGTTTAAATTTATATTGTACATAGTACATAGACTTGATATAAAGTGTAAGTCCTATTGCAAAACAGTTATCTGTATAAGCTACAACTCTTGCAAGAGCTTGAGCTGAAATACCTTGTTGAAGTGTGTTATTTGCTGAGTAATTATAAAATCTTCCTTTACCATCTTCACATTCGCAAGTTTGATTTGAAACAAGGCCTATAAAGTTAATGGTTGGCACTAATTTGTTACATCCATCTGGGTTTTCTGGTGCATAAGAAACACCATAAGGTGTGTAAAGATCAAGTGTAACAGAACATGGATTTGTGCATGGATCAAAACCTGGTGCACATTCAGCTGGTAAGTACCTTACTTTCATCATACCTTCCTTTGTTACTTTTCCACTTCCATCAATTATTTTACATGCTAGGGTAACATCAATATCTTTTAATGTAATTCTACTTAAGTTTGGGGTTCCCTTAGCTGGCTTAATATCTGAAAATCTTCCAGATGTTGGACATAAGAAATTAAAATCAATATCCACTACTTGTAGCTGAAGTCTACATGCTCCTGCAAGATCTTTTTTAGTCAGTCCATCAAAAAGTATATCTGTTGGTCTATTTGATTGTGAATCACATACATTAACTAATTCATCTAAGCATACAACACGGCATAAATTCAAACCGCTTTCATCAAATACTACTGGTGCAAGTAGAGTTAAATTTTTGGGCTCACCAATAGGTGGACAAGTAGCTATAGCTTCAACTTCTGAAACATTTTCAATAACAGGATTGCACTGTGGTGCAACACCCGCATTAGGCTTTGCAAAATATTTAACGTCGTTATTAAAACAACATTTACCCATAATTAAAAACCTCCTATAATGATTGCTACAAGTTGCATCATAATTTGTCGTTTTCACTAATATTATATGGAAATTGTTATTAATTGGTTCCATCTATGTATAAATTTATTTCATTTTAAATATATATCTATAGATGAGATTTTTTAACTACGCTAAAAAATTTTGCTACATTTGCAACATGCCTACATATAGAATTCACTTTTTAGATTTTCATTTATCCCCTTTGGATGTGTCAAAAAATCATATCATAAATATCGACTAATACTATGTAAATTCATCAAGAGAAACAACATGAATCAGCTTTAAATAAGTGAAGTATTGATTTGTTTCTCAATACAAGTCAAGAAACTTGGAGGTTTATTATGAGTTATTTACTGAAACATCGCAATAGCTTTATCTGTGTGGATAGCACACCAAAGCAAGGGCTTTTTTGTCAATTTTACAATGAGTTTGGCTTTTCAAGACCCATACAAATATATTCTACTCATTTGTCAAACTACTGTGCCAATGTAGATCTTAAAGGAAATCCTCATATTATTTATCTAACAGATAAAAATCAAATATCCTATTTTTGCTTTGAAAATAATCATTATACAAAAAAAGTTATTTTAGATGGTTCAAAAGGTATTTATCATTTTTCAAACCTTTCACTCCACTATTTTGATGAAAAGTTATACTTTTATTATGCTTCCAACAAACCGAATACTTCTTCATGTGTTTTACTCCAACAAACATTAAATGAACATCAAGAGCCCATTCCTATTCTTGAAACAAACGACAGTGCTCAAGGCTTTAAATTTTTTACCATAAATAATCACCTGTATCTATTCTATATTTCTCATTCAAACTATTATACTTTAAAATGTGTTAGACTGGATAAAATGTCAGCAAGCATTGATATTTTTACTAGTGACTTTCCTATTCAGCACTATAGCGTATGTGGTGATGGTGAAAATCTTTATATTGTCTATACTAAAGCATGTTATGGCCAATATCAGATTATATGTTATAGTATGCATACAAATACCCAAACTGTACTTTGTACCTTAGCAACTTCTTCAAATCCTACCATTTTTAATTATCATAATAGCTTATGGGTTACTTATATAGATAATCAAAAATTACATGCTGTTCTTTCTGTTGATCATGGCCTAACCTTTAGTTTGCCTATACTTTGTTCTCATCAAGATAGTATAGGTTTGTATCATTTCTTTTCGACTGGAAGCTATGCACTAAGTGCTTCTTGTCTCTATGCCTCTGTTTCAAACGCTATACGCCTTCCTGTTCTAGCTTCTATGGATGTCAAAAACATTCATCCTAATTCTAAGCCTAATATTGAACTTGAGCTCTTTTTTGAAGGATTTTATCTTATGAGTAGTAACTATAAAACAGCTTCTCATGTTACTAAAGAATTATCTGACCTAAAAAAAGACTATAATGAACTACAAAAAAGATATGAGGAAGCTCAAAAACTATTAAATGCAAATCAACTCGCTTCTCAAACACTTGCTGATACCCCTAAAACAAATGATTTAAAATCTGCTGCTTCTGCTTTTATGAATGAGATTCATGGTTTTGATGCTACCCCTAATATATAAAAGGTATGCTGCTAAATGTGTATTTTTTTTAGCAGCATACCTTTTACTATTTTTCTATAATTTCTAAGATTTTTGGCATCATATTTTCATATTTCTTATTATAATCTATGCGGTGAATACTTAAGTAACTTATTGCAAGCATCACAATAGCTCCCATGATCATCCACAACTCATTCGCTTTAAACTGAAAGATATTCGCTATACCCCATCCTATTGCAAGACCAATAAATAAAGAGATTAAAGGAATACCATACATGATAAGTACCGACTTTATGAATCTTGAATCATCTAGGCTTATTTTAACTGTATCACCAACTTTACAGTTTTTATCACTTTGACATTTTATTTCACACTTTTTTGGGTTCGTTACAACTTCACATGCATGACAATCGCCACACATATCCTGTCTATCTATGGTAACAAAGACATAGTTATCTTCAATTTTGCTTACTGTTCCGATTGGCATTATTCTGCCCCCTCATACTCGATTTACACATACTAATTATAATATAATACTATAGAACGCACATAGTATAAATTAATATATAAATGTGCATTCTATAGTATGATTAATAATGGTATCTCAGTTAACCGTATGACCGCTTGTCTTTCTTCCGATATTGTGCTTGGTAACATCACTTTACCCCTTTGTAAAGCAGCTAGTTTTTTAAGATCTAGCTTATCTACAAAATTATTATACCACTGCACAAATATAAATATACATACATAAATCTCCATACTTGGTAACTGTTGCAAATTTTCGTTTGGACGTATTTTTTTGCTTTTTGTTTGGATTTATTTTTTGCTCTTTGCTTGCTTATTTTAAAAATTATCTGTTTTCTTCTATCCAAAGAGCATTGTCTCCTCTTTGCATATCTACTGTAAAACCTGCACTCTTAATCCTGCCTTCAATACAATACCTACAGTGTGCAGCTTCATCTCCAGTACATATCTTTCCATCATAAAGCGCATACTTTTCTCTCACATCAGTAGGTGAAAGATTTGGCATGACAATATTTGCCCCTGCTTTTAAGCCTTTTTCTCTTCCTTTTGGATCCACACTTCCTAAAGATGTGGTAGCGGGTAATAACAAATCTGGTTGCATAAGCCTTAATATAGAAATCAGAAGTACTGTCTGTTGCACTGTTCCACTTAAGTGATTACCAAGTGGTGTATCTTTTTGTGGTATAAAAGGACCAATACCTACCATATGTGGTTTGAATTTTTTAATAAACATTAAATCTTCTGTAAGATGACTATTGGTCTGATAAGGCAATCCTACGATAAAGCCAGTGCCCACTTGATAGCCAATTTCTTTTAGATCATGTAAACATCTCATCCTATTTTCAAAACTCATCTTAGGATGTAGCTTTTCATAAAGTTCTTTAGAAGCTGTTTCATGTCTTAAAAGATATCTATCTGCTCCAGCATCATAAAAACTTTTGTAAGAATCATAACTCTTTTCTCCTATAGAGAGTGTTATTGCACAATCTGGGTAACTCTTTTTGATATCTTTTATTACCCATATTATCCGTTCATCTGTGTAATAAGGGTCTTCTCCGCCTTGAAGTACAAAAGTTCTATAACCAAGTTCATAACCTGTTTTTACACAATCTAATATTTGCTGCTCAGATAATCTATATCTATCTACTTTATTGTTAGCATTTCTAATGCCACAATACATACAACCTTGTTTGCAATAATTGGTAAATTCAATGAGCCCTCTCATGTAGACTTTGTCATCATAATACCTTTTTCTTGCTGTATCTGCCTTTTGTTCTAATAAAGAAGCTGCTTCTTCATCTATATGATCAAGTAAGTAGAGCATTTCTTCTGCTGATAAATCACCTGTTTGTTCTAATTTATTGATACACTGTAACATTTTGTCTTGTTTTTCCATTTTTCTGCCCTCCAATTATAGAGAACCAACATGAACTTAATCCTCTAATTGCTCTTCTTCTGTCTTTATCTCTATGCCTAATTCTTCTAACTGTATTAACTCTACCTTGCTTGGTGCTTGCGTCATGAGACAGCTTGCATCCTTTACCTTTGGGAAAGCAATCACATCTCTGATGCTATCTGCTTGGCACATAAGCATGATCATACGATCAAGTCCAAATGCTAAACCACCGTGAGGAGGAACACCATATTTAAATGCATTTAACAAGTAGCCAAATCTTTCATACGCTTGTTCCTCACTAAACCCTAAAAGAGTAAACATTTTTTCTTGTATTTCTTTTTGATGAATACGAATACTTCCTCCACCTAGCTCTACCCCATTTAGGCAAAGGTCATAGGCTTTTGCTCTTATTTTGCTTGGGTCTGTATCCATAAGAGGAATGTCTTCATCTTTTGGCATGGTAAACGGATGATGCATGGCTACATATCTGCTTGATTCTTCATCAAATTCTAAGAGTGGAAAATCTGTTACCCACACCAAGCTAAAGTCATCTTTTGATGTAAGTTCTAATCTTTTTGCTACTTCTAATCTAAGGGCTCCAAGAGCTTGATATACTACAGATGCCTTGTCTGCTACTATTAAAATAAGGTCATCATTTGAAGTATGCATACGCTCTTTGATGGCTTCTAAGGCATCTTCTTTTATAACTTTTGCAAAAGAAGATTTTTCTTCTCCATCTGCTTTAATTTGATGCCATGCCACACCTTTAGCTCCATTGTCTCTGCCAACTAATACAAGGCTATCAATTTGCTTACGTCCTATATCACCCAACCCTTTGGCATTGATTGCTCTAACCGTTCCACCTTCTTGCAATGCGTTTTCAAACACTGCAAACCCACAGTCTTTAGCAATATCTGAAATATCTGTTAGTTCAACACCAAACCGAATATCTGGTTTATCTGAGCCATATCGATCCATAGCTTCTTGATATGTCAATCTTTTTATAGGAAGTGTAACATCTATATTCATCGTTTCTTTAAATACTTTTTGAATTAATCGTTCATTTACGCTGATTACATCATCCATGTCTACAAAGGATAGTTCCATATCTATTTGCGTAAACTCAGGCTGTCTATCTGCTCTTAGATCTTCATCACGAAAACATTTTGCTATTTGAAAATACCTATCATAGCCTGCTACCATTAGAAGCTGTTTAAATAACTGTGGAGACTGTGGTAATGCATAAAAACTACCTTGATGGACTCTTGATGGTACCAGATAATCACGTGCACCTTCTGGGGAGCTATTAATAAGAATTGGGGTTTCAACTTCTAAGAATCCTTCTTCTTCTAAATGTCTACGTACAGACTGAGTCACCTTGCTTCTAAGCATCAGATTTCTTTGCATATCTGCTCTTCTTAGGTCTAAGTAGCGATATTTTAACCTAAGTTCTTCTTTTACATCACTATTTTCTACAATCTCAAAAGGAGTTGTCTCAGCTTCTGAAAGTATACGAAGCTCTGAAACATAAATTTCTATTTCTCCTGTTTTCATGCTTTTGTTGATGCCTATTTCACCTCTTGAACGCACTTTTCCTTTTGCAAGAAGTACAAATTCACTTCTAATTTTCGTTGCTTTCTCAAACAAGGCGGGCTCTGTCATTTCATCAAAAGCAAGCTGGACAATCCCTGTTCTATCTCTTAGATCAATAAAAAGTAATTTCCCTAAATTTCTTCTTTTTTGCACCCAACCTGTAACAATAACCTCTTGTTCTATATGCTTAGCAGATAAATCTGTACAATAATGTGTTCTTTTTAATCCACTCATAGACTCTGACATAATATGTTCCTCCTATTTATTAGTACTCTTCTCTTAAGTATGCTTTCATAACTTGAATGAGCTCATCAAAACTTACTTTTGTCTGCTCTCCTAATGCCATATCTTTTAAATTAAGTTCTTTTTCTTCAAGTTCACTTTCTCCAATAATTGCTGAATACTTCGCACCGAGTTTATTGGCATATTTCATTTGTGCTTTTACACTTCTTTGAAGATGATCACTTTCTGCACTAATCCCTTCTTGTCTTAATGCATTAACCAGCTTAAACGCTACCTTCATAGCCTCTTCGCCTCTATAGCCAATAAAAATGTCCCTTGACTCTTCTAAACTTAAAGCAATATTTTCTTTTTCTCTTACACGTAATAGTCTTTCCATTCCAGCTCCAAATCCTACTGCAGGGGTTGGTGGTCCACCTATCTCTTCAACAAGTTTGTCGTATCTTCCACCACCACATACTGTACCTTGTGCACCAATATCATTAGAAATAAACTCAAATACTGTTTGGGTATAGTAGTCTAGTCCTCTTACAATTTGAGGATCTACAATATATGGAATTTCCATAATTTCAAGAAGCTCCTTAAGCTTTTCAAAGTCCTCTTGACACTTTGGTCCCATTGTATCAAGCACTGTAGGGGCACCCTTAAACATTTCTTGACAAGCTTCATTTTTACAGTCAAGTACTCTTAGGGGATTTTTTTCCATTCGTTCCTGACATAGTGGACATAATTTATCCTTTCTTTCATATAAGAAGGATTTAAGAGTTTCATTATATTTCTTCCTACATTCAGTCCCCCCTAAAGAGTTTATATGAAGCTCTACTTTCGTGATCCCTAATCTTTTTAGAAGCGTATGTGCTAGAGCTATAACTTCTGCATCTGCTGTAGGTGAATTACTACCAAACATCTCTACACCGAACTGATGAAATTGTCTTTGTCTTCCTGCTTGTGGTCTCTCATATCTGAAAGTAGGTGACATATAGTATAACTTTATTGGCTGCGTATCTGCATACATGCTGTGCTCTAAATAGGCACGCACTACTGGTGCAGTCCCTTCAGGCTTTAATGTAATTGCATTTTCACCTTTATCCATAAAGGAGTACATTTCTTTTTGAACAATATCAGTTGTATCTCCCACGCCTCTTTGAAAAAGTGTAGTAAGTTCAAAAATTGGTGTGCGAATTTGATTAAACCCAAAGTCTTCGCATAACCCTCGAATAGTGTTTTCCATGTCGAGCCACTTTCTCATGTCTTCGCCATATATGTCTTTAGTCCCATTTAAGGCCTTAATTTGCATGATAACGCCCCTTTCACTCTATAAATTTAATTTTTAATACAAAAAAGTCCCTGACATTTCTGTCAGGGACGATACTTACCGCGACTGCCACCCTGTTTCAAAGGACTAAGCCTTTGCTACTTTGAGCCCTTTAACACTGGCTAGGTGTTGCTCTTGTTAACAAGCACTCTTAGAGATGTCTTCTAATCTTGTGAAGGCTTTCACCCATGACCTTCTCTCTGGTAAGTAAGATTATACTCCTTCTCTTCATCGATTTACTTTATACTATTTTACACTTTATTTTATCAAAGATTGCAGTTAAGTCAAGACCTATGATAAGAATTGTATAACTTTTGCCTTTGTGCTTCATCACGAAATATCTTTTTCACTCTTCCTTAATGAGAGCCATAATCTCTACTTTCTCCAATCACCCTTGCAACTTAACAATATTTTTTTATCATAAAACGATAAATTTATATTGTTTTTCTCTCAAGTTCTCTGTATAATATATTTAGCATACTACATCTATTAGAAAGATTGTTTGATAGGAGTGAAAGAATGAATCGACATATTAAGTCCTTTTTATTTTATTTTGTAATCTGCTATGCCCTAACGACCATAGGTTTCATTTACATTAATGTTTTTCTTTGGTCAGTAAGTGAAGGCTTTGCTGAAAATGCTCGCTTGCTTTTATCAGTGCAAGCTTGTTCCTTTGCAGTGCTATTTATCCCATCTACATTATATGCTTTGTTTGGCACTCTTTTAAATACTGTATTTGCAAAAGCAAAGTTACCCCTAAAAATCATTTTGAATGGGCTGATTATCATTTTTTCAATTTATCTTGCCATTCCTTTTACAGCACCACTTTTCTACATTTACTTATATATCACACAACCATCACTTCTAATGGATGTATCTTTGGTTCGCCACATAAACTATGTGATAAGTGAAATACAAAATTACATGCATCCTGTTGGGTTTGCGATTTTATGTCTTGAAATCTTCTATTCCTTACCCATTAAAATTATCCTTATCATAGGAAACATTGTAAGCTTCTTCACATTAAGGTATGGCTCAAAAAAGTTTAGTAAACCACTTATATAAATACTTGATGTACTTAATGAAAGGATGTGATTAATCATGAATTATTCAAAACCAGTTATGCTTATCTTGACATTTATATTAGCACTTACATTTGTCTATTTTATTTTGTTTGGAGGACTTGGAGCTGCAGCTTCCTTATATGTCCTTATTTACTATGCTCTAATAATAGGCTATGCAAAAGTATGCAAAATTAAGCTCCGATTAAAAAGCTTTATTCTTTTGATTCCTATATTTTTGACAGCATCTTATTTTATCTTATATGATAATTCATTGCTAAAGATTTTAAATACACTATTTCTATCTGCACTTGTTTTACTGCAGACTGCTGATATGTTTGAGGATTCAATTTATCCTTTGTTTTCCCTTAATACCCTACTTGACCTCATACATATATCTATCGTACTACCCTTATGCAACATTAGCTCAGCTTTTTCCACGATCAAACAATTTAGTGGTTCAAAAGAAAAACTAAAGGTATTATTCAAAGTATTGATCGGCATACTTATTGCTATTCCATTTATGGCAATTGTAATAAATCTTCTTATTAGTTCTGATACAGCCTTTGCTGGGGTCATGCACTTAATTTCTCGTTCATTAACTAATGAGCTCGCTATGCATCTATTTAAAACTGGGCTCGCTATGATACTGACATTATTCCTTTTTGCATTGTTAGATGGACTAAAAGATAAATTAACCTTCTTGCCTAAGAAGATTACTTTGCAGATACCGCCTATTATTGACCCAATTATTGCACTAACGATATCTAACCTTATAGGCGTTATTTATATCATTTATTGTTTTTCACAACTTGCTTACTTTGTATCAGCATTTCAAATGATCCTTCCTAGTGATTTCACTTTCGCCGAATATACGCGCAAAGGATTCTTTGAACTTGTGCCACTCAGTCTATTTAATATTATACTCATTTATGGCCTATCTAAATTAACTCACTTTACACAAAGTAAAGTTCAATCCAGATGGGGACATATAACCAGTGTATTTATTACATTATTTAATTTATTTTTGATAGCATCTACACTATTTAAAATGATCATGTATGTTTCATCTTATGGATTAACACCACTAAGAGTTTATACGACATGGTTTATCATTCTATTGTGCCTGTTATTTTTCATTACGCTTATTAAACTATTTATTTCAAAAGTCAGGGCTTTTAAATGTTTTTATATTAGTTTTATTATTCTTTTTGCAGGTCTTAACTTTATCAATACAGATAGGCTTATTGCAAGATATAATATTAATCAATATACCTCTGGTGTGGTAAAAGAATTAGACTTTAATCTATTTTACGATCTCTCTGCATCTGCAGTTCCTGAAGTTGTCAAACTTCTTGAATTAAATGATCCTGCTATAACTTATGAAGTAAATACTTTTCTAGATGAATATAATGCTAATCATTCTACAAATAGGTGGGAAACCTTTAATTTTTCAGCCTATGAGGCTAAAAATACTATTCAATAAAAACTGAGCACTAGATACCCCTTTACTCTTGGTATCTAGTGCTCAGTTTTTATAAAAATACAACATGTACGACATAGAATAACATATAATTTGACATCTAAATTCTATATTTAGCTGATAATATCAATACTCTTACTTGTCCCAAGTCTTGATGCTCCTGCATGAATAAGTTCTTTAGCCATATCTAGGTCCTTAATCCCCCCTGAGGCTTTTATTTGAATTTGATCACCTACTATTTTCTTAATGACCTGAATGTCCTTTACACTAGCACCTCGGTTGCCAAAGCCAGTAGAAGTCTTAATAAAATTAGCTCCTGTATCAAGGATAATTTTACATGCCTTCTCTATTTCCTCATCTGTTAAATAGCACGTTTCAATAATCACTTTAACAATGACATTATTACAGGTTTCTTTAGCCGCCTGAACAACACTTTGTATATCATAATGAACATAGTCATATTTTTCATCTTTTAATGCACCAATGTTAATAACCATGTCTATGTCTGATGCACCATTTAAAATAGCTTCCTTTGCTTGAAAGGCTTTTGAGCTAGCACTCTCGTTGCCTAAAGGAAATCCTACTACTGTTGTAACACCCACCTTAGTATTACTCAGTAAATGAGCAGCCATGCCAACATAACAAGGTGGAACACATACTGTCTTAAACTGATACTTTATTGCCTCTTCACAAAGTCTATTTACATCCTCTTCCTTCATTACAGCACTTAGACAAGTGTGATCTATCATTTGAGCAATATTCATGTATATCCCTTCTTTCTTTACTCTTAATTCTATACATCTATCCTATCATAGGTTTGTTATAAATAAAAACCTATCACTAAATTTTTATTTTATATCCTGCATATATTGAAATACCCGTCCATATATATATGGTAGGACATCTTATTTGAAAAGGAGGATTATCATGTCTAGTCCTAAATTTATGGTTTTTAAACTTAAAGACCTACGTATTCCTATTATTATCCTACTTGCTGCTATTGCTGTTTTTCTATTTGTAGTGTTTAGAAACAGCTCTGCTAGGCAAACCTTTGCACCTTCTGATGGGAACAAAGATGGCAAGTACATAGCAGGAATTTCTTTAACGGATGCAGAACTTGACTTAGTTGTTGTTGTAGAAAGCAATAAAATCATTTCTGTAGACTTAGAGAACTTTGATGAAAAAGAAGCTACACTGTACAAAGATTTGGAAACAGGGGTTGATTATGTTCATAATTATATTACTGCCACTCAGTCTTTAGATTTTCCAGTGAATGCAGCTGTTCCAGAATCTGCTATGCTTCTTATGGATGCAGTAAAAGTAGCTCTATCTAGCGAAGAAAATGCAACGCTTACTACTTCTTACCAAAAAGTAAGTGCACATAACTTAGACGCTTCTATAGTAGAAGAAGATATCTTAGCTAAGGCTGAGTCTATAGAAGCAGCTGAAAATAGTGAAGAAAAAGTCGCTGATAAAGACCAATCACAAGATATTGCTAATAAGACTAACGATGATGTTGCAACACAGGCTGATGCTGAGTCAAGCAATAGTGAAAGTGCTGATAAGCCACATAACTCTATTATGGATGAAGAAATTATTGAAAGTGTTGAAGAATAATAATAACAAAATGTGCTCTTTAAGTATTGTCTTAAGGAGCACATTTATGTGCAGGCCTCTTAAAAGCCCCTCATATTTTCGTATAGATTTTATTAATTTCTTGTTGATCTACAATGAAAACATTTGTAAGATCATTTTCGGCTACTGCAAGATAATCTCTTTCTCTTCCATATAGATATTTTTCTCTTTCATAAGCAGTAAATATCTTAATTGGCTTTTTGAGTTCACTCACATAAATATACTGCTCTTTACTATTGATGCACTTTTTTGCATACTGTTTGAGTTTAATAATTTCCCCATCATCCTTGTTCTTAATACTTGGGAAATATTCTACATCTATGTCATAGTGCTCATCTACTACTCTATATTGCTTTATAAAATCTTGCTCCTTCAAAAAGTATACTTCTCCTCTAATGCCTACTAAAATATACATATCTTCTTCTATAACAATATCCATATCCCCTTCAAGTGTTCTTACGAGTGCATTTGTTCCTGTTCTAAGCACATCTGTTTGTTTGATACATCCTAAATAGATTTGCTTTCTTTTGTATAACTCCATATCTTTTACATCTATTTTATCAACCAGTATGTCTACTACATCAAAACTACTATAATATTGGTTTAAGATGTTATAAAAATACTCACCAGGTTCTAAATCAGGATATTTATTAATAAATTTGGTCTTACTTATAAAGCCTCCTGCCTTATCGAGGTGTCCTCCTCCTGAGCCAATACCTTCTGAAATATAAGCTGCTAATTCGTTTGCCATAACCTCTCTTGTGCAGGTTCTAACAGAGAACTTAATTCCTTCATTAATCTCATTATAGACAATACAAACATAAATACTATCTACTTGAAGCGCAAGATCACTTATTAAACCCAATATATTAGGATCACATTCCTGAGCTTTCACAATAGCAAATTTATTTGGCTGATCATAGGATAACCTAATGAGTGCAATCCCTGCAATTTTCAGCTCAGAGAGTGTCATATTTGCTTTTTTTAACTTCTTAATCAGTGCATGATCAACTTTTAGGCTATCTCTCATATCCCTATCTAGTGGATGGCTAATTTCAGCAAAGTTGCTACTATCACAATAGAGTCCATAGTATAATGCTGTTGCTACATCTATATGGTCATTAACATTATAATCTTCTTCCGCAAGCATCTGCCATACTAAAGTTGAAGAGCTGCTTAGATAATTTCTTATCTCACACTTTTCTATGTTAAAAACTTCTTGCTGATGATGATCAATAATAGCTATATCATCAGCTTTTAATTTAGTTACATTGCCTGCCCCATATTGACAGTCTATCATAATCAAAAGACCGTCTACTTTGATGTCTTTAACATGTACAATCGGTATATGAAGTTCATCGACTAAAATAATAAAATTTGGTTTTGTTATTTTCATCTCTCCACTATAAATAAGCTGAACATTCTTGCCGTGACTATTAAAATAATGATAAAGTGCATATCCTGCACCAATAGCATCTGCATCTGGGTTGTCATGACATTGTATGACGATATTTTCATATTTATTTAAATCAGATAACCTCATACTCTTTCACCCACCTAAATTTTCTTACGTCTTTCACCAAAAAGCGACAACTCATAATCATGTTGTTTCTCCAAATGAATTTATACTGCATAACTGAAAGTTCACAATTTAAATTCTATATACACATAATACTACCATATTTATGCTCTATTTTACAGAAAAAATACATTTCACGCTGTAGTTTTTTCGTGTTGAATAAATGAAACCTTTGTGTTGTTTGTATAGTAATTTATCTCGTTATAAAAAACTTATATCAAATTCCCATCTTCCCTCATTATATCTTAAATTTATAACGTTTTAAACACTAATTAATAACCTTCCCATACGGCGAAAAACCCATTTAAAATGAGAGGGAATTCTCTCTTTTCAAATGGGTTATAGTCCTTCTATTCTATTCCTAACATCAAACAAATAACAGTACTATATATCTTGGTGCAATTTATATTCACCAGATAGGGTGTATAAAATCCATTCCACAATATTTGTTATATGATCTGCAATACGTTCTAAATACTTAATAATCATTACATAATCTACGCCATTTTCTACAAATGCTTCATCACTTTTCATTTTGCCCATCAATTCTTTTCTTATCTTAATAAATATATCATCAATAACATCATCATATTGAGACACTTCACGTATAGTGTTTTCATCTTTAGACACATAGGCGTTAAGTGCTTTATTCATCATTTCTTGTACATCAAGTGCCATATCTTCTATATGCCTTTTATAATTCTCTTCTCTATTCCAGCTGCCATCTTGTATCATAATACTATACTCGCAAATATCACCACATTGATCCGCTATTCTTTCTAGGTCTGTAACAATCTTGACACTTCCAATAATAAAACGAAGATCTTTAGCTACTGGCTGATAATGAGCAATCAGCAGTGCACTTTCTTTTTCTATCCTAATTTGCATATCATTAATAATAGTATCTTCATTTATAATTTTTTGAGCTAAAGACTGATTACACTCTATGACTGCTGATATTGTTTCTTTTAGCATATTTTCTACCATTCTTGCCATCATCATGATTTTGTCATTAAGCTTATTTAATTTTTCTTCAAATACTACTCTTGCTGCCATAACGCACCTCTTTTCTATAGGGTTTCTTAACCAAATCTACCTGTAATATAATCTTCTGTTTTTTTATTTTTGGGGATACTAAATAAATCATCTGTATTTGATACTTCCACTAATTCACCTAAAAGGAAAAATGCTGTTCTATCCGATATTCTAGCTGCTTGCTGCATGTTATGCGTCACAATGACAATCGTATATTGCTTTTTAAGTTCGCTAATTAGGTCCTCTATCTTTGATGTGGAAATAGGGTCTAAAGCGGAAGTTGGCTCATCCATGAGTAGTACTTCTGGCTGCATCGCTACTGCCCTTGCTATGCAAATTCTTTGCTGTTGCCCTCCTGAAATACTAATAGCGTTTTTCTTAAGCTTATCTTTGACTTCTTCCCATATAGCTGCTTTTCTAAGGCTATCCTCTACAATTTCATCAAGTATTTCTTTCTTTTTTATTCCCTGCATTCTTGGTCCATAGACTATGTTATCATAAATACTCATAGGGAAGGGATTAGGCTTTTGAAAGACCATACCAATCTTTTTCCTAAGCTCAATTGTATCCATAGCAAAAATATCTTGATCTCTATAATTAATCATACCTTCAACCTTTGTTTTGTCAACCAAATCACTCATCCTATTTAATATTCTTAAAAGTGTAGATTTACCACAGCCTGAAGGCCCTATAAATGCTAATACTTCATTTTGGATAATATCTAGATTAATTGCATTTAGTGCTTTATAATCTCCATAGTAAAATGAAAGTTCTTTAATACTCATTATATTTTCCATTGTCTTCTCCTTATTTACCTTTCGCTCTATTTACTTTTCTTTCTATCAAATATATGGATACGTTGAGCATAAAAATGACTGATAATAATACTATAGAAGTTCCATAAGCATCCTCAAAGGAAATTCCTTCTTTTGCTAACATATATAGGTGAACAGACAAGGTCCTTCCTGAATCCAATATATTTTCTGGTAGTTTTAACATGGTCCCAGCTGTTAGATAAATAGCAGCTGTCTCCCCCACTATCCTCCCTATTGCGAGCACAATGCCAGTTAAAGTGCCGGACATAGCACTTGGAAGCACTACCTTAAAAATTGTCATATATTTTGTAACCCCCAATGCAAGAGATGCTTCTCTATAAGAATTAGGAACTGTTTTTAGTGCTTCCTCCGTGGTTTTTACAAGGGTTGGTAAAATAACCATCGCTACCGTAAGACTTCCTGCTAAAATTGAATAACCCATCTTAAGGGTAATTACAAAAAACATCATACCAAAAAGGCCGAAAATAATAGAAGGAACTGCTGCCAAACATTCTGTAGCAAATCGTATAACTCTTACAAATTTGCCCTCTTTTGCATATTCATTTATATAAATTGCTCCTCCTATTCCTATGGGAACAGCAATGATTAAAGCAATAAGTACCATATATATTGTTGTAACAACAGGTAAAAAAAGCTTCATCAAGTCAATATGTGCCATACCTTTTATCCCTATATATATAATAATCCACAGCAAAACACCTATTGTAAGCATAGATGTTCCTATTATTCCATAGTAAATAAACTTATCTTTATTTTTTACGCTCATATCTTCCTCTTTCCCTCAGTCCTTGTAAGTAAGTAGTTAAAGACTAAGTTAATACCCATAATCAATGCAAAAAGTACCATACCTGTAGCAAACAGTGCTTGCTGGTGAAGTCCTGTAGCATAGCTCATCTCAATAGCAACGTTTGCTGTAAGTGTCCTAACAGGGTCTGTAATATGTGTTGGAATAATGGTTGCATTTCCAGCCACTAAAATTACCGCCATTGTTTCACCTAATGCTCTTCCTATTCCAAGAACTATACCTGTCATAATACCTGACTGAGCAGCGTTTAGCTGAAGCTTAAATATGTATTGCATTTTGGATGCCCCAAGTGCATAAGCTCCTTCTTTGTACTCCTTTGGAATCGCTCTTAAGCTTACTTCCGTCATTCTAATAATGGTTGGCAAAATCATAATAGAAAGTATCATAATAACAGCTAGCAAACTGCTCCCATCACCTTTTCCTCCAAAATATTTTCCTAAAATCGGAACAATAACCATAAGGCCCCAAAATCCATAAATAACTGAAGGAATTCCTGCCAGAAGATCAATTGCAGCTGAAAATACTTTTGCGATACTTTTTGGGAATACTTCAACAAGTGCTATTGCTGTAATAACGCCTATAAATACACCTATTATCGTCGCACCTGCGGTTCCTAATATACTCGCTACCAGCATTGGGAAAATACCAAACAACGCTCCACTTGGATTCCACTGCGTGCCAGTTAAGAAACTTATTATATTGACCTTATCAAAGAAAGGAAGGGCTCCTATAACTATATAGCCTCCCATAAAAAGTATCACTGCAATAACTATCAAAGTGGCACTCATAAATACTAATTTCATTAACTTTTCCATATCGATCATCTACCTTAATTCATTTTTAACTGGAATATATTGACTACTCATTATTTTTTGTCCTTCTTCAGTAAGTATAAAATTAATAAATTCCTTAGACGCATTATCTCCATCTTTTTTTGTAATAAGAAGAAGTGGCCTAGATATAGGGAATGAGCCATCTACTACTGTTTGCGTTGTTGGTTTTATCCCATCTATGCTGAGTATCTTTACAGTATCACTTACAAATCCTAAGGATACAAACCCTATACTTCCTGTTTTTGATGAAACTGTTGCTAGTATTGTACCTGTTCCTTCTGCTACTAATGCTGATGGGGCGATTGTTGACATTTTCTTATCATCCTTTTCTTCTTGCAGTTTCATTAATTCTTCAAATGCATCTCTTGTGCCAGAACCATATTCTCTTGTAATAACGATAATCTCTTTATTCTCTCCCCCAACTTCTTTCCAGTTTGTTATGTTCCCCTCAAAAATATCTTTTATCTGATCTTTTGTAAGATTTGATACTTTATTTGAAGGATGAACTACCAAAGCAATACCGTCATAGGCAATAATTGTTTCAGTAAGCTCTTTGGTTTTCTCTTCTTCTTTTAAATTTCGTGAACTCATGCCTATATTTGCTATTTCATCACTAACGGCCTTAATTCCTGCAGACGAACCAATACCTTGCAGCTCAATAGTTACATCTTTGTTTATATCCTTATATTTTTCTATGAGTAGCTCCATAGGTACTGCAACTGTTGTAGAACCTACTATAGAAATTTTCTTAGTATGTCCATTACTATTCATACTCTTTACTGTCCTTTCTCTACTACATCCTACTAAAACTGCTACGCCAATTGCCAAAGTTAATATCCCCACAATTATTATTTTAATATTTCCAGTCATTTTATTATATACCTCATATATTATTTAATTTAGATTCATCCTTATCCTACAAGTCTATTGTTGGTGTTTTATTTTATCTGTGTTAAATCTATATTAAAATTTGAATGAATTATCAGATATTTATAAGTTAAGCCCTATAGAATTAAGTATTCCTATGCAAAAATTATTTTATGTAGTAAAATAAATATATTTATTAAGTAAGTAAGGGAGCCCATTATGAAAACATGTGAACTAATTGCTACTTCAACCTTTGGTATTGAGTCTGTAGTAAAAAGAGAAATTGAAGACTTAGGATATGAAATAAGTGAAGTGACTAACGGAAAAGTCACTTACATAGGTGATTCTGAAGCGATAGCCCTATCTAATTTGTGGCTACGCAGTGCAGATAGAGTTTATATAAAAATGGGTGCTTTTGAAGCGAAAACCTTTGAAGAACTTTTTAATAAGGTAACCAGCTTACCTTGGGAAGATTGGATTACACCTGATGGTGCTTTTATAGTCAATGGTAAAAGTGTTCAATCCACCTTATTTAGTATTTCTGACTGCCAAGCTATTGTTAAAAAGGCTATTGTTAAACGTCTTGGAAAGTGTTATGGCATAGAATGGTTCCCAGAAACTGGCCCAAGCTATACTGTAGAGGTATCTTTATTAAAAGATATTGCTACACTTACGATAGATACTACTGGAAAACAAGGACTGCATAAAAGAGGCTACCGTCAGCACAATGTAGAAGCTCCTATTAAAGAAACCTTGGCTGCTGCCCTACTTCAAATAAGCTATTGGAATAAAAATCGTATCCTTTATGACCCTTGCTGTGGTTCTGGAACCTTTGCTATAGAGGCCGCCATGATCGCAAGAAATATTGCTCCTGGGCTTAATAGAACTTTTGCCTGTTCTACTTGGCCTCAAATTCCAAAAGAACTTTGGGATGATCTTCTTATGGAAGCTAAAGAATCTATTCTTTTAGATGAGCAGCCTATTATCTATGCTTCTGATATAGACAGAAACGCCATTCTAAGTGCAAGGCAAAATGCTTCTCTTGCAGGAGTAGATGAATTTATTCAATTTTTTTGCAAACCAGTGCACAAAACTACTTTGCCACATGGTGATTATGGCGTTCTACTGTGCAATCCTCCTTATGGCGAGCGTATCAGTGATATAGAAAGAACGAAGCGTCTCCATCAAGATCTTAGAAAACTTATGGACACTAATCCTACTTGGTCTATTTATACCATTACTTCTGCTACTTCCTTTGAAAAAGACTATGGTAAAAAAGCAAGTAAAACCCGAAAACTTTTTAACGGACCTATTCAAGTAAACTTTTATCAATACTTTGGCCCTATACCTCCAAGGGAATCTGTACATTCCCTATAAACAAAATGTAAATATAGTACAAAAAAATCATTGAAGATACTACATTCTTCAATGATTTTTTTGATTTGTCTGGTTCCTTTGATTTAATTGATTCCTTTTATTTTCTTAATTTCTTAAGTCTTTACTTTCTCATTGACTATCTAAATTCGACAATAAAGATACTTCCTTTTCCTTCTTCACTCTCTACACTAATTGTTCCTCCATAAAGGGAAACGATGTGTTTGACAATAGATAGTCCTAGACCCGTTCCTCCACTTTTCCTTGACCTACTTTTATCCACTCTATAGAATCTTTCAAATATATGAGGAATGCTATCCTTTGGTATTCCTATCCCTGTATCTTTTACCTTAATCATCTTGCCCTTTTCGGTAACCTGTGTGCTAATAAGGATTTCTCCTTGATCTGTATACTTAATAGCATTGCTCACTAAATTAATCATAAGCTGCTTGATGTCATTGTTATTTGTATTTTCTAATATCAAATCATCTTTATTGTCAAAGCTCATGGCTATATTTTTAGCTATAGCTTGTTTTTCAAGCAAACTAATAACCTCTTTGGTGATCTTTGTTACTTCTGTTTGTTCTAGCTTTCTTTGACTCGCATTTTCTATTTCTGATAAAAATAGTATATCTTGTATGAGCATATTTAACCTTTTCGTTTCAATGTCAATAATGTCTAAAAACCTTAAGGCTACATCTTTATTATTGATTGCACCTTCTTTTAGTGTTTCTACAAACCCTTGTATACTTGTAAGAGGTGTTCTAAGCTCATGAGTTACATTGCTTACAAACTGATAGCGAATTTCTTCTAGTTTTCTTATCTTAGTAATATCGCGAATAATAAGCAAGTGTTGTAGTACCTTGTCCTTATAAAAAATGGGGGTTATAGTAATATATAATATCTTATCTGAGACTATAATTTCATAATCCTTCTCTTCTCTCTGATTAAGTGCCTGTTTAATAAATGATACGGACTTACTATCTCTTAAGATATGATTAATATGTTCCTTTTTGAGCTGTATTTCTTTTACCTTGAGTATGTCTTTTGCATAGTTATTTATTTCACTAATATAACCTTCTGGGTCTAAAATAATAATTCCTTCTTCAAGTTTTAATAAAAGAGACTCAACCTTAGCCTTTTGGTATTTAAGCTTGCGAATAGCACTATGCATCTGATCACCCATATAATCAATACTATTTGCTAAAACTTGTATCTCTTCTATATTATAATTTCTAAGGTTCTGTACATAATGGGTATTGGAAAATTCATTGGCATCTTTTGATAATTGTTTAAGTGGGATGACAATGTCATTTAAGAGTTTTGACAATACAAAATACAAAATAACCATTGAAAGAATCATAAGCACGATGATAATACTTATTTTTTTCACACTTTCAGCTATGGTCTGTTGATCTATCTTATGTGCAAGGTCAAGTGATGGAATCATTTCAAACATATTCCAAAGTATGATTATATATGTAAGTGCCAAAATTAATAAAACAGGCGTGATAATCTTTTTTTTCATGGATTACTCCTTTACAAATTTATAGCCAACTCCGCGTACTGTTTCTATATAGTCTGCTGCTCCATATTCCTCAAGCTTAGATCTTAAATACCTAATATGAACATCTACAGTCCTGGTCTCACCAAAATAATCATATCCCCAAACCTTATCAAGGATCACTTCTCTAGTTAGGACTTTCCCTCTATTACTCATTAGAAACTTTAATACTTCAAACTCTTTATGTGTAAGCTGAAGGATTTCGCCATCACACATAACCACATGACTTTCATTATCTAATTTAAGTTTTTTATAAGTAAAATGATCCGAACTTTTTCCATTTTTATTTGATTCTTCTCCCCTTTGATTTCTTCTAAGAACTGCTTTAACCCTAGCAATTAATTCTCTGACACTAAATGGCTTAGTAATATAATCATCCGCACCAAGTTCTAATCCAATAACTTTATCAACCTCTTCACTCTTTGCAGTTAATAAAATAATGGGTATCTCTTTAATACGATCGTTTTTTCTGAACTCGCCTAGTGCTGTTATTCCATCTACACCAGGAAGCATAATATCTAATAACATAATATCCACTTTTTGTTTTTCTAATATTTCTTGAGCTTGTTCAACACTTGTACATGTTGTTACTTTAAAACTATTGTTTTCGAGGTTATATTTTAAAAGTTCTAATATATGATCTTCGTCATCTATTGCCAATATATGCTGTTTATTCATGAAACCCACCTCATTCTACTGAAATTAATTTCATTATAACTTTTCACCATAAAAAAGTAAAATTTTCATACTGCTTTTTTGATATTCTATGGACATAATAATAATATAAATAAATTAGCAAACGCCAATATTCATTATTATTTTGTCATCAAGGGGGGTTTTTATGAGTACGTTACTAACTAAAGAAGAACTCGCTTATCACTTATCTCATTTTAGAGAAATACTCACAAATTTTGATTTTAGTGAGATAAAAAATATACGTTTTTTTAATCTAGAATCCTTTTATCACTATATGGATCATGTAGCTAATAATCCATTTAAAAGACAATATGAAGCACTTGAGAAACAATTAGATTATATTCAACCTTATATACCTTTTGTTTCTGAAGAACGGGCTGACAAGTTTTTAAAAGAATTAGCCCATGCTGTTACAGACGAAGAGAGCCAAAAAATCAAAGAATCCTATGCTAAGAAGTTACGTCTTGATTTTCTTAACGTTTCTAGATTCATTACAACCCAAGAAGAATGGGAAAATATTATGGATGCTTGTGAGCAAATCAGGCTCCATAAAGAGGAGACGCTTCTTGCACTAAATTAATTATTGTATCATAATAAAGCTAATAAGATAGTCTTAAATCTATTTTATTAGCTTTATTATGATGAGGAGATTTTATGACACAACCAAGTGGACGTTATTATAATTTAAATAGTTTTTTAAGAGGGAGACATCAAGACAAAGTGGTCAAACTTTCACTTGATGGTGGTTTTACTTGCCCTAATAGAGATGGTACCCTCTCCTATGATGGATGTATTTTTTGTAGTAGCCGTGGAAGTGGCGATTTTACACCTTCATCCCACTTAACAATTTATGAGCAGTTAGAAAAAGCTCACCTTTTGATAAAAGATAAATGGAAAAATTCCTGTAAATATATTGCTTATTTTCAGAGTTATACAAGCACATATGCTCCATTAGCCTATCTTAAGCAGAAATTTGAAGAAGCACTTTCTTTCCCAGGATTAGTTGGTATCGCTATTGCTACAAGGCCAGACTGCTTACCCCCACCCATTCTTGATTATCTTCAAGAACTTTCTACGCGTATACACATTTGGGTAGAACTTGGTCTTCAAACCATCCATCCACATACTGCCAAATGGATGAACCGAGGCTATACACTGGAGTGCTTTGAACATGCTGTATATGAACTTAGCTTAAGAAATATAGAAACGGTTACTCATCTTATCCTTGGCTTCCCTAATGAAACTACCCAGGATATGCTAGCTACTGCACGCTATGTATCAAAGCTTCCTATTCAAGGTGTAAAACTTCATATGCTCTACATCTTGGATAATTCTCCCTTAGGTGCTTACTATTTAAAAAACCCTTTTAAACTTCTTACAGAAGAGGAATATGTATACCTAATAGGGGAAATAATTAAAATACTACCAAAACATTTTGTCATCCATCGACTAACTGGAGATGGTGATAAAAATCATTTACTTGCACCTGATTGGAATATAAGTAAAAAGCGTATCCTTAACCGCATTCACAACTACTTAGATGAAAATAATATTTACCAAGGCGAAAACTAATATTGAGTTTGACCTCTTTTTACTATACAATAGATTAGATAATAGATTAATTAACTAGGGGAGGATATTATGTATAATGCTTCAGAAGATTTAACCATAAACAAACTAATTTTACTGTATCTATTGTCTCAGGTTAAAATGCCTCTTTCCCTGTCTCAAATCACACACATTATATTAGAAAGAGGTTATACGAATTATTTTTCTTTTCAGCAGTACTTAAATGAACTTGAAAACTCTGGGTTTATCGCTATTACTAGGGAAAATAATACCTCTTATTATGAAATAACTGAAAAAGGATTAGAAGCACTTAACTTCTTCTCGTCAAGAATACCTTCTTCCATTATTACAGAACTTGAGCAATTTATCGAAAATAACTGGAGAAAGCTAAAAAGTGAATTAGATATTCATGCCGAATATATACCTATTAAGCAGACTGAGTATATGGTTAAATGCAAAGTCAATGAAAATGACTCTACACTTATTGAACTGAACCTATGTGTAGGTTCAAAAAAGCAAGCCATAGAACTTTGTGCCAATTGGACTGAAAATGCTTCTATGCTCTATGAACAAATACTTGATATTCTAACAAACAAATAAAAAAGATGTTCCCACATATAGGAACATCTTTTATTTTATAAAATCGGGGTGACAGGACTTGAACCTGCGGCCTCCTGAACCCAAATCAGGCGCTCTAGCCAAACTGAGCCACACCCCGTTAAAAAAGCGCGAGACGGGACTTGAACCCGCGGCCCTCTCCTTGGCAAGGAGATGCTCTACCACTGAGCCACTCGCGCAAATGGAATTATATTTCCTTCGACGAAAAATATAATACCATATACTATCTCTTATGTCAAGCCTAGAAATAAAGTTGTTTAGAAAACTTGTGATTCAAAAGTGAAAATGTCCTCACGTACCACAAATGAAAATGTCCTTTTATGCCGAGAAAACTTGTTGATAATGAGTGAGCCATTAGGTATGCTGTTATGCCATATGGCTGTACTTACAAGG
>JAEYPM010000035.1 GCA_023410675.1 Bacillota bacterium | reverse complement strand
AAAGAAACTTTGTATGCGGTATTAGCAACGATTTCTCGCTGTTATCCCCCTGCAAAGGGTAGGTTACCCACGCGTTACTCACCCGTCCGCCACTAAGAAAAGATAGCAAGCTACCCTTTCTCCGTTCGACTTGCATGTGTTAAGCACGCCGCCAGCGTTCATCCTGAGCCAGGATCAAACTCTCAAATAAAAGTTTGTCTTGACTAAGATCTCTCTTTTACAAGAGATGCTGACAAGTTTTCCTATAAAGTTTTGTTTCCTCTACTTTATAGATCTGAATTTACTCAAAAAAATCAGGGTATGATTTTTTCGTTACATGATTACTATTTTATTTTCAAAGTTCATGTGTGCTGATAGATTACAGCGACAAAATATATATTATCATATGGAATATTCATTGTCAACTCATTTTTTCTATTTTTTCTTCTCATGTCGTAAAGACTAATCTTATGAAGAATTTAAATTTATATTCTAAAGGACTGCGTAAAAGATTAGCCATTCGTCACCCAAATATTGTTTCTAATAGATTGATTTATATTGATTCCGATTTATGTTGATTCCACTTTATATTAATCCTATATAGAGAAACAACTCAAACAGTAGGCCATTTGAGTTGTTTCTCTATAAGATAAGCTGATTTAAATAAAACAAAATTAGATTGTTATCGTAAAGCACCTTTGCCAATATGCTTGTATCAATAAGTAGCAATAAATCCGGCATGGATTTTATAGTTGATAAAAATGGAATGAGGAGCATGACAATCCATATACCGAAAACTGCCTTAAAGATACCTACTATAAGTCCACCCCATTTATTAAAGGTACTAATAATCGGCAACTTAGCAATAATGTTTAATGCTTTCATTATTGTCATAATGATTATTTTAACTAATACCCATGTTACAATCAGTGCAATCCCCATAATAGCAATATCAGCTATGTAAGTTACTATGTAATCAATAATATTATTTACGCCAAGTAAAGCATATACCTCACGATTATTGTTCTTTGCTATTTGTGATCCAATAAAGCTTGGCATCCAGCTTGTCAGCTTATTAATTTCTTTTGCTTGTGACTGCGCCCCTAGCCCTAACAAATCTGTCGTCCCTATTTTTTCAAATACCCATGACTTAATCACTGTATAAATAGGCGAAAGCTTTAATAGGTATGCTACAGGCTTATAGATCATATAGGATATAGCTAATGAAAGGATTGAAGATACCAGCTGCATAAGCGTCCTTATAAGCCCTGTAAAATATCCAATGATAGCACATAGCATAATTATAATGATTATTATCCCATCGATCATGCCCATTACTCCTGCCTTGTAGGTTTTAAAATAAATACTTCATCTTTACTTTGAGCGACGATCTTGTCACTTTTATCTATATACATCAACCTGCTTATATCTTTTGTCGCTTTGTAAGAGAAGACTTGGTTGCCTATTTTATTAAAGCCATAATAATCTCTTCCCAGTCCAATAATAACACCCTTTTTATCTGCATACATGTAATCTACACTTTGGGTAAATTTTTTGCTAAAGATCTCCTTACCCTTTGAATCCAAATACATCAAAGCATCTTTTCTATGAATTGCATTAAGGTTCGTCCCATCGCTTACGACAAATGGAAAGTATCCCTCGCCAAATTCCATCATACTACTCAGATAAGGTATATATGAAGCCCTTAAATTTTGTTTTTCCCATAACTGTTTGCCTTCCATGTTGTAAAGAGATACGGTTTTGTCCCCTATAGCAAGCCATTTATTGCTATTCATAAAATGTACTTCATAAACAAAGCTATCCTTATGCTCTATTCCATATAAAATGGAATCAACAACTTCTTGTTTCGGTTTTTCTGTTGGGATGCAAACTATGGTTGACGTCAAAATAGGCTGTTGCCCATTTACATAGACAATAAAAAGCAGCTTGTTGTCAGGGGATATTTCTGCCGCTACAGGAAAACCCCATTCTTTTATTTGTGTAATTCTTTTGACGCCAACTGACTTGCCTTCTTCATTGTACATAGAAACTATGTGAGAATCTCTTCGGTTTTCAATAACTGTTGTAAATCCTTTCTGATTAACAGAGAAAAAGACGATAGGATTTTGTGTTGTAATCGCTGCTTTTTTCCCCTTGTCATTAAAAACAATGATATCTCTGCCCATTTTTTCTCCCACTGCAAGGTATGGTTCTTTTTGTTTGGTAACGATATGTGTTAGAGAAATTGTTTCAGACCATATCTGTTGACCATCTAATGCATAAGCAATCACACCATCTTTGGTAATATGTATTATTTGATCTTTATTCGTTTCAATATAATTATTTTCTTTAGGATCCAAAGTAATGATTTTTTTATCCAGAGTAAGTTTTACTTTAGATGAATCATAAACTAAATCAAACCTAGTTATTAAGACATAGATGCCTATTAATAAAGCTAGAACGATTAGTACCAATGTAGCCATCTTTGATATTTTGTGGTTTTTCTTAATTGACATCGCTTAATCCCCCTACATTGTTTCGCTCAAATGAACGCTCATCAAAATGCACGTTCTATAATTTGCAGACAATATATAGACTTATCATTTAAATACTTATCATTTATAAAAAATCACTTAAATAATTTCTCTATATTCTATCATACAACATAGGAAAGCTAATTTCAAAGTCTCATCTACATTTTTACTAACTTCTGATACATTAATTGATATTTTCTTGCTGACTCCTCCCAAGAAAAGTCTGCTTTCATACAATTAAGCATGATTTGCTTAAAGTCATCTCTTCTTTCAGTATAGTACCAATAGGCTTCTTCAATTTTTCGATATAACCAATAACCAGAATAATCTTCAAACTCAAAGCCTGTTCCTTGTTTTGTTTCACTATTATAGTGGATTACTGTATCTTTTAATCCACCTGTATTTCTAACAATAGGAACTGTTCCATAACGCATTGCCATAAGTTGTCCTAACCCACATGGTTCAAATGCAGAAGGCATAAGAAATGCATCGCTAGCAGCATAAATCTTTTGAGCTATTGTTTCATCAAAGGTAATAAACACTGCACTTCGATCACTGTATCTATAAGCGAAATGTTTAAACATATTTTCATACTCATAATCCCCAGTTCCTAAAATAGCTACCTGAACTTTAAGCTGCATGATTTTGTCCATAATCCATAAATGATCAATCGTATGTTTCAGTAAATCAAATCCTTTTTGATTAGTAATTCTTGATATGATACTAATAAGCATACTACCATCTTGTTTTAAGCCATATTCTTCTTGAAAAGCACGCTTATTATTTTCTTTCTTTTCTAAACATGAGCTGTCATAGGGTTCATAGATTCTTGTGTCTGTTGCAGGATCATAGAGCTTATAATCAAGACCATTCAGTATTCCTTCTAATTTATAATAGTATTTGTTTCTAAGAAGGTCATCAAGACCACATCCATAACCTGGCGTTTTAATTTCTTCAGCATAAGTAGGACTAACTGTTGTAATTTTATCTGAATAGACTAGTCCAGCTTTCATATAGCTTACTGCACCATGAAACTCAATTTTATCTGAATGCATATAACTGTCAGAAAGTTCTAAGACCTCTAAAGCATCCTTTCCAAATAGTCCTTGATATTTCATATTGTGTATCGTAAAAACGGTTTTCATATTGGCATACATAGGATCATATCGATATTTTTCTTTTAGTAGTAAACATACTGGTCCTGTTTGCCAATCATTACAATGGATAATATCAGGTACAAAATCTATATGTTTGATAAGCTCTAAAACAGCCTTGCAGAAAAATGCAAATCGCTCATAATCATCATGGTAGCCATAGAGTCCTTCCCTATAAAAATAAGCATCACTTTTAATGAAGTAAGTGGGCATTATTGTGTTATCGTAATAAATACCAACCCCTTGCTTTCTCCAGTTAAGATAGACCTCAAAACTTGTTAAAAACCCTTTATCATGGTCAAAAAACTTCCCAAACATACTGCTATAATAAGGCATCGCTACCCTAACATCTACACCATTTTGTCTAAGTTCTTTTGGTAGTGCCCCAGCTACATCAGCAAGACCTCCTGTTTTCGCATAGGGTGCTACTTCACTTGATACAAATAGGCACTTTAACGGTGACTTTTTCACATTAGCTTCCTCCAAATTTCAAAGATATATTTCATTATATATCTTTATACCCATATTATACAATGGATAATCCGCTAATTATCTAAAAAGCAAATATCTTATGCATTATTCCAAAGGTATTTTTATCTTTTGACCAATTTGAATATGGTCTGTATTGGTCATATTGTTAAATTTGGCTATATCTCTAGCCTTCATTTCTGTCTGATAGTGATTATAGCTAATTTTTCTCAAGGTATCTCCTGGCTGAATGACATATTCTTTATAATTTGTTGTTTCCTTTTCTTCTGCTACTTCCCCTATAATTTTTTCCTCACTGTGAATGGATTTCACTACACCTTCTTCTTTATCTGGCAGGTCGTTGATTTCTTGATTAACTTCAACTACTTGCTTTGATTCATTTTCACTCTGTAGCTGCACGCCATCCTTTTCCTCTATTTGTGCCAACTGTATACCTTGACTGTCATCACTTAATTCTTTTGCAACTTCATTATTATTTTGCTGACTAATTAATTCTTCTTTATTAATAATAACCTTAACACCTATATCCTCATCTGGTAATACTCCTTCTTCTTCCTTAGAAAAAGCTTCCTCTTCACTTTGACTAACTACTTCATTGCTTATAGTAGCATTTAACTTATTGTCATTTGCTCCTGTTTTCGTGATCATTGCTGATAAGATAATTAAAATAGCACTTACACCTAATATAATTGTATTTGTCTTCCTTCTTTGTATATACTGTTTTTTTCTTTTCTTACCGATTTCTCTAAATTGTGCAACCACATTATCTTCTACTTCTTTTGTGTCCATTTTAATTAGTGGATGCTCAAGCATGTAACGCTGCATTGGTTCATTTCTTTCATAGTACATACAATATCCTGTTTGTTCTCTTAATTCTTCGCCTTCACATATGCAAAAGGTTTCTATCCGGTTAATTGGATCTAATAACAAGATAATCCCTACTTCTTGTCCAAAAAATTCTCTATGTGTCTTAAGTTCTTTTACAGTAACCATTGTGCCATAACCTGGTTGCATATGCATCCAGCCAACTATTTGAGCATCTTTAAAATACTCATCTCTTTCTCTTTCTGCATATTTCATGGCTTCTTTACTGAGCCATTCCTCCTGTTCGTCAAGCATATCCTCCTCAATAGGAATAACCCCCCATATTGCAACTTCCTTCGTTTCCTTGGAAATATTCCCAACAAATAGAGCAGACTGCTCTTTTTTTAAATCTAAACACGCATACTGATAAAGGTATGTATAAACATAATCTTCTAAGTAGATATGATAGTCACAACTAATATCGCCAATGGCTTTTACATTTTCTGGCCTCAAAACGAGTATGTTTTCTTGTTTATTTTCTCCATCCATTTCATTTGATTTGCCTTCATCCTTTATCCTTACATCTTTCTCTAGATTAATGACATTATTGAAATTTTTATTTTTTGGTCTTGGATGATAAGTTATTCTTCCCATTTGTATCCTTCCTTTCATTTTTATCCAATCTTGTTATAGGATACACTATGAAAAAAAATTTTTTTAATCTTTCTTGTCGCGAACGCTGGTTTTTTTTTCCAATAATTCTTACATGGATAGCAAACAAGATAGCAAAACCAGCATTCTTTTTTGTTTTTTTACATTTGTTTTTAGCAAAGAAAAGAAAGTAATATCTTCTTATGTAAATAAATTCCAATTCCAAAGTAAATAAATATCCAATAAAATGGCAATCTTATAGGATAGGTACGAAAGGAGATCTAAACTATGAATACAGAAGCTTCAAAACGAAGTCATCTTACTTACATTAATATCAACGATTCTGATCACTTTTCTATATTTTGTGAGAGCCTTTTTAGCCATTTTAACGCTCTTTTGCCTCTGCACAACAACAAACTTGTTATTCTGTGCATAGGTACAGATAGGGCTACAGGTGATAGTCTAGGACCACTCATCGGTTATAAGCTTAAAGAGACTATCTATAAAAATGTATCCCTATATGGCAATTTAGATGAGCCCGTACACGCAAAAAATTTACATGATATTATAACAACAATAAAATATAACCATCCAAATGCATTAATTATTGCTATTGATGCTTGTCTTGGTTCCATGCAAAATGTAGGCTGCATCTGTATTGGTAAAGGTTCTATAAGACCTGGAGCAGGCGTCAAAAAAGAACTTCCCCCTATAGGTGATTTACACATTACTGGTATTGTCAACTTTAGCAGCTTTATGAATATGGTTGTACTGCAAAACACAAGACTCTCTATTGTTATGAAAATGGCAGATATTATTGCCTCTGGCATTCATCACTGTCTCTTTAGATACTATAAAGGTCTCTAACCCTCTTTCATCCAGATCTATTGTTTCCCTAAGACACAAAAAGGATTATCTATGTCTAGATAATCCTTTAATAGTGCTCTCTTATGCTTTAATTCTTTCTAATAAAGCTTTTTGTAAGTCTTCAAAGCCCTTCTTTCCTAAAAGAGCAAACATATTCTTTTTATATTCTTCTACTCCTGGCTGGTCAAATGGATTAACCCCTAACAAGTAGCCACTAATACCACATGCTTTTTCAAAGAAGTAAATGAGTTTACCCATATAATATGGCGTCATCTCAGGTATTGTAACAATCATATTAGGAACTCCACCATCAACATGTGCTAAAAGTGTTCCTTCAAATGCTTTTTTATTTACAAAGTCCATGGTCTTGCCTGCTAAATAGTTAAGGCCATCTAAATCTGAAGGTTCTTCTTCAATCACCATATCTTCTTTAGGTTTATCAATATTTAGAACTGTCTCAAATAAAAATCTTTGGCCGTCTTGAATATATTGACCAAGGGAGTGCAAATCTGTAGAAAAATTAACAGATGATGGGTAGATTCCCTTTTGGTCTTTTCCTTCACTTTCTCCATAAAGTTGTTTCCACCATTCACCAAAGTACTGAAGTGTTGGCTCATAGTTTACCATAATCTCAATGTTTTTTCCCTTACGAAGCAGGCTGTTTCTAACTGCTGCATATTGGTAACAATGGTTTTCTTCTACATTAGGATTCGCATATTCTGCTCTAGCATCTGCTGCGCCCTTCATCATTTCATCAATATCAATGTCTGCTACAGCTATTGGTAGTAATCCTACAGCAGTTAACACTGAAAAACGTCCGCCAATATCATCCGCAATCACAAATGTTTCATACCCTTCTTCTTTTGCAAGAGTAAGGAGTGCTCCTCTTTCCTTATCGGTTGTAGCAAAAATACGGTTTTTCGCTTCTTGTTTACCATATTTTTGTTCCATGAATTTCTTGAAAACTCTAAAGGCTATTGCAGGCTCTGTTGTGGTTCCTGACTTTGAAATAACATTGACGCTAACATCTTTACCTTCGCAAACATCTAATAGGTGTTTTAGGTAAGATCCTGAAATATTATTGCCTACAAAATAAATTTCTGGAGTTTTTCTTTGCTCTTTTAGTAGTGCATTATAAAATGTGTGGCCAAGTGCTTCCATACAAGCTCTTGCCCCAAGATAAGAACCACCTATTCCAATAACAATAAGCACATCCGAGTCACTTTTAATTTTTTCTGCAGCCTTTTTGATGTTGCTAAACTCTTGCTTATCATAGTTTATTGGAAGGTCTATCCATCCTAAAAAGTCATTGCCCGCTCCTGTTTTTTCATGTAGCATAGTATGAGCTGTTTGAATATGTGGCTTTAAATAGTCAATCTCACTTTGACTTACCCCTGTTTTGGAATAATCTAAAGTTATTTTGTTCATCACAAAATGCCTCCTAATTTTTTTATCATAAAAATATATGCCACCAATATTATAATGCATGGTTTCCTAAATGAAAAGTCATAAAACACAAATTTATGCTAAGCTTTGCTCTTTTTAGACTTTTTCTTTTAAGTTATTAGATTTCGTATCTTTTCTTATATTATCCCTTATAAGAAGCATCTATGTATTGTTCTCAATTTATTTAATCAATTTTATCAAACTTTTTATATCTTCTTCCTTTAAATAAACAGCTTCTTCTCTTGCTCCAAATGCTTCCTCTTTAAACTCAGGGAAATGGTCTTTATTGATCTCATGCTTTTCTAATGCTATCTCCATATAGTATGCCAGTTTGTTTTCAAGCTCCTCAATTTGATTTTTTAACTTTGAGATAAGCCTTTTTTCGTTTCTTATATGTTTTTTATAAGGATAATTATTTAATACATAATCTTCAACCTCTGTGGTTAGCAATGCTTCCTTTGTTTCAATCTCTTGGCTAAACGTATAAATCTCTAATACAATACTCAAAAAAATACTTAAAGCAATAACAAGAATATTATCAAACTTAATAGTTTTTTGCGTATTAAAGGCAAAAAATATTAGGTCTAGAAATACAATCACCCAATTAAATACTTTTCCTCTTAATGCCATATGGCGAACCTTCAAATACTTAAATTTTCCTATTTTATCACTATATAATCTCTTTTCGATCATCACCCCAAGACTATCTGGCTTTTTTAGTTCTTGAGATAATTCACTATATTTATTGATAATCGATTCTATAAAAAAAATGTCCTCTTTAGTTTTATAGGCCTTTGAGTCTTCGTAAATACTTATGCTATAAGTAATTTTAGCCAGATGATTTTTTAGCATAGCAATGGATAGCCAAATACAAATGCTCCATATGATTTGAATCATTAGTAATATAATTAGCATGGTATACCTCCTCCTTGTATAGTCTATTTTACCATATATTAACATTTTTTCAAGGAGATGTAAAAATAAATAGAACCTATAACACTAAAAGATAAGTGGAATAGATTCTATTTACTAAGTATATTATTTTATATCAGTAAAGTCTTTATACACTAGCTGTAAAGTCTCATCATGCTGCTTTACTTGTTCATTATATTCCTCTGGATTCCCGGCTAAATCATAAGTTGTCTTCTTTTTATATCGCACAACTGTAGTCGTCTTAACCTTTCTATATCTTGGGAAAACACTGCTTGGATTACTTGGATTAATGTAAGGCATATGTCTTTGGATGCCTGAACCATTTCTATAGATCTCTGAAGTAAGACCTTCTTTTAATGTTACAGGAAACATCACACTAATGCGATATTCTGCCAGCTCATTGTCAAAGTATACGCTACTTTCACCATCTTTTTTGCTAAATTCAATTGTAAGTTTTCCATCCTCTGACACTGTAACTCCTGAAATGGCATTGGTCAAGGCTGGATGATATGTGAATTTTGATGTTCCAGCAGCCTTTTTCTCTACTATAAAAGTTAATTGAGCGGTGTCAATATTGGTTTCTGGTACTATATCCTCTTTATATGAACTAGTCAGAGGATCATATACCTTATCTAAGGCACCTGCAAAGTCTATTTCCGTTGTCACTTTTGAAAATTCATTATCATCTGAAGCTAACTGTGCATCTTGAATGTTAACGGTATATGACAGACATCCTTTGGCTTGAGGAATCATATAATTGATATCTCCACCTGCTACACCATAATCGTAAGTGACGGTTCCGCCCACTGTCGGTGTTGATAAATCTACCATATCTTGTACTGAGTCAATGATAAATTCCTCTGCCATTGCACCTGATCCATTTATCTTTGTATATAACCATGTGTTAAGTTCTTGCTGCGTCTTTGATAACCCAGTGTAGTATCTAAATGCATCTGTATCTGTAGCAATCAATGCATTGAGTGCATTGAGTAACTTGTCATCAGAAATTCCCCATGGTTCTTTTTTCAATTCATCAAGTAAATATTGTTCATATACTATTCTATAACCTATTTGATCACCCAATACTCCAGAAGGTGTGAATACAAAAGTTCCTGGCAAAAATCTCTTTGCTGGTTCATATTTAGTATTGTAATAACTTGCATAATAGGAATCATCATCAATTTTTCCAGCATCCACAATACAAGGAGAAGAAGCAGCCCCATAAAGCTCTACTTTTGAATCTGCACCTACAAAGCTACATTTGTTCCAAGCAGCAATCATTGTCCTCCCATTATAGCTCGAATCATATAAATACAAATCTTCAGTTGTACTACCAACTTGGAATTTATCACTTTGTCTAAGCTCTGTAAGTAAAGTGGACCACCCTGGTACTTCTTGAGCCTGTATATCTGGAGTAGGTGCATCACTAAAGATATACCCAGCTTGCTGACCAGTCTGATTTGTAAAAATAAATGCTCTTACATTCTTATTAGTATATGTGCTTGAATTCTTAGGATATCCTGTATATAGAGCTACGATATTTAATTTTACCTGTGTAAAAAATCTATCACGATCAAGATCATATTGTATAACTACATTGTCAGGATCTGCATTATATAAATCTGGCCATAAAGGCGTGTTGTATACAGCCCCTGAAGTTGGTGCATCTTCATGATATGAACTTTGATCCATTGAAACTAAGATTAATACATCCGTAGCACAAGGCTCGTTTAATAGCGTTGCTAACGCCCCTTCTCCTGCTGTTTTGCTAAAATACTTTACTGTAGCATTTACAGACGAATGATATTTAGGTGTATTTCTTTCTGTAGAAATAATAGCATTGACTTCTGAAACATAATCCCTATCATAAGATACTATAGGTGGCTGACCATTCGGCGTATAAAATTCTATATCTTCTCTATCCACTCTAAGATTAACCAAAGTACTTATATCTAAGTTTGGCGTCCATGCTGGATCTAATGAGTGTTTATCGATGGTCTTTGCATATTTTAATAATTGTTCTGGGCTTAAGGTTTGTAGCTTTTCTTGTAAATCTATCTTCTTTCGACTGAGTCTGCTATTATCTCTAAGCTTTTCAATAATCAAAGAACCCTTTGGAATAATTGTATTATCTTTTAAAACAATATCCTTCATTGCATAAACTTGTACTGAACTTTCACTTGCTTTGTCATCTAATGTCCTAGTGAACCCGTCTGTTTTACCAATAGTAGGCGGTATGAGTAGTGGTTTATCTAATTTTTTCACTCTAACTGTAACACTTCCTGACCAAAACTTGGTATTATGTTCATCATTTCTTGTGATCTCAAATTGATATGTTTTTGGAGTTCTATCTAGAGGTGCCCTAAGTAATATTTTACAGCCATAAAATAGTTCTTCTTCATTTTCTATCTTGTGAATATTCCCATAGCTATCAGGAAGTTGCATATTATCTAATGTACCACCCTCTTTAGAAAATGATGCTATTTTCTTCTTTATCGAATTATCTAATGGGTCAACTTCATACAAATCAACACTCTTAATCTTTTGACTTTCCTCTCTTGGAGATTGATTAGTGAATGTACCCCCACTTACCTCAAATTGTGTCAATGTAAGCCACATACTGCCATATGCAGTCATTGATTTATTTGAGTCATCTATCCCTTTTTTAATTAGTTGCACGCTCCCCAATGTGGTATCTGTTGTTACCTCTTCCATGTGACGTGGATCATAAACAACTGATACTTGAATTCCTGTTTCTAAGGTACTTGGTGCTGCTAATATGGCAACAGGTATGTTAAGTAATATAAGTGTCATAGCCAAAAAATATGCCATGATTTTAAAAAAATTATTTTTCACTCTTTCCCCTCCTTTTTAATAATAAACCATCGTTTAACTTTGATAGTGGATGATTAAAATTCTCATAATTGTAACATCCTAATTATATCTTATAATAAGGATTAATCAATAGTGTTCATAATTTTTTAACTTTTATATCTTTTATATATTTATATGATACTCATTCTGAAGAGTCGCTATTTAATTTCCTAAATTTGAAATGAATTTTTTTTCATTTCTTATATGTTATTGAAATACCTATTATTGAGCATATCACTGGACACTCAAATACAAGTCCTCCATATGATTTGAATCATGAGTCATAAAAATAAATAGAATCTATAATACAAGAAAAATATGTACTATAGATTCTATTTATTTAGTAGATTATTTTATATCTGTAAAGTCTTGATACATTAGATCTAATGTAAGTTCATTCTCTTCCAGTTCTGCCTCAAATTCAATAGTATTCCCATCTGACTCTTCAATTGTCTTCTTTTTATACGTTACAACCGTCGTGGTCTTAATCTTTCTATATCTTGGGAAAACGTTACTTGTGTCACTTGGGTCAATGTAAGGTGTGTGCCTTTGTGTACCTGATCCATTTCTATAGATTTCTGAAGTAAGACCCTCTTTTAATGTTACAGGAAACATCACACTAACTCGATATTCTGCTAGCTCATTGTCAAAATAAGTACCACTAACACCATCTACTTTGCTAAATTCAATTTTAAGTTTTCCACCTGATACTGTGGCTCCTGAAATAGCACTGGTCAAAGCTGGGTGATATTCAAATCTTGAAGCTCCAGCTGCCTTTTTCGCTACTATAAAGGTTAATTGAGAGGTGTCAAGATTTGTCTCTGGGGTTATATCCTCTTTATATGAACTAGTCAGAGGGTCATATACCTTATCTAAGGCACTTGAAAAGTCTATTTCTGTAGTTACTTTTGAAAATTCATTATCATCAGCAACTAACTGTACATCCTGAATATCAATGGTATATGACAGACAACCTTTAGCTTGAGGAATCAGATAATTAACATCTCCACTTCCTATGCCATAATTATAAGTTACAGTTCCTCCTGTCGTTGGTGTTGCAGATTCTACCAAATCTTGTACTGAGTCGATAATAAAATCATCTGACATTGCACTTGATGGGCTAATTTGTTTATATAACCAACGGTTAAGCTCTTGAGGCGTTTTGTCTAATCCAGTAAAGTATTTAAAAGCATCAGAATCTGCCGCAATTAATGCATTTAATGCATTCAACCCCTGATCTTCAGGAATATTCCACTCTCTTGTCAATGCATCTATTAAATATTGTTCATATACTATTCTATAACCTATTTGATCACCTAATACTCCAGATGGTGTGAAGACAAAAGTACCTGGTAAAAATCTACCTGATGGCTCATAGGCAGTACTGTAATAATTTGCATAATAAGCACCATCATATGGTTTGCCCGCATCCACAATATGAGATCCTGAAGCATTACCAAAAGTATCTACTTGTGAATCTGCTCCTACAAAAGTTAATTTGTTTCGAGCTGCGATCATTGTTCTGTCATTATAGGCAGAATCATATAAAAATAAATCTTGAGATGTCTTACCAACTTGGAATTCGTCAGTTAATCTAAGATCCGTGAGCAAACGTGACCACCTTGGTAATTCTTGAGCTTGTATGTCTGGAGTCGGTGCATCATCAAAGATATATCCTGCTTGCTGACCTGACTGGTTCGTAAAAATAAATGCTCTTACGTTTTTACTCTCATATGAACTTGACTTTTCAGACTTTCCTGTGTATAGTGCTACGATACTTAATGTAGCTTGTGTAAAAAATTTATCAGTATTTCTATCATATTTTATAACAACATTGTCTTCAGAAGCAGTATACAAATCTGGCCACAAAGGATTGTTATGTACAGCTCCTTTAGTAGGAGCATCTTCAAAGTTAGCATTTTGATCAGTTGAAACCATAATTAATAGATCAGTACTGGTTGAATTTAGGGCTGGCTCTAAAACTTTTGCACCATTATTTAATGTTCCTAGGTTTCCAAAATACTGCACTCTTGCATTAACAGAGTAATTATATTTTGCTTGATTTTTACCTGATGCAACAATTGCATCTACCTCTGCAACATAATTTCTATCATAAGATACTATAGGCGGCTGATCATCTTTAGTATAAAATTCTATATCTTCTCTATCCACTCTCATGTCAACCAAGTCATCTATCTTACCTTCTGGCATCCATGCTGGATCTACTGAACGCTTATCAATAGCCTTTTCATACTCTGCTAATTGCTCTGATGTCAATGTTTTAAGTTTATTTCTTAAGGCTTCTTTCTTTTTGTTTAGTCTACTTGGATCTCTAAGTGCTTCAACAATTATAGAACCTCGTGGAATTGTTAATTTACTATCTTCATCACTGCCAACTTCAATCTGCTTAGCTGCATATACTTGAACAGAACTTTGATCCCACGAACTAGATAGTGTTCTAGAGAAACCGTCTGTCTTACCAAGAGTAGGTGGTATAAGTACAGGTTTATCCAATTTTTTCACTTTAACTTTTACTTCTCCAGAATAAACTGTATCTCCATTTCCTTTTGTAATCTTAAAGAAATATGTTCTACTTTGTCCATCTAGTGGTGGTCTTAGTAATATTTTGCATCCATAAGGCATAGATGCTTTATTACTTTTATTAACGCCATTAATATTTGCATCCTTATCAGGAAGTTGCATGTAGCCTAAATTCACATCATCTGCAGTAAAAGTTGCTATCTTTACTGCATCGTCTTTTGAAGATTCATATTCATATACGTCAACTTGTTGTGCTTGTTGTGCACTATCTTTTGGCGAATTGTTTGTAGCTTTTCCATCGTTTCCTACTTCAAACTGTGTAAGTGTAAGCCACATACTACCATATGCAGTCATTGATTTATTATTGAGATCATACTCAAACCGCTTGCTAACAGTTACAGTCCCTTCTGTTGTATTTGGTGCTACTTCATCAAAATGTCTCTTATCACATATAACTGTTACATGCATTCCTGTTTCTGGTTTACTTGTTGCTGCTAATAAACTAACTGGTATATTAAGTAATATAAGTGTCATAGTCAAAAATGCTGTCATGATTCTAGTAAAAATTTTCTTCATTCTATCCCCTCCTTATTAATTATGACCTATCATTTGAATTTGATAGTGGCTGATTCAATTCCCCTAATTTCTATAGTGTAACACCCTTATTATACCTTATAATAAGGATTATTCAAGTATGTTCACAATATTTTAACTTTTGGGCCTTGTTATATTTATACAATACTCATTTCCCCCCCTATGCCCTTGACCTCAAATATTGTATTGTGCCCTACTTAAATCCACCTAATTATTGATACTACTATTATATTCTAAATCTTTGGTTTAATAAATAGTTTTTATTAATTTTACAAATAAATAATGTTTTTACATATCTTTAATGATATTTTCGATCATCTTGCTCGCATTTTTCGCCGCCATTGTTACAAATTCGTCAAAATTTTCATCTGCATTTTGGTCAGCTTTATCAGATATCGCTCGAATAATAACAAAAGGCACCTGGTTTAAATAGCATGTATGTGCTATTGCAGCTCCCTCCATTTCAGCACAATAAGCAGTAAACGTAGAATAAATATTCTCTTTCACCTGCATACTTGAAATAAATTGGTCTCCACTTGCTATTCTCGCTACATATACCTTATGTTCTCCTTTAATCAGTTCAGCTGCCTTTCTTGCTCTATCAACAAGCTTTTGATCCGCTTCAAAAAAAGAAGTATCCATACGTGGGATTGTTCCTTTATCATAACCAAAAGCTACTACATCCATGTCGTGTTCCACAGTATCACTTGATATGACAATATCGCCTATATTAATATTAGGATAAAGTCCTCCTGCAACGCCGGTGTTAATAATTGCACTGACTTCAAATATATCAATTAAGATTTGTGTGCATACTGCTGCATTCACTTTTCCAATACCACATCTTACAACAACTACCTCTGTATCCAATAGTGTGCCAACATGAAAGGTCATTCCTGCCATTGACTTTATTTCTTTTATTTCAAGCTTTCTTTTTAGAGAATTAACCTCTTCTTCCATCGCTCCTATTATTCCTATCATGTGTATCTTCCTTCCTATTTATTATATAATATGCTTAACCTCTTTACTCTTTTTATGTATCGTATAGAGAATCTACTAAAGAACATCCCTTTTTCGAACCACTTGGTGTTATTATTTTTTACGAATTCCCATTGTAAAACGAATGTATAAGTTTTATCCTGTCCATTCTCTACTAATAATTTAACTTATATACCTTTATAAATCAAATAAAACTTATGCTTATTTTCTCAGCCTATTCTTTAGCTTGCAACGCCGTAAGTTTATTTTGAAGAAGCTTTGTAAGTTTTTCTTCCACAAACAGTATATTCTGTTTGCTATATTTTTTAATAAAGTCTAAATTGTCTATCGCAACATCTATAATAATATGTAACCATTTATAGATCAACTGAGGCCTCACGATATCTTTATCATATAAAATAGTAATGGTATTTTTTTGATAATCAATTGTTACATCTTGAATACCTTTTAGAAGCTCAATTGCAACTATAACATATTGATCATATATCCTTATTTCTTTTTTTATGTTGTTTAAATCCCTAATATGAATCTTGAGCATCCCTGGGAGATTTTCTAATACATTGATTTTAATAAAACTTTTAAGTAGTTGATTTTTTATGCTCGCCATTTTTTCACCTTCACATATTTGTTCTTTATATTATATATTCTGAAGGTCAATATAGAATTCACATTTTAATACTTAATGATATACTGTGCATTACCTAATTAATTTCTCATTTTGACTTTATATTATAAATTGTAGGCTCACTTATAAAGGAATAACAACAAGCCACATTATGAATAATAAAAAGTTCTCATGGTTATGTACCACAAGAACTTATACTCCTATATTAATATATTTTATTAATATATATCTAATATTCATATATCTTTTACTCACGTATCTTTTACTCACGTATCTTTTATTCATATATTTTTAAATAGATGTGTTTTAATTTAAACAGATGAGTGTTTAATAGATACATTTTAATATGTCTCTTAGTCGTGCTTATTTATTCGCTAAACACGCCATATTGTCTAAAACGAGCATATCTATTTTCAACAATATCTTCAATAGGTTGTTTTTTTAGTTTTGCTAGCTCCTGAATTAAGTATTCTTTAAGATATGCTGCTGACTTTTTAGGATCTTTATGTGCTCCGCCAATAGGCTCTTTAATAATAGCATCAATAATTTTGTGTTCTTTTAAGTCAGATGCCGTAATTTTCATAATAGCAGCAGCCTCTTCTGCTCTTTTACTATCCTTCCAAAGTATGCTTGCAAAACCTTCAGGAGAAAGAATGGAATAGGTGGTATTTTCCTGCATGAAAATACAATCAGCAACGCCAAGTGCCAAGGCCCCTCCGCTTCCACCTTCTCCTATAACGCCAGCGATAATAGGGGTTTTGATACGGGACATTTCTAATAGATTTCTTGCAATAGCTTCTCCCTGTCCTCTTTCTTCTGCTCCAATTCCACAGTAAGCTCCTGGCGTATCAATAAGACAAACTATAGGTCTTTTAAACTTTTCAGCCTGTTTCATAAGCCTTAATGCTTTTCTATAACCTTCAGGGTGAGCCATCCCAAAGTTACATTCAATGTTTTCTTTAGCATTTGTCCCTTTATTTTGGCATATAATAGTCACTGTATAAGGACCTATTTTCCCTATACCTCCAATAATAGCTGAGTCATCTTTAAAAGCTCTATCTCCATGAAGTTCAATAAAATCCGTAACAATTTCATGAATATAATATTTTGCTCTAGGTCTTTCTATTTTTCTTGCAATAGAAACTTTATCCCAAGCCGTATACATGTTGGCTCTTTTTCTTTCTAGATTTTGTGCTACTTTTCTTAAGTGGCCTATTTCTTCTTCAATCTCTTCTGTTTGCTCAAGCTTACTTAAATCTTCTATTGTAGCATAGAGCATTTCTATTTTTTGATCCATCTTTTCCATCTTACTGCTCCTCCTTTACATGAAGCTTAAGTAAAGTAGATAGCGTATTTTTCATATCTTTTCTATGCACAATATAATCAATCATCCCATGTTCTAATAAAAACTCTGCCTTTTGAAAGCCTTGAGGTAATTTTTGTTTGATGGTTTGCTCAATAACCCTAGGTCCTGCAAAACCAATAAGCGCGTTAGGCTCTGCTAAAATAAGATCGCCAAGCATAGCAAAGCTAGCAGTCACCCCACCTGTAGTAGGGTCTGTTAACACACTGATATATAACAGTCCTTTTTCATCATGTCTTGCTAGTGCAGCACTCGTCTTTGCCATCTGCATTAAGGAATATATCCCTTCTTGCATTCTTGCTCCTCCAGAAGCTGTAAAAATAATAATGGGCAAAGTGTTATTGGTAGCATATTCAATAGCCCTGGTTATTTTTTCTCCTACTACTGATCCCATGCTGCCCATCATGAATCTCGAATCCATAATCGCAATAACCGTGCGTATTCCATCTACAGCTGCCTCACCAGTTATCACAGCCTCATTTTCATCAGTTTTAGCCATATACCCTTTCACTTTATTTTCATAGCCTTGAAAGTGTAAAGGATTTAAGCTTTTCATATTTTTGTCAAACTCTTTGAAGCTTCCTTTATCAATAATCTTACTGAGTCTCATTTTAGGTGACATAGGCATGTGGTGGTCACAGTGCGTACATACACTAAGTGATGACAATAAATCTATGACATAGATATTTTTTTTACAGCATGGACATTTAATAAACATACCTTGAGGAATATCAGCCTTTTGGGAAGTTGCTCGCATAGTGGTGTATTTCTTTTTCTTTTTTATAAAAGAATCTAGCATCACGCATCTTCTCCTTCCTCTTGCATAATATACTCAAGATTTTTTTCAATATAAGAAGTATCATAGTTACCCTTTTCAAAATCTGGTGTGCAAAGCAATTGATACTGAAAATCAATGTTGGTATCTATTCCTTCTATAACAAGTTCTTCAAGTGCCCTTTGCATGATACGAATAGCCTCTTCTCGGTCATCTCCATAGGCTATAATTTTAGCGAGCATTGAATCATAGTTTGAAGGAATCTTATAGCCATGATAAATACCTGTATCAATTCTTATACCTCTTCCTCCTGGCAAATGAAGATCCGTTATGGTTCCTGCACAAGGCCTAAATCCTTTACTTGGATTTTCAGCATTGATACGGCACTCTATGGCATGTCCTTTAATGCTTATACTCCTAGGGTCAAGCTCTAACTTTTGTCCAGAAGCGACCTTAAGCTGTGCTTTGATCAAATCAACCCCAGTAATCATTTCTGTAATCGGGTGTTCAACTTGAATTCTCGTATTCATTTCTATAAAATAGAAGTTGCCTTCTTTATCTACAACAAACTCCACTGTCCCAGCATTTTCGTAAGATACAGCTTTTGCAGCAAGAACGGCTACTTCGCCCATCGTTTCTCTTAGCTCTGGTGATATAAAAGCAGAAGGTGCTTCTTCGATTACTTTTTGATGTCTTCTTTGCAAGGAGCAATCTCTCTCTCCTAAATGAACGATGTTTCCAAAGCGATCACCTAGTATTTGAAACTCAATATGTCTTGGGTTTTCAATATATTTTTCCATGTACATGCTTCCATCACCAAAAGCTCCTTTAGCTTCTGTACTTGCAGTGAAAAATGCAGCTTCCAATTCACTTTTCTTGTAAACAATACGCATGCCACGTCCGCCTCCACCTGCTGCAGCCTTTAGCATAATGGGATAGCCTATTGCTTCTGCAAGTTCTTTTGCTTCGCATATATCTTCCAAAGTGCCCTTAGAGCCTGGAACAACAGGAACACCTGCCTCAATCATCTTTTCTCTAGCCTTTGCTTTATCACCCATAAGTTTGATCATCTCTGATGTAGGCCCAATAAACTTTAGGTTGCATTGTTTGCATATGTCAGCAAACCTTGCATTTTCAGATAAGAAACCAAAGCCAGGATGAATGGCCTCTGCTCCTATACATACTGCTGCACTAATAATATTTTCTATATTCAAGTAGCTCTCCTTAGGAAGTGCATTTCCAATACAAATTGCCTCATCAGCAAGCTTAACATGTAGTGCATCTTTGTCTGCCTTTGAATATACTGCTACTGTACTGATTCCCATTTCATTACAGGCTCTAATAATCCGTACTGCTATCTCGCCTCTATTGGCGATTAATACTTTTTGAAACATAACATTAACACCTCCTTTGCTATCCTATAGCAAATGTGAGCTCTGCCGTGCAAGCTATTTTACCATTAACAGTTGCTACAGCACTCCCTACGCCTATAGGGCCCTTTTGTTTAATAATACGGCATTCTAATTTTATGGTATCCCCTGGCAACACCTTTTCTTTAAACCTTGCTTCCTTTATACTGCCAAAATAGGCTACCTTGCCTTTATTTTCTTCTTTAGATAAGAGTGCAATAGCCCCCACTTGTGCCAATGCTTCAACAATAAGTACCCCTGGCATAACAGGAAGATTTGGGAAATGTCCTTGAAAGAAAGGTTCATTAATGGTCACATTTTTATAACCAGTAGCCCCTAGACCATCTTCGTGAATTTCTGCCTGATCTACAAGTAAAAAAGGATATCTATGGGGTATAATATTCATTATTTGCTGAGTATTTAACATTGATCGTCGTCTCCCTAGTTTTATTTAATTCTAAAAAGTGGTTGCCCGTATTCTACTAGTTCTTCATTTTTAACTAGTATTTCTACTATTTCTCCGTCAACTTCAGCCTCAACTTCATTCATCAGTTTCATCGCCTCAATGATACAGACAACATCACCTTTTTTCACCTTAGAGCCTATTGTAACATAAGGTGGTTTTTCAGGTGCACTTGCTTCATAAAATGTTCCCACCATAGGCGACTCAATATAAATGGCTTCTCCTACTTCCTCTTTTTGCACCATTTGTTCTTGGTTTGTTTTGACTATAGAATGATCAAGAGTTTCCTGTACTATGTGAACTGGCGTGCTTACAAGAGCATGTTCTTTTTCCCTTTCTAAAACTAGCTCAAAATCCTCGCACTTAACTTTAAGTTTTGTTATATCACAGTTCTTAAATTCTCCAATTAATTCTTTTATTGCTTCGATATTCATTGAGCTACTTCCTCCCATTTTTTCATAATAAGTGTAGCATTTTGACCACCAAATCCTAATGAGTTACTCATTGCATAAACAATATCTGCTTTTCTTCCTTGATTTGGTACATAGTCAAGATCACATGCTTCATCTTTGTTTTGGTAGCCAATGGTTGGTGGCAGGTAACCCTCTTCAAGAGCTTTTATGGAAATAATAGCTTCCACAGCACCCGCTGCCCCTAAAAGGTGTCCTGTCATAGATTTCGTTGAACTTACAGGAACTTTTGTATCCTTACCAAATACAGTTTTAATCGCTGCGGTTTCAAATTTGTCATTGTAGTCTGTACTTGTACCATGTGCATTGATATAACCAATTTGTTCTGCATCAATACCTGCATCACAAAGTGCTTCCTTCATTGCACGTGCACCACCTTCTCCATCTGGTGCAGGCGATGTGATATGATGAGCATCTCCTGTTGCTCCATATCCTATTATCTCTGCTAGAATATGTGCTCCTCTTCTTTTAGCATGTTCTAAGGTTTCCAGAACAAGAACCCCTGCTCCTTCTCCCATAACAAAGCCATCTCTATCTTTATCAAAAGGAATAGAGGCCCTTTTTGGATCTTTGCTTTTACTCAGTGCACTAAGAGCCTGAAAACCAGCAATACCCATTGGTGTAATACTTGCTTCTGCTCCTCCAGCTAAAATCACATCATTGATTCCTAATTTTAATGCCCTATAAGCTTCTCCTATTGCATGTGTTCCTGTTGCACATGCTGTAACAATTGTAGAACAAATTCCTTTTGCACCCGTATAAATAGCTACATTACCTGCCCCCATGTTGGCTATGGACATTGGAATAAAAAATGGTGATACCCTTTTGGGTCCTTTTGTAAGATATTTTTCTACTTCGGCTTCTATTGTTGCAAGACCACCTATGCCTGAGCCAATGATAACGCCCACTCTATGGGGGTCTTCCTCTGACATATCAAGATTTGCAGACTTTAGTGCTTCTTTTGCTGCATAAATGGCAAACTGTGCATATCTGTCTACTCTTTTTTGTTCTTTTTTTGTTATATATTGATCAATATCTATTTCTTTTACTTCTGCAGCAAGGGTTACATCAAAACCATCTGTTAACGCAAAGCCTGTGATGGTTTGTATGCCACATACTCCTTCTTTAATGTTATTCCAGAACTCCAATAGCACGCTTCCCACAGGTGATACAACGCCCATACCTGTAACAACTACTCTGTTTTGCATAACTTACTCTCCTTTGATTTCACAATTTACATAGCCATTCCGCCATCTACTCTAATAACTTCTCCTGTTACGTAGCTAGATAAATCACTTGCTAAAAATAGTGCAACTTTGGCGACTTCTTCGGCATGTCCTAATCTACTTAGTGGTATATTTCTCAGTGCATTTTCCTTTATTGTTTCAGGTAGTCCGTCTGTCATATCTGTTTCAATAAATCCTGGAGCAATAGCATTAATTCTAATGTTTTTTGATGCAAATTCTTTAGCTGCTGACTTAGTAAAGCCAATAATGCCAGCCTTTGAGGCAGCATAGTTGCACTGCCCAATATTGCCTGATAAACCTATTACAGATGTCATATTAATAATACTACCACCATTTTTCATCATGGTTCTTGTTGCATGCTTTGTGCAGTTAAAAACACCTTTTAAATTAACTGCAATAACTCTATCAAATTCCTCTTCTGTCATTCTAAGTAAAATCATATCTTTAGTAATGCCAGCATTATTAACCAGGATATCTATCGTCCCAAATGTTTTAACCGTTTGATCGATAAGATTCTTCGCTTCGATATGATTAGAAATATCCGCCTGAATAGCAACAGCTTCTGTGCCCATTTCTTTTATTTGATCTACAATATGTTCGGCATTACTTTTAGAACTGTCAGAGGAATAATTAACAACTACCTTCGCCCCATTTTGGGCATACATAAGAGCAATTTCTTTACCTAATCCTCGTGCACTACCTGTAACAACTGCTACTTTATTTTTTAACATAGATACCTCCTACAATGCAGTGAGTACATTTTGAAGAGTTGTAAAATCCTCAACATTCATTACTCTAGCTTCCTTTGAAATTTTACTTACAAAACTGCATAAAGTTTTCTTTGCACCCACTTCAATAAAAGTATCATAGCCTTGACTTAAAAGGTATAAAATACTTTCTCTAAATCGTACACCTCTAATAATCTGAAGTGGTATATTTTCAATAATCTCATGTCTTGCCATGCTTTGTGCTGTTACGTTGCTAACTATAGGTATAACTGGCTCCTTAAAGCTAATCCTATCCAGTTCACCTTTAATCTTCTTTGCAGCTTCCTGCATGAGTGAGCTATGGAAAGGGCCACTAACACTAAGGGGTAACACCCTTTTTGCTCCCTTTTCTTTAAGCATAACTGCTGCCATCTCGAGGCCTTCTTTTGTTCCTGAAATAATCACTTGCCCTGGGCAATTATCATTTGCTACTTCTGTAACGCGTCCCTTAAGACTAATTTGTTTACAAACTGCATCAACTACATCTTGGTCAAGTCCAATAACAGCTGACATTCCACCACTCACTTTCATGGCAGCTTCATCCATATAAATAGCCCTTTTTTCAACTAATCTCAGTGCATCTTCAAAATTTAATACTTCACTCGCAACCAATGCACTATATTCTCCTAAACTAAATCCAAGTACGCTATCAGCTTTTATGCCATTTACTTTTACTGCTTCATATACTGCAAGATTAGTGGTAAAAAGTGCTCCCTGCGTATAACGTGTTTGATGTATAAGTCCATTTGGATCTTCAAAGCAAACTTCTTTGATATTCCAATCTAATAATTGTGAAGCCCTATCATAAATTTTTTGGCTTTCTTTATAATGATTATATAAGTCCTTGCCCATGCCGGCATATTGAGCACCTTGCCCAGAAAATAAAATTGCTGTTTTCACTTTTTCCACCTTCTTGCCTTATGTTATTGCTCAACTTATTCGTTGATATTCTTTATAGTTCATATACTCTATAACTTATATACTTTATAATTCATATGTTTATTATTTGATAAGTTGTGCTTTTTCGCTTACTGCTTCTTTAAACTCTTGCATTAACTCCAAAATGATTTCTTTTGAGGTTTGTACTTTTGTCACAAGTCCAGCTGATTGTCCTGCCATAACCACACCAGTTGTTACATCTCCTTCAACCACCGCTCTATATAAAGCACCTGTTCCTAGTTTATCTAAGTCCTCTACAGTAGCACCTTCTTTTTCTAGCTTAAGATATTCTCTAGTCATTTGATTTCTGATGGATCTTACTGGATGTCCTGTTGTTCTTCCAGTTACAACTGTATCAATATCTGTCGCCTTGAGTACACGTTCCTTATAAGCTTCATGTACACTGCACTCCTTAGCTACTAAAAATCTTGTTCCCATCTGAACGCCTTTTGCTCCAAGCATAAGTGCTGCAGCAAAACCTCTTCCATCGGCTATTCCACCTGCTGCTATTACTGGAATACTAACAGCATCTACTACCTGAGGCACAAGAACCATCGTGGTAAGTTCTCCTATGTGTCCTCCAGATTCGCAGCCCTCTGCAATAACAGCATCTGCTCCTCCTTTTTCCATCCTCTTAGCAATTGCTACAGATGGTACAACTGGGATAACCTTCATGCCTTTTTCTTTCCACTTTTCCATATACTTCCCTGGATTGCCTGCACCTGTTGTGACAACCTTTACGCCTTCTTCTAAAACAACCTGTGCCACTTCATCTGCATAGGGACTAAGAAGCATAACATTTACACCAAAAGGTTTGTTCGTTGCTTTCTTACAAGCTCTTATTTCATCCCTTACCCAGTTCGCTGGAGCATTACCAGCCGCAATAATTCCAAGTCCTCCCGCCTCTGAAACAGCAGCAGCTATGGCATGATTTGCAACCCATGCCATACCACCTTGGAATATAGGAAATTGAATTTGAAGCATATCACATATACTATTCATTGATTCAAACTCCTTTATTATTTATTTGTTTTTGCTTTCAATATATTTCACTGCATCATCCACTGTTTTAATATTTTCAACATCTTCATTTGGTATAGATATCCCAAATTCATCCTCTAATGCCATAACAATATCAAAAAGATCTAAAGAGTCTGCTCCTAGATCTTCACGAAAAGTAGCATTAGGTGTTACTTCATCTGCACTAATTCCTAACTTGTCTGCAATAATTTCTGTTAATTTTTCTAATACCATAACTTAATCCTCCTATTTATTAAAAAATATATATATCAAAAGAACACAAAATAGCATTCTTTGGATATTCAATGTAACTGTAAATTTCTACCACTCAAGAAGCATACTGCCCCATGTAAGGCCTGCACCAAAACCAGAAAGAACCACTTTATCTCCTGGCTTAAATAAATGCTTTGCTTCTGTCATGGCAATCGGAATAGTCGCTGCGGAAGTATTCCCATAGCATGCTATATTTTTGAAAAATTTGTCTGTATCTACCTGCAGTTTTTTAGCTACACTATCAATAATACGCTTATTCGCTTGATGTAAAATAAATCTATCAACATCCTTAATTTGATAGCCACTTGTTTCAACTACCTGTTTAATACTTTTAGGCACTTCTGTCAGTGCAAATTTGTATATTTCATGTCCATCCATATCTAGTGTAAGTGGACCTGGTTCACTTTTATAAAAATAATTATTAATTGGCAAAGCTGGAAGTGTCAAATTCATAGCACGGCTTCCATCACTGGCTGTTGCTATTTGAAGAACCTTATTATCTTCACTTGCTGTATAAATAGCAGCACCTGCTCCATCGCCAAACAAAACACAGGTCCCTCGGTCCTCCCAGTTCAGTGCCTTGCTTAGTACCTCAGCTCCTATTACAAGCACGTTTTTAGCTACTTTTGAGCGAATAAGACTCACTGCTACTTCTGAACCATAGATAAATCCACTGCAAGCTGCTGCAATATCAAAACAAGTTGCATGAGATGCTCCTATTTCTGCTTGAACGATGCATGCTACACTTGGCATAGTATAATCAGGTGATACTGTTGCTACAATAATATAATCTAATACGCTCGGTTCTATCTTCGCATCTGTTATAGCCTCTTTAGCTGCCTGAGCGGCTAAGAAAGCTGTCGTTTCACCTTTTGAAATATGTCTTGACTTTATGCCTGTACGTTCTGCAATCCATCCATCTGATGTGTCTAAGAATTTAGCTAAGTCATCATTAGTAACTACAAAATCAGGAAGTGCTTTCCCTAAACCACATATCTTTACTCCTTGCATTACTGTTCTCCTTTATTGCTTTTTTGAAAGATGATATTTTTCCTTAAGAAAGTCACTTAACCTTTTTAGAGATGCCACAAGCACTTCATTATTTTCATCTGATAATCCTTCTATCATATAACGAACCATGCCATCATGAAAACTCTGATGTGTGCGATAAGCTATTTTGCCTTTTCGTGTCAGCTCAATATTAACAAATCGCCTATCTTCCTCAGAGCGATTTCTTGAAACATATTCTTTTTTAACCAATCTATTAATCGATATGGTTAATGTTCCAACGGTTACGCCAAGTTGACTGGCTACATCTGTCATTGTCCTCGGAGAGAGCCCTATGGCCTCTATAACATGCATTTCAGTAACGGATAAATCTCTTAAACCTGTATCTTTAAGTGCATTAGCTTCTATGGTGAGAATATCATTAAACAATTCAACTAATAATTCATTAATTATCCTTACTGTATCCGACAAGTCACTTTCCTCCTATTTTTCTATTTTAATATTATTTTGTATTTCAAACTATTTTATGGTCAAAGTATATCGAATATACCTTTTTTTGTCAAGTCAAAGAATCTTTATCCTAAATATTAGGATGTATTATATTATTTCTACAGATATAAGGTTTGGAATAATATTCCTTGAACTTTGGCAATACTAATAACCAATCAGCTCACATAGTATATTAAAATTTAAGACGTGAATTCTAAAAAGAGCAAAAGGAGTGATGAGCGTGAAAAATATTTCTAAGAGCCGTGTTGAAAGTGCATGCACTAAGGCTACCCTTATTTATATACTTAATGCATTTGATATTATCTTTACATTTATTCTACTTAGGACTGGACAGTTTACTGAAGTTAATCTGCTTATGAGACCCATTGTTATTAATCCAATGCTCAGCATTATTATTAAAATATTACTTCCTGCCTTACTGATACTTTATCTAATCCAAAACTTAAATAAACTCTCATTAAAAAGTATTTCCTTTTGTCATTTATGTATTAATATAGTCTTAGTTATCTATATTTATACAAATATCATGCATATCTTCTATTTCTTATTAACATTCTCAAACCCCTTAACATCACTTCTTGATCATATATTTATATACTAAAAAAGCTAAGATGTTTTATGAAAAACACCTTAGCCTATTATACTTTAACTGATTAATTTTAACTCATTAGCTTAAATCTTTTAATGTATTTGATGGCTTAAAGCAGCCTCTACAAAGCCTAAAAATAGTGGATGAGGTCTATTGGGTCTTGATAAAAATTCTGGGTGAAATTGAACACCTACAAACCAAGGATGATCTTCTATTTCTACAATCTCAACTAGTCTATCATCTGGAGATAAGCCTGTTATTTTAAGCCCTTTTTCAGATAGCATCTCTCTATATTGATTATTATACTCATAGCGATGTCTATGTCTCTCATATATAAAATCTTCTTTGTAAGCTTGGCTTGCTAAACTTCCTTTAGCTAGCTTACAAGGATAAGCTCCTAGTCTCATTGTTCCACCTAAATTCTCTATATCCTTTTGATCTGGCATTAAGTCAATCACAGGATACTGTGTTTTAGGATTAAGCTCTGAACTATGGGCACCCTCTAGTTTTGCAACATTTCTAGAATACTCAATAACTGCACACTGCATACCAAGACAAATGCCAAAATAAGGCACCTTATTTTCTCTAGCATAACGTACTGCTTCTATTTTCCCTTCTACGCCTCTATCTCCAAAACCACCTGGTACTAATATTCCATTTACTCCTTTGAGTATCTCATTTACATTATCTCTTGTAACTTCTTCTGCATTAATCCATTCAATGTCAATATCTGCCGAATGATAAATTCCTGCATGGTGAAGTGATTCAACAATAGAGAGGTATGCATCATGAAGCTCTACATATTTACCTACTAATGCAATTTTAACGCTTCTATTTGTATTTTTCTCTTTCTCAACAATGCTTTTCCACTCTTCTAAATCAGGTTCCTTAGTATCTAGATGCAACTTTCTGCATACAATTTTAGCTAATCCCTCTTCTTCAAGCATAAGTGGCACTTGATAAAGTGACTGTGCATCTAAATTTTGAATAACACAATCTTTACCCACATTGCAAAATAGAGCTATTTTATAACGCATATCTTCTGACATAAGATGCTCTGTACGACACACAATAATATCAGGCTGAATACCTATTGAAAGTAGTTCTTTTACAGAGTGCTGTGTAGGTTTTGTTTTCATCTCACCTGACATTCCTAAATAAGGAACTAAGGTAACATGAATATATAATACATTTTCTCTACCTACTTCTGTTACAACCTGTCTAATTGCTTCTAAAAAAGGCAGGCTCTCAATATCTCCTACTGTACCACCAATTTCTGTAATAACTATATCTGAAGGTTCTCCTGTATTTGCAACACGGTAGATACATTCTTTAATCATATTCGTAATATGAGGAATCACTTGCACTGTTGCTCCTAAATAGTCGCCTTTTCTTTCTTTATTTAATACAGACCAATAAATTTTACCTGCTGTGACATTACTATATTTATTTAATTTTTCATCAATAAATCTTTCATAATGTCCTAAATCTAAATCTGTTTCCGTCCCATCATGTGTTACAAATACTTCTCCATGTTGATAAGGACTCATAGTCCCTGGATCTATGTTAATATAGGGGTCAAATTTCTGAATCGTAACTTTCTTCCCTCTAGCTTTTAGTAACCTACCTAAACTAGCAGCTGTAATACCTTTGCCTAATCCCGAAACAACGCCTCCTGTAACAAAAATATACTTTGTAGACATTTCTTTCACCTCAATTTTCTCATTATCAACCTTTTTATTTTAGTATCAAAAAAGATTGGTGTCAAGCGTTAGAATATCTTTATATCTATTTATTTTTTCATTATTCGACGTTTTTATCCTTCAAATAGCATATTACAAAATCCCCCATAGGAAATATAAGAAGATTATATAATACTTCATTTTCATTATCCATTTAATAAATCACATACTAAAGCTTTTTCTATTTGCTCTAAGGTTTCTTTATTTTCATTACTTAACTGAGCTATCTTACTTAAAACACCTGAAAACATTACCTTAACGTTCTCAAGGTCATCAATATTATTGCTGATATTTTCTACAAAAGTGTTTATATTATCAACAGCCAAAGAAATAGACTGATTCGTTTCATTTAAGTCTTTTATGATGTTAATTGACGAACTTAAATCATTATTAATATGTATTACACTTTCTTTATTCTCTTTCATATCTTTGCACAATTGTTTTATACTTTCTTCTATTTGTTCTATACCCATACTTAGATCTTCAATAGAATCATTGCAGATTGCCATGCTTTTTATCACTTGAATACAATCACTCATTCTTCTCACTTCATTAATAAGGTTACTCAGTTCTTTTTCATCATCTTCTATTGACTGTAAAGAATGATTCAGTTTTTGTGCTATATCTTCATTTATTTTTATACCACTCTTATATCCTTTACTTAATTTTTCACTTGTTTCAAAAATCTCCAATAAGTAATCCGTTTGTTTCTTTTTCACTATGAGTAAACCTTGTATTTTATCTGAAGCAAATTTAACTTGAGATTCTAATCTTTCTGACATAATTCCAAGAAACATACTTGTATGAATCAAATGGCCTTTTGTAGCAGATAGTGTTTTTCTAACTAGTAATAGATCTTCATGTTTACTCGTCATAATATTCACTCCTCAATTGATATACGTTCTTAGTCATACATGTTTAAAATGTTTAGTATTTTGTCGATCCCACTTATCTTTGTTGCTTTGGAAATATGTCTTTTATACTCTTGCCTATTTTCATAAATATAGTTTAGCTCTTTGATTAATATCTCTTTTGTTAGCAATTCTTCTTCAATCATCTTACAATATCCTTTTTTCTGCATAGACTGAGCATTTAGAATTTGATCACCTCTACTTACACTTTGAGAAAGAGGAATAAGTAGACTTGGAATATTTAGTGCCATAATTTCAGAAATAGCATTGGCTCCTGCTCTTGAAAGAATAATATCTGCTGCTGCAAATAAATCAGGAAGTTCTTTAGTAACATACTCAAATTGGCTGTATCCTTCCCTATGAGCAACACTTTCTTCCATGTTGCCCTTCCCACATATGTGAATAATATTATAACGCACCAGTAATTCATCAAGAGAGCTTCTTAAGATATCATTTACCTTAACAGCCCCTAAGCTTCCACCCATAACAAGTAGCGTCGGTTTATCTTTTGTAAAATTACATAATTTAAATGCTCTTTCTCTATTTCCTTGAAATAACTCTTCTCTTATAGGTGTTCCAGTCAGTACACCTTTCTTTCCAACATACTTTAATGTTTCTTCAAAATTGACACAAATAGTTTTAGCAAACCGCATTGCTATTTTATTGGCAAGTCCTGGGGTGATATCAGACTCATGAATAACCACAGGTATCCTTAATACATTTGCAGCCATCACTACTGGAACAGTAACATAGCCACCCTTTGAAAAAACCACATGTGGCTTTAGTTTTTTTAGGATTTTAAAAGCATCCCATAATCCTTTAACGACTTTAAAAGGATCTTTTATATTCTCCATTGAAACATATCTTCTTAATTTCCCTGAAGAAATGCCGTAATAAGGGATATTGTGATCTTTTATGAGGTTTTTCTCAATGCCTCCGTGGCTACCTATATAAACAATATCCCATCCAGCCTTTTTAAGCTTTGGTAATAGGGCTATATTGGGCGTTACATGTCCAGCCGTCCCTCCACCAGTAAGCACAATCCTTTTCAAAGATAATCACCCTCTCTACTTATTATTAAATACTCATGATGAAAATAATCCATTAAGACAATGCTACAATTGCTTCAGCAACCTTATCCGAAACGCCCTGTGTAAAAGGTGCTGGAACAATATTTTCTGCACTTAGATCGTCTTCTTTAATCATTTCCGAAATAGCTATAGCCGTAGCTATTTTCATCTCTTCTGTTATCTTAGATGCTCTCGCTAAAAGTGCTCCTTTAAATATCCCTGGGAAAACAAGAACATTATTAATTTGATTTGGATAGTCTGATCTACCTGTTCCAACGACCGCGGCTCCTGCCTTTTTAGCAAGCTGTGGCTCAATCTCAGGTGAAGGATTAGCCATGGCAAAAACAATAGCATTTTTATTCATTGAAGCAACCATTTCTTCAGATACAATATTAGGAGCAGAAACACCAATAAAAATGTCTGAGCCACAAATTGCATCCTTTAGGTTTCCTCTTAAATTATCCTTGTTCGTCTCCTCACAAATTGATTTTTGTGCCCAGTTCATCCATGGCTCGTCTTTAGATAAGATACCTAACTTATCAACTACTACTATATTCTTAAAACCATAATTTATGAGCAGTTTTGTTATGGCTAACCCAGCTGCTCCTGCTCCGTTTACAACAACCTTCACTGTTTCTTTTGTTTTATTAACTACTTTGAGTGCATTTATTAATGCCGCTAAAACAACTATAGCTGTTCCATGTTGATCATCATGGAATACTGGAATATCTAATTCATTTTTCAAAGCTTCCTCAATTTCGAAACATCTAGGTGCTGAAATATCTTCTAAATTAATTCCACCAAAACTTGGAGCAATTTGTTTTGCGAACTTAATAATCTCCTGAGTGTCTTTCGTATCTATACAAAGAGGAATTGCATTAACTCCAGCAAATTCCTTAAATAACAAAGCTTTTCCTTCCATCACAGGCATAGCTGCCTCGGGACCTATATCTCCTAAGCCTAATACAGCTGTTCCATCTGATATTATCGCTACAGTATTCCCTTTCATCGTGTACTTATATACATTTAATTTATCCTTTTCAATTTCTCGGCAAGGTTCTGCAACACCAGGTGTGTATGCTATCGATAATTCTTCTCTACTATTTACTTTTGTTTTTGATTTTATTTCTATTTTCCCTTGCCATTCCTCATGCATCTTCAGTACTTTTTCCCTCATATCCATTGACCTTTTTTCCTCCTAAATTATACAAACTGCCATATATAGCATGCAAAATCAATTCACAGTGTATACTATAAATGTCTAGAAGTGAATTGTATTTTTGCTTAAGAACTAATATATAATTCTATCATACTCTTGATTGATATTGATCGTCAATATTAATACCATAGACTATATTTTTTTAGGGAAAAGATTATATTTTTTTTAATAGGCAATACTTGAAAAGTGATACTAAAATATACTGGAACTCTATAATTGATTTTGAATAAGATATGTGTTAAAGTCATTATGATATATTTTTATGGAAGGAGCCTTACATATGTGTGGTATTTGTGGCTTTACAGGATTAACCAATGACAGCGATTCCATTCTTTTAAATATGATGAATAAAATAGCCCACCGTGGACCAGATAGCGATGGGAAATATATAGATGATCATATATCCATGGGTTTTAGAAGACTAAGTTTCCTTGATCTTCAAGATGGTTCTCAGCCTCTATATAACGAAGATGGTCGTTATGTACTGACCTTTAATGGAGAAATATATAACTTTATGGATATCCGCACAAAACTAATTGACTTAGGACATACCTTCAAAACCCATAGTGACTCTGAAGTATTAGTACATGGCTATGAAGAATATGGCATAGATCTTTTATCTCATCTTAGAGGCATGTTTGCTTTTGTAATTTGGGACAAGCAAGAGAAAGTTTTATTTGGTGCAAGAGATTTCTTTGGTATTAAACCTTTTTACTATACACTTGATCAGTCAAAGTTTGTCTATGCTTCTGAAATTAAATCTATTTTAGAACATCCTCAAGTAAAAAGAGAACTTAATGAAGAAGCACTTGAAACCTATCTTTCCTTTCAATATTCCGCACTACCCGAAACCTTTTTTAAAGGCATTTATCGGTTACCCCCAGCCCACTATTTTTTATTAAAAGATGGCAAAATGGACATTGAGCGTTATTGGGAACCTCATTTTAACGAAACTAATCATTCCCTAGACCATTATGTTAATGCAATAGACAATCAAATGAAAGAATCTATAGAATCACATAAAATAAGTGATGTAGAAGTAGGATGTTTTTTATCAAGTGGTGTAGATTCAAGTTATGTTGCAAGCTGTTTTCATGGTGATAACACCTTTACTGTTGGATTTGACAATGAAAATTACAACGAAATCAGCTATGCTAAAGAACTTTCTAAAGAAATCAATATAGACAATAAACATAAAGTCATTACACCTGAAGAATATTGGGATGTCCTTCCTAAGGTTCAGTACTTTATGGACGAGCCTTTAGCAGACCCTGCAGCAGTTGCTCTTTATTTTGTCAGCGAACTTGCTAGTAAACATGTTAAAGGGGTGCTTTCTGGAGAAGGGGCCGATGAACTTTTTGGTGGTTATAACATCTATAAAGAGCCTATAGACACCGCCGCTTATAGAAAGCTTCCTAGATTCGCGAGAAAACTTTTTGGCACTGTCGCTTCATGGATGCCTTTTAATTTTACCGGGAAAAACTTCCTTATAAGATGCAGTAAAGAAGTCGAAGATTATTTTATAGGAAATGCTAATATGTTTTCTACTTTGGAGCGTAAAAATCTTCTATTAAGACCAACCAATGCTCCAGACCCACGTACACTTACTGCCGCATTTTATGAGAAAGTAAAAGATAAAGATGCAGTTACTAAAATGCAGTATTTAGATATGCACATGTGGCTTTGTGGTGACATTTTACTAAAAGCGGATAAGATGAGTATGGCTCATTCATTAGAACTAAGAGTTCCATTTTTAGATAAAGAAGTCTGCTCTCTTGCACTTAAGCTGCCACTAAAATACCGTGTCAACAAAGAAAATACCAAATATGCTATGCGACTAGCTGCCAAACGCAATATGCCTAAAGAAACAGCCAACAAGAAAAAACTTGGTTTTCCAGTTCCTATTCGTGTATGGCTTAAAGAAGATAAATATTACACAATCGTCAAAGAGCATTTTACTTCAGATGTTGCATCAAAGTATTTTAATACAGATAAGCTTGTAGATTTACTTGATACACATAGAAAAGGAAAAGTAGATAATAGTCGTAAGATATGGACTGTATTTATGTTCTTAACCTGGTACAATGAGTACTTTAAATCAGATGATATGCATTCACAAAGTGTAAGCTAAAATTTGCAGTGTTCATTCTATAAAAAAATAAGCCTCTTAAACTAAGCGGCTTATTTTTTTTGCAAGTTCTTCTAACTTTTCATCTGTTACATCAAATTGGGAAGGCATGTTTAGTCTCACACCATCTTCAGATATTCTAGGTATTACATGAAGATGAAAATGCATAACAGCTTGCTGTGCAGCCTTTCCATTATTTTGAACAATATTTATGCCATCAGCTTTGACTGCTTCCTTTACTGCTTTTGCTAGTTTTTTTGCCACAGGATATAAACCACTTGCCAGTTCTTCTGGCATGTCAAATATGTTCTCATGATGATATTTTGGAATAATGAGTAAGTGCCCATAACTTATTGGGAACTTATCTAATATTGCTATAAAGCGATCATCTTCATAAACCTTATAAGAAGGTAGTTCTCCTTTAATAATCTTACAAAAAATACAATTATCCTGCATCTTTATACTCACTCCTTAAATATTTGATCTAACTTTGCTAATAAAACAAAGTTCCCTCTTGCCTTGATTTTCCCAAGCATAAAAGCTTTTTGATAAGTAATTTTTTTCAAAAAGATATCTGATAAGACTTCAGTGGCTAGTGTAAGTTCTACACTAGGTGCATTAGCAACCCCCTCTGTATAAATACAATCGCCTTCCTTTATTGTAATATATCCTTTTTCTTCTGTATCTGCAATAATGTACTGAACCTTCATTTCAAGATCTTTATCATGTTTTGCAGTAAAATAATGGGGTAAACTTGAAAGCTTTTTCGTTACCTGAACAGTTAAATTTTGATTACTTGATGGTCTTTTATAAATAACCTCATCAAGTTGTGTAAACTCTTTTGTAGACTGCTGAATCTCTCTTTTTAATAGCTTTGATATTTCTTGAATATTCTTTTCTTTTTCTAAGTTCTCGACATTCATAACTTCTTTTGCACCTTCATCCACCCTTAAGTCAATCCTTGTTTGTTGCTCTAATATATCAGTTAATGGGGTTACTTTGGTACTTTCCTTAATTTCCTTTGTTTCCTTAATTTTTTCTTTGGTGGCCAAAAACAGACTACGCTGAGAGCTTGGGAGATTGGGTCTATTTTGCTTGATTACCCTATAAAAGTCTTCAATACTTTTTTCTAATTCAAATAACACATCTTCCTTAGATGAATAGGCATTAATACAGACTTTATTACCACTCTTTCCTCCAAGAATGTTCCATGCCCTTAAGACTAAATCTGCTGCTTCTATTTCTCCTATCCATTCACTATATGTAACGACTAAAATAGGCTTATTGAATGAATCGCCTTCGTACAGTCCTGCAAAATCTAAAAAGCTTTGCATCGAAGCATGTACACCTAATACATGTACGTTGGTCATAGCAACTACAGCATCTGCTGAATCTATAGCCTTCATTATTGCATCCATTGGCTTAACTTTTTTACCTCTAAAATAAGGAAGTCCATTTAAATCTAATACTTGTATGTCAACTTCTAACTCTTTAAGTATTCTTTTAATACAAGATAAAGCTTCTGTTAAATAATCCCCCATACAATTTGCAGGCAAAATTACTACCTTCATTTTATCATGCCGCCTCTCTTATACACAAAACCCTTTTTATAATAGGGATAAATCTCATTCATTTTTATTATTATTACTTATCTTATTTTTATCATTTTGGTAATCCTTACGCATAACCTCATCAAAATTCTGTTTAGTAGCTATAGTGAAAGCATATGTTTTATAATACTGTCTGAGCCTTTCTCTAAAAACCCTTTCACCTAACTGCTCTTCTTTCTCTAATAAACTTTTTATTTGCTGCCATGAAACATCTTTATAAACTTTATCTTCATGATGATCTTGATATTCTTCAAGTTGCTTTTTCATGCTCTGTACGCTACTTTTTTCTCTGTTTGCCATATATTCAACTAATCCAGAGTTAAGTGCATCATCCTTTTGTGGGTTATGTGTAATAATATAAGGTATCCACTGATTGCCTATATTTTTACCAATGTTGTTCATAAAGGCTTCTTTGTCATTTAAATTGGTGATGAGCATTTTAGGATATGAAATGGCATACTTGCTATTTGAATCTACAATCACAAACGTATCATATGGATAAGTGCCAAATATGTCATTGTAATAAGCAAATAGTGCATCCACTTTTGATGCTATATTATCTAAATCAGTATCATTATCCGAGTAAATAATCAGTTTCTTATTTTGCTGAAGTGCAAATTCTTTTTTATTCTTAGGAAGACCGATATATATACCAAAATCTCTAACCATATTGGCTTCGAAAATATAATTCTTTTTCCCATTTTCGTCCAAGCAATTAGTAAACGGTGTACCTGTCATAACATCAAACATCTCGTCCACAATAATTGTAACCTTATATTTGGATGTTTCTGAATAACTGTAGTGCTGCTCACCATAGTTATCTACACTCATCCATCCTTCTTCATCATTATAAACCCTGATTCTAGGAAGGAAATCTTTTAGCCAAATGTTCTTCTTATATCGTCCCACATAATCATTAGCAAGAGGGACTTTCCCCTCAAACTCAATTAAGAGACTAATGGTTTCATTTTCATTTAATTTTTCTTCGAGATGAACCACTAAGTTAGTATCCTGTTGAAAATAACTGATCTGCTGGCCTGCCACCTTTACTGATTTAATGGCAATTGGGCTATTTGAATATTGATCTAATCCCTCAGTGGTATGATAGGAATATCTATAGAAAGGTTCATGATAATCATTGAGTCCTAGTTTAAGAAAAATTGTATCTGTCGACTGCTTAAACTCATGAACATAAGTAATGATCTCATTTCCAAAAAACTTATCCAACCCCTCATCAAATTCAACGGTTGCTGTATACGTATTATAGGATCTACCTGCTTTAGTCTTCATCTCTGAATCTTGAACTATAATTTCTTCTCCACTATCATTTTCTACATCCGTACTCTTATAAAAAATAATTGAGATGGCAATTAAACTTACAAGAACTGTAAATATGCCTATATAGTACCTATATGCTTTGTTTTTCATGATATACTCCATCATCTTATTACTCTTTTAGTGACATTTTATTAATATTATACACAATATCATAAAATAATCAAAGATTTTCAGTCAATAAAACAAGGCCATCGTTCAGATAGGCATCATAACCCTTATAAATAATAGATTGCTTTAGGTAAATAATAAGATTTTATCTCATCTAATTGCCAAAAGACATAAAATGGTTTTTTCTTAAGCCTACCATGAAATAAGTCCCCTACTTTTAAATATTTATAGATCGGATTCTCTAATATGATCTTAAAATACCTTTCATCTAAAAGTTTTTTTATGACTACCTGTCCATTATCTTTGGTCTCTACTATTTGAAAAATACCTTGTTCATAGGTCAAAAGTAGCATATGGTTTCCTTTTTCCTTTACTTTTTTTCGGTAAGCTCCTATATCAATAACTGTTGGATTTGTTCTTAGAATGGGATCTTGTGTTGTTCTAGCCAGCATTTCTCTCACTTTATAAATCCGTATACACTCTTCACCATAAATATCCAATATAGCTGGCATTTCTTTTTTATTTTTTTGAGATTTTGAAACATAATGATACATATCTTGAAGGGTATAGACCAAATGATAGGCCTCAGTAAATGTAAGATATCTTTTGGATTTTGGAACCCAGTAGATCAAAAACTTATCAATAATATCTAAGGCAAGATTTTCAGGCTCTTCTTTTTCATAATTTGTGTGAATATACGTTAAGAATGTTTCTATCCCATTTTTCTGAATAGAATACACATAGGGATTCTTCTTAATGTAATTACTATACTCATTAATACTATCTATAATACTCATATCCCAGTTCACCTACTTACTTCATCTATTGCATTTATAGTCTATACATGAATAAGTAGATTTATACTGGTTTTGGAAAAATTTAGGCAAAAAAAGGCTCTATTTAATAAATAGAGCATAAAGGGATTGATATGTTAATCATAGTAATAGGTTGTAATTGTCCACAACCATATCCACAGTTATTTTATCATCAATGAATATATTTGTCAACATTTTAATATAATAATCAATATATTGTATACTAAATATATATCCCCATGTTATTGTGGATATGTTAATAACTTTACTCAGATTATTAACATGCTGTGAATAACCTTGTGCGTAACTATAAAACCTGCATTTATATCCTGTTTTATCATATGTTTCTCACAACAGATGATCGAGTATATAAAGCATTGCTACTCCTGGAATACCTAATACACCGCTACATAGGATACTAATAAAATTAACCCCTATTTGCTGTTGCGTCGGCATAAAAGAATTAATAAAAATAATGAGTGCTGTCCCTACTGACGCTCTGATGCTAATTTTTGTTATGATATCTTTAGCTAAAATCCAAACGAGCATAATGACACAAATACCAATAAAAAACATGACTATAGGACTTATAGAGAACATATATTTTCCCCCTATATAGCTTGTACTTACTTATGCTCTATTTATATGCTCGTTCAATTATATTGATAACTTATTTTTTCCTTTTGTTTCATAATACAGATCTTTAAGCCGCCTTAGTAGATAACTATGTTTAATTTGATTTGCTTTATAGTAGTACGTATAGTATTCCACCAAAGAGGGATCAACCACATCTGAAAAATTATTTAATGCTGCCGCCATCTCTTCTTGAACCTTTGTGATTTCATCTCTTAATAATCTTTTTTCATTTTCAATTTCTCTATCTCTTCTTTTCATTGTAAACACCTCGCTTCTTTAGGAGTATGCCCTAAACCTAGCTCATTCTATACATCAGATGCTATACATTAAATGAAAATGCAAAAAAGACATATCTCTTTAACCTTTAAGATTAATGAGATACATCTCTTGTATACGCTTATCAATATAAAATTCACATTTCAATCAACTTGGTCTATAAGAATTTATCTTTGCAGTAGCTGTAATACTTGCTCTGGTCTATGATTTGCTTGTGCAAGCATAGCTATGGCCGCTTGATTGATAACATTGTTCTTTGTATATTCAGCCATTTCTTCTGCCATATCTGCATCTTGTATACGAGACATCGAAGCTGTCATATTTTCTGCACTTACATTGATATTACTTGATGTATGCTCAAGCCTATTTTGATACGCTCCTAATTTACTCCTTACTGCAGATGCCATATTAATTGCTTTATCCAAATAATCTATGGCAACCTGTGCTAAATCATGTGTAGATACATCAACATATTCTACCATAGCGATAATACCATCTGCATACATGTTTTCTGCTTCTATAGTTAATACTTGACCTGAGTTAGCACCTATTTGCAAATGAAGTACTGATGGCTCCTCATTACTAATTTTTCTTGATGTATTAGGTATTATATTCCCTGTTGTACTTCCAGCTGGTGGGATGTCTGCAGAAAAGTTAGGGCCTAAAATAACATTTCCTTTTCCACCAATGGTAATGGTGCCTGTAACATGCCCATCTAAAATAATATCTCCATCTCCTGAAATATGAATATCGCCTGTAACATCTCCCGTAATTGTAATATTGCCATTTCCATCAAGTGTAACATCACCTTTAACATCTCCAGATAGCTGAATATTTCCATTACCTGTTAGGGTTACATCACCTGTTACATTGCCTCCTACATAAACCTTTTCTGTAGCTTCAATATGTCCTGTTACATTTCCACCAACTGTAACACTTCCAGCTTCTATAGCTGTAGTCGTTGAATCATCATTGTTATTTACATCTTTACCAACAATAACAACATCAAACACATCATCTGTAGCACCATCACCATCTGATACTATATTACCTTCTACGCTACCTCCTATAGTCACCTTCTTTGTACCACTTAATCCACTCCAGACAACATCTCCTGTGACATTTCCAGTCACGATTGCTTCATCTTCTAACTCTAAATCACCTGCAATCGATGCATTGATCGTTTCTTTTTTTGCTGTTGTGGTTCCACTTTTAATCTCTGATGGTATTTCATACATAGGTATTTTCCCATTGCCAAGAAGTTGTTTGCCATTAAACTCTGTATTCTTTTGAATATCCTTAATAGCATCTCTCAATTCACTAATCTCATCTTGGATCATCAGCTTGTCTACCCCTTGGTAAGTACCATTTGCAGCTTGTATTGAAAGTTCTCTCATCCTTTGGAGCATGGCATGAATCTCATTATAAGCTCCCTCAGCAGATTGGATAAGTGAAATACCGTCCATAGTATTTCTATTGGCTTGTTTTAATCCTCTAATTTGCGTATCCATTTTGTTTGCAATAGCTAAGCCAGCAGCATCATCTGCAGCACTATTAATTCTAAGCCCTGTTGAAAGCCTTTCCATTACCTTACTCGCATAGTTATCTGCCCTATTAAGGCTATTGAGTGTTTTTAGTGCTGGAATATTATGATTTATCTTCATCTTGAATCACTCCTATTCTTTTATCAATGTAGAACCCAAATTTCTCAGCTATGCTTTAAATCCTCTATTTACTTCTTCTAAAACGATCTCACTAAGCTGCCCTTTGTTGTAGGTTATCCCTGCATAAATCTCTTGAACATTTTTCATACTTGGCCCAGCATTTTTTTCTTGTATCGCAGCTTCTTTAAATCCTTTATAGAGCTTATAAATGATTGCGTAGGCCTCTTCAACTTTATCATTTTTCACTTCATAAGCTAATAAAAGTCCTTGTACATAGACGTAGAGCCTAAATAAATCATGAGACATTTCTATATCAAAATTTAAAGCTTCTACTAATGTTTTTATAATATAAATTGCTTCTTCAATATGCTTTTTTCTTGCCTTCCCTTCACTCGCCGTAATCTGATGGAATCTTTTGAGTAAAAGCTCATAAACAATGCAAAGAAGCTCACCTTGGGATGCATTTGCTACAGAGGATACTGTAATCACTATTCTTCCTCCTTATCACTTTCTTCAAAATATAGTATAAACTGCTTAATTATACTCAGTATATCGTCTTTTTTCTCTTCTTTTTTAATAGTAGAATCATTTTTTTCTGCCATACTTATCACCTACATCCTTATCCAATTTGCTCAAACTGGCTTAAATTAAGCTGCTTATATCTCAGTTTTGATAAAGAAGCTTCTTCGTCTTGCTGGGTATGAATATTACCTTCCTCAACCTGATACCCTATTTGTTTAATGAATGTTTTCAAATCCGTCTCATGCTTCTTAAGTTTTTCAGCAGCTTCTAAATCACTAGCATAAACCTTATAACGGATCGATTTGTCTTTTATTTCAAGCTCAGTCTTAAGTTTCCCTAAGATTTTTGTTTCATAAATAATTGTAACACGGGTTCTATCTTTGTTCTTACTAGACTCCTCAATCCTTTTATTATAGATGTTTACTAGTTTAAATTCGCCATTTAAGCTAAAAGGAATTTGATATACAACTCCTTTATCTGTCAGCTGTTTTTGAAGATTGATAACCTCTTTTATTTGCTTATAGCCTTTATAAGAAAGCATATTTCCTTGTTCTATTGCAGCATGTTTTTTGATATTTGCTTCATCCTCAATCTCATCAAGATACTTTCTCATATCTTTCATTTTTGTTGGATATTCTGTTAACTTTACCGGTGTCTCTTTAATCAGTTCAGTAAAAGTTTGCGGATTTTGAATGAGCCTATCCATCCAATATAAATGGGATATAGTCATTGGAATTTCATTTTGCATAAGCGTATGAATAGCTTCGGGATGTATATTTTTGATGCCCTCTAGTTTTTGTGTAAAACTTGGCGGCAAGGTGTCCATCCCTTGAAAAGCCTGAGCCTCGTTTTGAAAAGCTTCCTCTATCATCTTATACAGGGACCTGTCCATATTCTTAAAAGCCGCTACATTGTTCTCATCAAAAGGTAACTTGGCACTTTCAAAAGATTCTACAAGACTTGTAACCTTTTCTATATGCTCTTTTGCTTCACTAATCATCATTCTTGCAGTCTTATGGTCATATTTGATATCTTCAAGCATGCCATAATTCTGATCAATCGCTGTATTGATATGCTTTTTCTCATCTATATAGCTTGCGGCTTCATTGAGTTTCTCAATCGTTAATGGTAAATCATTTTTGTAGAGATAACCTATAACACCTTCTTTGTTTTTTTCTGCAGTATCGAGTATTCTATAAAGCCCCAGCATACTAGATTTTTGCTCTTTTGTAATGCCACCTGAATCTTCTAACTTTACAATAGCTTCTGAAAGCGACATTTTTAGAGCTGGAAATTCTTCCTTAGCTGCCCATTCTAAGATACCATCAACTGAAGATAAATAAGGATTAAGCCCTTCTTTAATCATACTAGCTGCACGCTGTGGCGTCATTTCTTTTATAAATGCATCCAGCTTTTCAAGCATAGGGACTACCTTTTCTATGTTTTCTTGTGTCAGTTCCATTTTATTTGCAAGCAGGGCACGTGCTGCAAGCTCATTTTCTTTTGTAAAAGGAATATTATGCCTCATCAAATACCCCTCAATCTGATCACTTACCTTAGCAGATGTCTCTCCAAATCTTCCTTCTGGCAGCGTTTCATTTTCTCCATAAGTCATGAGTGCTTCATGCATTTCTTTTATCAGTATAGTATTATTTGATCCAATCTCAAGACCTAGAGCCTCTTTTCTATTTTCTAAGATCATCTGCCTTGCAAAAAGCGTATTTTTTACTATATTTGTATTTTCCTCTGTTTCAGGTAGCGCCGCAAATTGTAAGGCATCACGAACCACGCTTTCTTCTACCTCCGTCAGCTCTTTCACTAGCTTCGAAAGCTCTATACTTTCTAAAGGCATATTCAGACTTATCTTTTGAACAGCTTCAGCTGTTAACTTAGCACATACCTGCTTGATTTGTTTTTTAACACCATCTATAGCTCCTGTATAGTCACTTGTCTCTTTATCATCCTTTGCTCCTAAAACCTTCTGGGTATTTTTATACAGTGCTTCCCTTAAACTAGCTATTGTCACAAGCTTATTGTCCCTTATGACTGATGCAATTTCAAGGTTATTTACTTGTGCTAAGTCTTGTTTAATTGCTTTAATCGTGTCTGCTAGCTCAGCTATACTACCTGTTTCATAACTTGCTACACTACGAGCTGTCTCTTCACGTACATGCTTAGCTGCTTCACTTAGTCCATCTATAGAAACAGATAGCCCATTTTTTAAGACCTGTGCTTTGATAGATTCTTCTTGATTGACAATAGTTGTAATCGTCTGATATAAACCAAGCAATTTATTTTCTTGGCTACTCGTCAAAGCTCCATTTGCCTTTAAGGCTTCTATAAGATCAGCTGTTGCCTGTTGAATATCCCTAATCCCACTTAGATAAAGCTTTCCTGTTAACTCATCGATACTACTCGTATAAGGATTAACTCCCTGTTTTATCAGTTCTCCTACCTTCAAAGCAGTATTGGGTATATTTTGATCAATACCCTCTACATTGGCTAATACATTACTCACTAAATCTAAATTTTCTGGTGTTTGCATAAGCTGACTACTTCTTAAAATATCTCTAGCCATAGCCTCATCCATACTTTTTAACCTATTTGCAACTTCTTCAATAGCATAATCTTCTAAAGGCATGTCTTTACTTAATCTTTGAGCCTTTTGAGGCGTTAGGTGTTTACTGATATATTCTAGACTTTTTCTTATATTGTGTGTATGCTCTATCTGCGTATGCGTACTAGAAGGGCTAGCACTGTTTGTGGTGTTTGCTTTACTTGCTGTATCTAATGCATCACTACTTGATGCCCCTTTCATTAGACTACTTATAGTCAGTATATCCTCTTTTTTTAAACTATGGGCTATTTCTTGATCCGTGAAGGCATTTAGTTGATTCTTAATATGATCTATGTCTTCTTTAGTATACATAACTTGTCTATCTACCATGAGTGGTGTATCTAAATGAATTTGCCCTTCGCTCTTTTCCGTTAATCCCTGAATCACAGCTCGTATATTTTGAAGCTTTGTGATATCCTTAGCAGTTACTTCCTTTTGATTTGTCATCATAAGCCTTGCTGCCCACATATTCCCTTTTGTCTGTGGCAGTCCATTCATACCAAGAATTTTACTGATTTGCTCATCACTAAATTCTACTTTTGCCTTTTTCCCTATGCCTTTAAAGCTATTTTCATAGAGCTTATTAACGGTTAGATCTCCTTTTTCTTTTAATGATTCTAGAAACATACTCTCCTTTTGACTTGTAATCACTTCTAATTTTTCTTTGATGCTTATCGCTACAGCATCCTCATGATTAAATCTTGTATAATCTTTCGGCATGTTCTCTTTGTGACCCTCTTTTAAAGATCTAATCTCTTCTATTGACATATGCTCAATATCATACCCCATTGCCTTTAGGGCTATCATTTCTTTTCGTGATATATCCAGTGCCTTTTTTACTTCTTCTTTTATATCATTTAAGTATTTTTCTAACGCACTTTGTGTATCTTCTTCATTATAAACTGTCTGGGTTATCTGTCTTTCATGCTCTAATAGCTTCATATAACGCTCATAAACTTGATTCATACTTTGAGGCATAGAGATACTCTCTTGCTGCATATCTGTAAAAGTAATGTATCTGTTTTCTGTACTATTTATGTTTTGTATCATCAATGCACCCCTTTTCCTTCAAATGAATTCATAGCTTAATTTTTCGCAATGTAACAGCATAACAACTCATATTATATATGTCGGCATATTTCATAAAATATTTATACAGAGAAGATCCCAAATACTCAACTTATAAGATCACCTAAAATTTGTCCCTCTATATAAAATATTCGTTAAAGTTGTCTCTATATATAAAATATTCCTAAATCTTTCCAATACCTTGTATTAAAGGTAAAATCAAGCTTTTGTAGTTAATTATTCATATACTTGAAATAACTTATTAATTGACTAGACAATAATTTTTGTGGTAAATTATAAATTATACACATTGCATAATTTATAACACTAAAGGAGGTATTAGATGGATTTATTAAACAAATTAACAGATCTTGCGAAAACAAGTTGTATGATTGACCCTGAACTCTTTTCTAAATATGAAGTGAAAAGAGGCCTTCGTGATGTAGATGGGCGAGGTATTTTGGTAGGGCTTACAAAAATAGGAGAAGTCCATTCCTACATTATTGATGAGGGAGAAATCATTCCAGTTCCTGGAAGACTCAGTTATAGAGGTATTAATGTGGCAGACATTGCCAAAGGCTACCTTAATGATAATCGATTTGGTTTTGAAGAAACAACTTATCTCCTCTTATTTGGGAAATTGCCCAACGCTCAAGAACTTGCAGAATTTCAGGACCTTTTAGGAAAGTACAGAAAATTACCTGAAAACTTTGTTAGTGATTTAATTCTCAAAGCTCCAAGCAAAGATATGATGAATTCTATTGCCAGAAGTGTTCTTGCTTTATATAGTTTTGATCAAAATCCTGAAGACACTTCTATCGAAAACGTTCTTAAACAATCTCTTTCACTTATAGCAACCTTTCCTGCTATGGCTGTTTATGGTTATCAAGCCTATGTTCATTATCATAAAAACGAAAGTTTATTTATTCACGCACCTCAACCTAATCTTTCTACTGCCCAAAATATTTTACATATGTTAAGACCTGATAGTAAATATACGCATTTAGAGGCTTCCTTATTAGACCTTGCCCTAATACTTCATGCAGAACATGGTGGAGGCAACAACTCTTCTTTTACAACACATCTTGTTACTTCATCTGGAACAGATACCTATTCTGTTATAGCTGCTGCCTTAGGTTCGCTAAAAGGTCCAAAGCATGGTGGTGCTAATATCAAGGTTGTACACATGTTTGAAGATATGAAGGCAAATGTTAAAGACTGGAATAATGATGAGGAAATAGAGAATTATCTCATGAAGCTTTTAAATAAAGAAGCTTTTGACAAAGCTGGTCTAATCTATGGAATAGGGCACGCTGTTTACTCTGTTTCTGACCCACGTGCTATTCTGCTGAAAGAATATGCTGAGAAGTTAGCTGCTGAAAAAGGATTGTCTGACGAATATAACTTCTATGCAAAAGTAGAAGCCTTAGCTCCAAAAGTAATTAGTGAAAAGCGTAAGATGTATAAAGGTGTAAGTGCTAACGTAGATTTTTATTCAGGTTTTGTTTACAATATGTTAGGATTACCGCTTGAACTCTACACCCCTCTTTTTGCTATAGCTCGTATCTCTGGTTGGTGTGCTCACCGTATTGAAGAGTTAGTTAATGCTGGGAAAATCATCCGTCCTGCTTACAAGAGTGTGGCATCAAAAGAGTCCTATATTCCATTAGATGAACGATAAAATATGTTCATTTGAAATGGTGAGATAAAACTATATAGACTTTAAAAAACGGCATAGCTGCTCATTTGCAACCATGCCGTTTTCGTTTGATTCATTCAAAAAAGTTTTTTCTTCATCATAAAAATTACTGATAAGGCTGTTATTACTGTTGAAATAACTATAATATAAGTAAATGCTAAAGGATTGCCCTGTGTAAAGGGTAAATCTACATTCATTCCAAAAAAACTTGCAATCATAGTTGGTATAGAAATAACAATGGTGATAGATGTGAGCATTTTCATAACAATATTTAAGTTGTTCGATATCACTGAAGCAAATGCATCCATAGTACCGCTTAGAATATTGCTATAGATATTTGCCATTTCTATTGCCTGTTTATTTTCTATGATAACATCCTCAAGGAGTTCTTTGTCTTCTGGATATTGTTTAATTGTGTCCATGCGCATCATTTTTTCTAATACAATTTCATTGGCCCTTAGTGATGTTGTAAAATAGACTAAGCTCTTTTCTAGTCCTAATAACTGAATCAATTCTTTGTTTTTCATGGACTTGTGAAGTTCTTGCTCTATTCTTAAACTTGCCTTGTCTATATACCTAAGGTACTGGAGAAAATATGATGCATTTTTATAGAGTAACTGTAAAATAAACCTGGTCTTTTTAAAGGTAAAAAATCCTTTAATCTTTCCAGAGCTAAAATCCTCTAGAAGCTGAATATTTTTAAGGCATACTGTAATAATATAATCATCACCTAGTATAATGGCTAGCGGAATAGTCCCATAGCCTTCGTATGCTTCTTCATTTTCTTTTATGGGCACGTCCACGATAATCAGTGTATAGTCTTCATCTGTTTCTATACGTGCTCTTTCTTCTTCGTCCAGTGCGGATACAATATGATTTACCTCAATATCGAACTGCTTGGACACCTCAGCAATTTCTTTTTGCGTGGGATGGATCAGATTAATCCATGCACCAGTTTCAAATTCCTCTATCTGTTTAAAGCCTGTTTCGTAAGTCTTATAAATATTTTTCATAATGTTACATCCTCCCCTCGCCCACTTATAGCGACGAAAAATGTACACAGCAAAAAAAAAGACCTACTTTCTTGCCACTAAAAGTGAGTATTGACTATGATATTGTATTGGGTTATTGACGTGTTCAGGCGATCCTTCCATTACTTTACTCACTCTCCTTTTAGGGCTATTTCATAGTATTATGACTACCTTTATGATTATACTCTTTTTTCCCGTAATATGCTAGACTTTTACAAGAATAGTCATTATTTATTTCCAGTCTTAGCTTTTCCTTGTATTTCAGGTACAGGCTTTACATCATTTTTCTTAAAAGGTGTTTTATGATTGCTTTCTGTTCCATGAGGCTCTGATTCATCTGGTCTTCTCATTCCTGCCTTTGCCATTTGGCTCACCTCCCTTATTGAGATTATAGGCATTCATACACAACAAATAGCCTTAAAAATAGTATGTATCACTTTATGCATTCTTATGTATTATCATATCCCTAGTTCACCCCTAAATCATTTTTCTTATAAATCATCAGAAACAATGTGCATTCTATGTACATATGAAAGTAAAAAAAGGGCATTATACATAATGAATGCACATCATATAATTTATCTATCCGAGGTCTTGTATGAAAAATAACATCAAATCAAAAGTTATATTATTGCTTATTTTGCTTATGTTTGTATCTTTTTATATGTCTCTTAAAGCTAACTCAGTTCCCACTAGCCCTATTAGTAATGCACAACATAAGCAGATTATCAATAACTATTTAAGGCAAATTGAATCCATGCAAAATCAAGTAGATGCCATTGCACAATCAGCTATTTCAGGTCCTGTAGAAGACCGCGAGCAGTTACGTGCTCGCATTAGTGTGATCAACACAAATATTGAAAACTTAAATTCCGTTATTCAAGACTACCTTTCAGCTAATCTAGGTATTAGTGAACGTAATAGACATATTATCCTAACCTTTAACTTTATCAATCTTGTTAAAAGCAATTTATATACCCTATCTGAGTTAATTGGTACAACAAATAGCATCGATCAATTTCTATTACTTAATGAATATTTCAGCACACGTGTTAATGCTTTAGATACCCTTGAAATACTTAGACAAATCTTGGGAAAGTATAATCTTTAACTTCATCTGAAATATCAATGATATAAGAACGTGTAGGTGTCTCACTTACTTCTATAGACAAAAGCAACCACTTTCTTTGAAAGAGCAGATTTTGCAGTTCTTCTTTAAAATAGTGACAAATATTTTCAAGAGTAGGATTTAGTGTGGTAAAGGGTTCTATTTCATTAATAAAAACATCTTGAAATCTTTTAAGATATGCCTCAATATCTTTTTCTATGCTATTAAAAGCAATAAAATCATTGCTTATCTTTAATGTATATAATGTAATTTCCCATGTGTGTGGATGGCGTTCACCAAGTACACCATTAATATAGATAGCATGAGCTGCATTAATATAAAACTTAAACCTATAATGTTGATATTTCAAAGTCAGTTCCTCTTCTTCCTTAGTTGTTATCCAGAATGCACATAATAAATATACTTATACTATGTGCATTCCTTAGGAGAAACAACATTAAGCAATTGAATAAGAAAAGTCTTTGTGTTGTTTCTCTATATAAAAATTAACATTTATATCCTCACATATATTTAACCTTATCTCATCCTTCATCTGGCAAATCAGCTCTTTGGCATAGTCTGTAGTCTCAAACAAAACCATTCCAAACGCATTTTTACCTAAATAGGCTATAATCCCAGATGCTTTTATGGTTTTAGCAAAAAATTGTGCTACTTCTCTTAAGATATCCTTATCCACCATATTTTCATCAGGATTATCTAACATAGATAAATTTATATTGATAATTGTAGCTGGTAAAAAGTCTTCTATGCCTAGTGTTTGTATGAGCTCATTATAAAAATCTCTATTATAAACGCCTGTAGTTAGATCAGCTATATTTGCCTTCTTGGCAATCTCTTTCATTGCTTCAAGCTGCGTCTGAAAACCTTCTATTTGTCTATTTTTATAGTTCATTTCCTTTTGAAAACCACTTATTCTTTTCGTTGTGCGGGAAATATAAAGGGAAAATATCATACATAAGCACATAAGCCCCACAGTAAATAAAGCTGCTAACATGTAGAGCCTTGTAAAATGCTCTAATGTACCAGTTATTGTTAGAATATAAGCTACTAAAGTTGATGCTCCCACAATATATTCTTTATCGTCTACAGTAAAAAAACTCCATGCTAAAATTTCTTCACCTTTTTCACTACTTCTTGTGACTTTTCTTGATCCACTGATTCCCTCACGCATTAGCTTATTTATTTCATCTATGTTTTGCCCGCCTTTATATTTCCATTCCTCTAATTCAGAGAACATTTCTTCTTTACTATAAAGAAAAGTTGATTGATTGGGTGAATCCATTCCATTATTTTTCACTGCACTTAAGTCTTGTTTTTTATCTTCAATTTGCTCAGAAAGATTAGCTATTTCTATATATTGATTATTTGCGAATACTTCAACAAGGGTATTTTGATGGTGTTGTATTTGCTGTAATATAAATAGCCATGTAAAAGCAACAAAAACAGTGCCAACGCCCCATATGCCTACTATCCTCAATAAAAAGTGATTGTTTTTTTTATTTTCCATAGCTCCCCCCTATTTTCTGCAATAAGTTTACATAAAACATTGTTCTCTTATTATAACGCTCTTTATAATAAAAATCAAATAGTCGGGGGAGAAATCCTTCATTTTTGGCTAATTACTAAATTTTAACTTTCTTAAGTGCAGGGCTAATTTGATGCTATTAATAGATGTATTCATGACTTTCATTTTGCTCTTTCCCTGTTTTTTGTCATATCTTAACTCAAAAGGTATTTCTGCAAAACAAGCACCGCTTATATAAAGTTTATATAAAAGCTCTACCATACATGTAAAACCATTTTCTTCTATTATGTTCTCATGAAAATTTTCTTCTAGTTTATCCAAGATACTTTTTTTATAAAGCCTATAACCACATGTATAGTCTCTAACCCCCTGCACCTCTAGCAAAGTACTAAAAACACGTTTCGCTGCTAAACTTGCCCATCTTCTAAATGCTGTAAGCCCTGTAATTTCTGCATTTGTTTGATATCTTGATGCGATAACAACATCTGCATTTGTTCGCTTCTGTGCTTCAAGCATGTTCATGACATATTTCGGATCATGGGTATTATCGCAGTCCATGAGGCATACATAGATACTGAATGGTCTATTTTTAAGGACATATTTAATACCTGTTTTTACAGCTTGTCCTAACCCTTGATTCACACTATGATTGATGAGCTTTACATTTTGAAACTTTGCTTCTAATTTTTTTCCTATATCTTTTGTCTTATCTGTGCTGCCATCGTTAATTATTAATATTTTCAGTATTAGAAAATACCTATTTTCTAAAATGTTCTCGTACTTTTTCCACTCACTAACTACTGTTTCAAGACTCGCTTCTTCATTATAGGCTGGTAATATTACTGTGAGTTCATTCATGATTAGCCTTCTTTCTGATGCGTTTTATGATATTTACTATAGGCATAAAATCTTTACTTACTATATTCTTAAATATTTTATATTCCTCCATAAAATTTAAAGTTTTCCACTTACTTTCTCCTTGTATACTATTAATAATTCCAGCCAACCTAATCCAAAATACAATAAAGTTAAAAACAGGCAAGATGAATAGGATATAAAACTTTGACACATAGTAACGTCTCACTGTTTTATAGGCAGATAAATACATGATAATATTTAGGTAAAACAAAAATCCTGAAAGGACATATAGGAAATAAATAATAATAACTGATCCAATAATCAGTTTGAAGGGATAGTTCATAAACATAAGATAAATAAGGGCAAAATACCAAATTAATCTTGGGAAAGCAAAGGTGTGGTCATAAATCAGCATGCGAACCATAAAATTACTAATAAATCCTTTGATCGCAAACATCTTATTCTTTAAAAACATGTGAGATACTTCTAATTCTCCTCTTTGCCACCTTTGCCTTTGCGTATAAAGTTTATCCATGCCTTCTATTGGGTCTACAAAGAACAAAGCATCCTCACACAAATGAACGCTTTTTTTAAGCGTGTGACGCATCTGAAAGGTAATCTCTGTATCTTCACAGACCGTTTCAGTATTATAAAGCTGACTTTTTAAAACTGCTGATTTATTAAAGGCTGAAAAGGCCCCAGATAGTGTATAAATACTCCCAAGTTCTGACTCAAAATTTCTGCCTGCTAAAAACGCTTGGGCATACTCAAAAAATTCACATTCTCTAAGGATACGCAAAAAATAGTTCTTTGTATTTTTAATATCACTAGGATTAACTAAAATAACGCCTGTCATACAATAAATCTCTTGGTCTTGTTCAAAGCGCAGAATCATATTTTTTAGGGCACTTTTTTCTAGCTTTCCATCACTATCAATATGAATAATATATTTCCCTAAACTATTAAAAAGTGCTAAATTTAGTGCCTTTGACTTACCTTTATGCGAATATAGATAACGCATGGATAAACCCTTAAAAATCTTTTGTGCCTTTGTAAAAACATTAAAACTATCATCGCTGCTTCCATTATCCACAATCAAAACTTCTATTCGTTCTAAAAAATAATCTGATTGATAGATAGATTCTAGACATGCTTTAAGTGTATGTGCTGAATTATAAACCGGAACTATTAAGGTAATCTGAGGAAATATCCCTTGAAAAGTTCTCTTTTTTTTCATTAGTCTCTTTTTAAATAGAATTAAAAATCCTCCAAGTGCCGGAATAATTTCCATAATAATAGGAATAATCACCCACGCCATCCAAAAGATCATTGCTGTCATTGTCTTACTGAGCATCATCTCCATATGAAACACGTCCTACCTGTTGTCTTTTAATATGTGCTTTTGTAAATGTGTAAAAATACAAGATAATAGACAAAATGTAAAAAACAAGTCTGCCAAAAATAGTGTGTGCAAAATAAAACATATCATTCCCATAATAATAAACCATACTGCATATAACAAAAATTCTTAATACATTTGATATAAAAATCCAAAGGCTCCCTAAAATACAGCCAATACCCTTTTCAAAAGTATTATAGACAGGAAAAAAACATATAAGTGAAACAAAGGCGAGTATTTCAATCACACCTGAACATTCATAATCGATATATAGTGATATAGCCTCTTGATTTGTTTGTATTAAAACTAGTGAGTACTCGTAAAATGCTTCAAAGTATCCTGTCTTTTCCCCAATAACCCCAGTAGTCAGAATGACAATGCGGCTTAAGACGCTTACTAGATATGGCTCAAAAAGGTACATAAGGAAACTAAAGGTTCCCACAGATCCTAGAACAAATTTGAAAAAGTGTAGCTTCCCCCTATGGAAAACTGTGATTAAATAGATCCAAAAAGCAAACAAGACACCAATTAAAATACTCATGGCCTATCTCTTTTCTTCCTCTTGTAAATAAGCATTCCTAGCGAAGCCACAACTACGCTTAAAATTACTGTCATATAGGGAAAAGTACTTCCAGCTTCAAATACAATATCTTCATCACCTAAGTTAGGAAATGCTAATCTTAGGTTAAATATTTCATTATTTCCATCTTTTCTAAAGGTTGATAAAGGTATTCTAAATTCTGCCTCATCACTACTTTTCCCATCGTTATTATTTCCTCTTACAACATATCCATCTGTACTAAGCACTGAGTATTCGCTAAGATCAATAATACTTATTCTTCCTGTCCTTGGAGCATCTGGTGATAAGGCTAACTGCCTTATTGTGCCATCATCTACAGAATAATTAATGTTGTAATAATTTAGACTTTGTCCTCCTCTTGTGCCCATTTTAATGTATAAATACAGATTATCCTCATCCATATGCCATTTGAGTGTATGCACCTGCCCTTCATGATTCCATGAATAACTGAGCTGTGTTTGTGGTTTATCCACCCAATCGTCAAAATTGCCATCTAAATTAATATCAATTCGTGCTGCATAAGTTATTTGATAACTTAAAAGTATTGTGATATACGCAAGTAGTCCTATTGTAATCTTTATCATCTAGTCGTCCCTTCGCTTGTCTATTGCAGTAAATACTATTGTAAATACAATCATTCCCATTAAAGAAATTACTATCCCTTCCAATAAGTAAGGATAGATAATTTTTATCTTTGTCTCGCCTTTATTGACATGAAGTAAATTATTGCGTTTCCATACTAAATCTGTGCTTTTATATGCATCTAAAAAAGCTAGTGTAGTATTTACATGATCTTTAGTAGAGAATATATTGATAGCGTTATTTTTATGCTGAATATCAACCAATGCAAGTTCTCTCTTTGGTAGCCAGAATTCTTCTACGCCTATTACTTGACTAAGAAGCCTTTTCACCACTTCATCCTCATTTGTCATGGCATGAAACATAAGGTTAAAACCTAAAAAAGTAATGTTATCGTACTCCTTTTTCCCTGCAAAAGCGAGCTTTTGGTTGTTCATCCATAAAAATCCTGTTATTTCATCAAGATTATCTAGATAAACCGTATTCCAGGCTTCATATTGCTTGATAAACCCTTTACTATTATAAGTCTTTCCATTAAAAAACAAATCGCCAAACTCTTTATAAAAAGTAATAGGCTGTGCATGAACCCCTAAAAATTTCATACGATTAGTTTCTGTATCTGCTGGAATCCTATTCATGTCAATGATAATTTTAACTCCTTTTTCACTAAGCCAAGTAAGTATATTCTCGGCATTTTCGCGACTGTAGTAGTTAAAATCAGATAAAAATATGACCTTATATTGACTAAGCTCTGTGAGAGAATAATCTTCAATATTCCATGAGTCTCCGTGTTCAAAGTAAGGATACAAAAGGGGAATATCTGCTGCGAAGCGTCCTATACATAACCCTTCATAGTCTGTAACAACACCAAATTCATGTTCTATATCTCTATGAATAATATAGCTTTCAGGTGTCTCTTTATATAAACTATAGCCAGAAAGCTGAGCTGACTTTCTTAAGTCTTTCCACTTGTCTTTTGTATGCATTAAGGATGCTTTTCTTATAATGAGCGTATCACACCCCATCTCAATTGCCCGATCAAACATATAGTTATAATAGCCTCTTTCTACTGCCGTATTAAGAAGGACTATATTCTTTGCTGTAGCTGCTCCCTGCCATGCCCATCCATACGCATAAGGAACTCTTTTTCCTTCACTTCCTAAATAATAAGAAGGGTATGAACCAAACAGGCTATTGTCAAGGAGTAAAATTCTTTGTTTGGTAATCCTTTTTGCTTCATCTAAAACCTGTGTAATCTTCTTGGGTTTTTCATCTGTATAGTAAGGCAAATTAAATGATAGACTGCTATCAAGAATAAGTAATAACAAAATACTTGCTAAAACTAGCTTTTTACATCTTTTCCAATTAAAAATTGCCATTAGGAAAAATCCATACGCCATTGGCGTAAAACGCATCATCCACAAAAGTTGATTTAAAGGAAGCTTGATTAAAAAAGGAATAAACGCTGTAGTGGTTCCTAAAAAAATGATGAGTGTTGTAATAAAACCGGGCTGACTTTTTTTATATGAGGCTATAACCCCTATCACAGAAATGAGTAAAATAGATAAGCCATAATAAAAATATCCTGTATTCTTAAGCCTTAAAAAAGGATTTAAGGATATCGTAAAAGGTACACTGAGCTGCCTCATTACCTCTGAGGTTGCTTCTTTGTCCATAGAAACCAGTCCTCCCTTTAAGGCAGGGTAGACCCAAATACCACAGATTAGAAACGCCATCAGCATCATTGTAATAATTTGAATCGATCCTCTTATTTTCTTGCAAATAAGCCCATAGCAAAGCAGAAAAATAAATGTTGCAATTCCTATCATTGCTGCAATCATTAAATGGCTTAAAATACTGATACTAAAAACAAGAACAACACCTAAAGCTGCCTTTTTTTGTCTATCCTCAACGAATGCCCATAGGAAAAATAGGAAATAAGGAAAAGTAGCTGTAATGACTATTCTTGGAATATTCCCTTCAGAAAAAAATACTCTTAAATTATCTGGCATAAAAAACCAAAGTATCCCAAGAATTAATGAAAGGAATATTCTATTGTTCTTAATTCCCCATAATAGCCAACCTATTGCTCCGATAAAAAAAGTAACTGCTATAAATAAATAATATCCTTCATAAACATCCCCTTTAGCCAAGGCCTCACAACCAGCAAAAATGTAATAAGGAATGGGCCCCCAATACCTAAAGGGTTGTACCCCGTTGTACCAAAACTCTGTAAACAGAGGATAAATATTACCTTGCTTTATCCCTTGATACACTAAATCGCCCTTAAAAATATGTCCATATATATCTGCTCCCCATGGAGCTCCTTCTATTTGTTTGATATAACTTAATAAAAAAGACGCTAAGGTTGCTAAAAATAAAACAGCAGATAATGCTTTTATAACAAGGTTACTTGAATGATGCTTAGATTTATTTACACCTGTATGTGTATCATTCTTATTACTTACTTCTGTATTATCATTGATATTTATTCCTGCATTATTCTTGTTATTGACTTCTGCATTGCTATCGATATTTTCTTCTGTACTATTGCTGATACTTGCTTCTGTATTATTATTGATATTTGATTCTGCATCATCTGTCTGGTTATATGGTCGGTTATCTTTTTCCTCATCATTTTTAATCTTCCTTTTAATCTCAGATTGATTGGAAGAAGGCGTGTTCTTAAGTATTTGATTAGTATTTAAGGCATCTTCCATTACTGCATTTGATGCACGCGTTAAGATATTTTCTATCAGTAAACGTTTTGTCTCTTCGTTATCTAATCTTTTATCATAGGGGCTAACAATATATACTCTTGAAGGTGTTTCACTTATTTCTAGCTTAATAAGATGAAAGGAAAAAGCTTCTAAAGCTATGTCTAGTTTACTAAAAAAAACATTCCCCATATTTTCAAGAGTCGCTTCTATTTGATCAAAAGGTTCTACTTCCTCTAACTCTTTATATTCATAGGGCATTAAACAATCATAAACGACACTTTCAATTTCATCATAAAGATAAAAATTCTCTTTTTTCACCTCTATAAATAGTGTGAGTTCAAAGGTATGTGCATGAGAAGTTGCCACTTTTTTATTAATAGAAAGACTATGAGATGCATTTAAGCTAAATTTATATTTATATCCTTCAAATTTTATCTTATCCTCATCTCCTTCTAAGTAAAATAAAATTACATAATATACCTAAATGTAGTTTCTTAAAATGAATTCACTGTTTCTATTATCATAAAGTTATTTCTCCCAATGAATTCTCAGAATATAATTTAGATGCTGACATGTGAATTCTATATGTAGTATGTCAAGTATCATTTTAGTTTATGTAAAAGTATCTATTAGCAAAATAAAAAGCATAGGAGTACTACTCTTCCTATGCTTCTTCACTATTATGTTATTCACTATAATTTTCACTATATGGATCTAGGCTAATCCTCCAATAATATTGCCCATTGATCAATAGCTTGATTCTATAAATAAGTCCATCTGTGTCCTCTTTATCCTCTTCAAGTTTCCCCAAAGTGTATTCAATAGTTTTTGGTGAATCATAAACTCTTTTCTCCTTCGTTGCATTAACTATGCTATATTTTGATGTTGATGAAGGTGAGGGTTCAGCTAGTTCTCCCCCAACTAACACAGTCTCCTGTGTAATTGAAAGAATTAATTGTTTCCCTTTCACAGTCCAGCTTCCTGCCATATCTAATATACGCTTTTCCTCATCATATTGACTATAGCAAAATCTAAATGTACCATCCTCGTAGAAAAAGAATCTCTCACTGTACCCAGCCCCTACTGAAGGTGAAGCATGCCATATACCAATTAACTCCCCTTGCATATACTCCGTCAATAGATCTTCATGGTTACTATTGTCTGAATTATTGTCTGAATTATTGCCTAAATTATTATCTGTGTTACTTAAAAAACAAATTTGACCTGATTGCCTATTACTATCAAGCATAGGATTCATTTTTTCCCAAAAAGTGTATATCTCTTCATTTTCTCTTTTTAATCTCAGAAGAAGATCACCTTTGTCATAGAGTTCAAATAAGTTATCTGGCAGGTACTTCTCAAATATTAACTGTATGTAATTTTCATCTCCTAATACCCTAGCCTTTAGCCTTTGCATTGTTTGAAATCCATCAATAATTATTTGAGCGTAATACTGATTATTATCTTGATTGATACTAATAAAATACTCTATATTTTGATCTGGAGGAGAAGATTCAGAAAAACTATATTCCCCTACCCATGATTCTAGTTTTGAAGGATTTGGCAAAGATTCATTTCCACTTGCATGGCTATCTGCTACTTCCTCCTCTTGATCTTTTTGATTTTGATCTATAGAGTCAAGGCTAATCCCTGTTGATAAAGAATCTTGAGATCTACTCGCTACTTTTGAACATCCTAAGAAGATACTACATAATAATACAATCATTGCTAGATATATAGCTAGCCTTTTAACAGTATACATTTTGTTTCACCCATCCTATCATTAACTATCTAACACCTCAATTTCTTCTCATGGTGTATTTAATTATCTTAATATTTAATACCTTTTATACTATTTTATCTTATCACACCTTACTGTATACTGTCCAAAATACTTAAATGATATATTTTTGTCATATTTTTAACACCTTCTTAATATATATGTAATATTGTTATAAAGTTGTAGGAAACTAAACGGCTAAAATTGTGGAAATTATTTTTACATTGTGCAAAAATAAATATAGTAAAGAAAAATTAAAATTTTATTTCATATAGGAGGATACAATGAATACAAAATTAAAAAAATTACTATTTATAATTATGATTTTATCTCTATTTCAATTTTCTTTTCCATTATTTGCTGAGGAAAAGATCGAAGCTCAAAAGCAGCCTATACTCGCTCATTTTCAAGCTGATATTCCCTATTTTCGTATAAGACTTATGAATCAAAAAGCTAATGTACAGTTATTTTTTACAGAAAATATTCCTTTAGCTCTTAAAGATGGTGAGCTCAACATACAGATAATTACAACTGTGTCTAAAAGAAATTATGATGACAATGGTAATTACACTCTTACAGATATAGTTACTAAAGATGTCCCTATTGGAGGGCAACCACGTATTATAACTAATGATGCCATAGAAATAAAAAGTATAGAACAATATGAAAAAGGAATTAAGCTTCATGTGCATCGTAAAAATAATCAGCCAGCATCCTTGAGTATCAATAATCTTATAATCGGGCCTGTTGACATATCACCATATCCAAATAATGCGACTATTAAATTAAGTGGATCAGCTTTAGGAGACTATAATAATACAAGTATAATCATGCCTAACTTTCTTGAACTCTCAGGTCCCTCACACTGCTATAACTATGTAGTTCTTTCAATTAATTCAAACAAAGTAAAAGAAATGGAGGTAGTTTGCTTATCAACAGAGCTCGTTGCAGAATATACAATCAGTTCTTCTCCTTATAGAGATACACATGGCAATATTATGGTTCCTGCATGTAATGCTTTAGAAGGAAAAAAGGTTTTTGATACCAATAACAAACGTCTTATTATTAATCAGGGCTCAAGGCGTCTAATTTTTACTGCTGGAAGTAATAAACTTCAAGAAGAATGGTGTTTCATTGTTGATGGCCAACCAAGATATGTAAAAGGTGAAGATATCATACTTTCTACACTTGTAGTAATAACTAATGATCGAATGTATATTAACGCAGAAGACGTTAATCTTATAGGATTCACTAAATTTAGAAGCAAATCTGTTTTTAGTTTTGTTAATGAACATGAACTACGTTTTTATATGCACTAAAATGATTAGCAACTTCTTATTAGAAATTGCTAATCTAGCAAACTCAGTCATTATCAAAGTGCTGCTTCTCTAATAAGAAGAGGCTTATTATCATACTAAAGATACTATTTTTTTCTAATTGCAACACGCCATACCCTAGGTCCTTCTTCAAGGTATGTCCACTCATAAATATTAGGAAATTCTGCTGTTAACTGATAATATAATGGCTTTGGGTCATGATCATTGATGATTTCCAATGTTTCTTCTGATTGTAATGCTTCAATGGCTTTAAAAATTTTAGAATGTTTATCTTGTGGTGGAATCTCTCTTACATCTATCTCTTTATTAACATTTCCCATAACTTGTTCCTCTACTTTCATAAAAAGATTTTTATTATAGCTTTACCATAATTTTTTTTCTTATCCACCTATCTTTTCTTTGCCATAATAAAAAGCAGTCTCCTATAATATTCTAAATCTTATTATAGGAGACTGTTTTTATGCACGCAGTAGGATTCGAACCCACGGCATTCTGATTAGTAGCTAGCACTTTTTTTATATTTATAATTTGCATTAAAACCATTGATAATACTGTGTTTAACGTTAATAAATAAGGTTTGTCATACACCTTGTTTTACTACACATTTTTAATCTACTACACACTTACTACACACTAATTATAGTATGAAGCTTACTTGATTTATCAAGCTTTTCGTCATTTTTTATGATAGCTACAATTACGCACAAAAAAAAGATAGAGCGAATTTTATCGCCCTATCAATTAAAAGGATTTTTTTATTAGATGAATAAATAGTAAAAGTTTATCAAAGTTTTTTCACTAATGAATGAAGAATTTGTATGGCATTTTAGGTAAGTAATTATTACATTCAAGCCATTACTTATGGCTGTTGGTTATGCTCTTTTACTCCCCATACCCAGGGAATGTATATATTAACTCCTTATAACATAAGTTTTATAAAGAGGGTTTATTAATTTCTGTTATTTTGCATATTGCCTTCGGTTGCGTTACAACACAATCAATCATGCTATATATTCTAAAACATACTAACCCTTTTTTTATACACTCTGTGTCTTGCTCAAACAATTTTATGTTTATGTTTTCCTGTACACCTATTAACATACTGTTAGGGTCAAATACTAATGCTTCGCTTCCGTTTGTTTCATCATCTGAGAGCTGATTAGTAACGACTTTATTTAATGATGTATATGTAGATGGTGGAATCAAGTATTGTCCGTAGTCATCCTTTAAAGTAGAAATGCTTTCTTCTGTTGCTGCATTAATAGCTAAATGAGTTGGGTTGTAATTATCCCTTTTAACCTTCCCTACTCCCATAATGATTGTATCAAAGATTGTCCCCTTGCTTGGGTCATGTGCTAATGTATTAATATTAGTGTCATTCATTATACCAGCTGGGGCAAACGCGTCATAATCACTCTCAGTACTGTTATATTGTCCGTATAACATTGCTTTATCTATACCTTGGGCTAACGCTTGGCTAAACGCATGCCTTATAACTCCATCCAGGTTTTTACTTGACTTTATTGCTTCTAATGATATGTAAGCATAACCATATATCATTTTAGATTTTAATTCTATTCCGTCAAGCTCCATTGTGCTTTCTGTAACAGCTTTCCCCTCTTCTTTAAATAAGAATACTGGGTCTGTCTTTATCCTTGATACTGTAACGTTATTACTTTCCATTGGCAACACTGGAACACCTGCATTTGTAAATAATGATATTTCCCTTGCTTGGTCAATTATCTGTGAAGCTAAAACTTGTGGAATTAACGTTCCTGTTGACGTTGTTGTTACTGCATTTTTAAACTCAGAATTTACCCATTTACCTGTAACCATTCCTTTAATAACGTTTCCTAATGCTCCATCT
>JAEYPM010000009.1 GCA_023410675.1 Bacillota bacterium | reverse complement strand
GGATAGGTAAATACATAGTTATTGTCTGGATTAACTGTTATGGTAACAGTCGTTTCTTCTTCTATCCTGTAGATGGCTCCTTCTTTAATGTATTCTCTATATAAATATTTATCTTTACTGTCATTTGTATTAGACTCCGGGTATCCCTCTAATATTTCTTTGAAAAAGACATGTGTATAGCCATCTGACACTGAGCTATAAGGTATTTCAAAGTCTTGCACCTTAGTATCTCCTCTATCTACTTCTATTAAGTCCTCATCTAGGGCTGTTAAATCGAGATTATAGCGGTCTTGTCCATCTATTGTATAAACTAAGTTTGACTGATACCTAAATGAATCAATGATACTATTTACAAGCTCTTCATGTTCAGGTGTATAGTCTGTATTATCTTTATATATCTGTGTTTTTAGAGTGAAGGTATATGTACCAGCTGGATTTAAATAATAACCTGACTTGATAGGGTATATGTACTTTTGCAGCTCCTTATCTGTTGCAAACACTGCATGTTCATAATAAGCTTTTCCTTTTTTCCTGTTTTTTGCATTGGTTCTGTCTGATTTATAGATGTCCTCCATCTTTTCTTCTACTTTCCACTCGATCTCTGCTTTGTTTTGCTGCGTAAATATACGCTCATATTGCCCATCTACCGCATCCCAGTCCTCTTCTACTCCTGTTTCGTCTTCATTAAGCAGTACATGTTTCATCCATCTTTGAACCGACATTTCATATGGTTCACTTTCCCACCATAAAATTTTCTTTAAGGAAGTATGTACGTTGCTTTCTACTTCATCCTTAAAATGCCTTGATGCTACATCTGGCATGTTTTGTCTTCCATTATAAACATAAACGCCTATGCCAATTATATCTTCACCCTCAGGGAAGGAATCTTTTGCTGTTCCATGTTTCTCTTCATACATGATTTCTTTACTTGAAGTTCCATCTGAATGTGTACGTGTTACCTCTACTCTTTCCTTCCACATATAAGGTTTACTTACATCACCACTAAACTCTGTGGATATAGTCTTGATTATTGGATCTTCTGGTGGTATTACTTTCTTATAGGTTCCTCCTAAAGGATCATCATCAAATCCCACTCTATCAATGACACCTCTTAAAACAGGATATTTAGTTACACTACTTCCTTCTTCATCTACAGATAAATATTGATCGTCCTCATCATCATTGTAGATATCAACATCTCCTAGTGCACCATCTGGATCTTCAAGACCTACACTTAAATTTCCTGCCATATTTCCTGTCCATTCTCCCTTTGGTTTAGATACACTTGCACTAAGAGATCCGCCTGATATTTTGTGCTTGATTTCCTTAGTTAGCTCATTATAATTTAGGTAATAGTCTGCTGAGCCTTTCCTTAAATAAGGTCTCCATGCTATATCCCAGTGTTTTTGGTTGTTTTCAAAGGTCACTTCATTCGGCTCTTTAGCTGTGTTAATTATGAATGTTACTTCTACCTCTTCTTCTGGCATCTCAAAACTAATATCAAAAGGAATAGCTTGTCCTATATTTTCCATCTTGCAGTAGCCGATGTTTTGATTATCCTGAGCATAACCCCCACAGCTAATAGGGGGAATGTCATTACCTGATACTTTACCTTTTACCTCCCACTTATAACCTACTGTTATAGGGTCTTTAAAATTGGATGTAACCCATGCTTCTAGTTTTACAATATCACCATTTTTAGTAGGTGCGATCTTATTTTCTCTAGGAGCTTTAACTTCAATATCTCCTGGCACTAAACATAAAGGGGGGATTGATACTCCAAAATATCCCCCTCCTTGCATAAGTACATACCCCATGCCCCATGTATAATATGTTGGAGGCTGTACTATATGTACATAGTCTATCCATCTGCCAGTATTATTCATCGGTTTCTTGCCTTTTTCATATATGATGATGCTATCATCTCCATTAAAGGATACCTCAGAGTGTTTCTTATCTCCATACCTCCAGTCCATTCCTATCTGAATAGCATCCTCCATTGTCCTTTTTTCTCCTGTTTGGGGAATGGTAAATGCTTGTTCGAATTGATTAAATCCCGTCTTGATAATCACATTACCTGTATTTGGCAATTTTAATCCCTTATTCCATGGCTCCTTAATTAGCCTCCAAGTATGGATTTGTCCACTTATAGTAGAGGATGTCCAAAGATACTTTGGATTTTCCACATGCTCTCCTTCATAAGTCTTTCCTAAATATTCTTTCTGTCCTTGCATCTCTCCCCCATGGGGTATACCATAAGCTACTCGAAAATTATTTTTTTCAAGGGAATAAACATCCCCATTTGCTATAGCTTTTAATCCTTGTTTTACATAATCTTCATTAAAATCTCCTGCATAAATTGTGGATTTTTCTTTATAAAATTTTTCTACTCCATATATCTGAAAAATCTCATCATTAAGCTTCTTTCGTATGTTTTCCAATGTATAGGGTTCAGCATCATTTGTTGCATAAATACTATTGCTAATACACAAAATCATCATACATATTAAAATAGTAATGCTCTTTATCCTTTTTCTCATAACTACTGCCCTCTATTTAAAATCAACTTGAATATTAACTTTATGAGTATATCCATCAACTCGAACAATGAACTTTCCATCATCAAAATATGTACTTCCTATATTAACCAACATATCTGTCTTCTTTCCAATCTGTGTCTTGATTTTTGACATCGTTTGTGAACTTATCTTTTGACTTAAAATATGTTCTACTTCCTCAAGCTGATACTTATACATTGGGCTGGTAACTTCTGCTTGCAGAGACATAATATATTTATTTTCTTTATCATCAGGATCTTCTTTTTTTGACATGAATATCACTAATTTAGACTCTGTTGTAATGAAAAACTCCGATCCTTTATCAATTACCCGTGCCTCTTTAGTTACTGGAATAACAAAGCCACGTATAGTAGTATATACATCATCTTTAACAATAGGCTCCCCATTATTATTAATATACGCTGTTCTTCCTTTTGGATCCCACTGCACCTTTGCTCCTAGTGCTTCACTTACAAACCTAAGGGGCACATAAGTTTTTCCTTCTTTTACTATAGCTGCTGTATCTAGTTGTTTTGCTGTGCCATTCAAATTAACTTGTTTTTCTCCTATTTTAAGCTTGATGACTTTGTCTGACTGTGATACACTGACTTCCTGTGTCTGTTTGTTCCAATCAACCTTTGCTCCTAACTGTTCGCTTACAAATCTTATTGGAATCATAGTTCTACTATTTTTATCAGTGAAGGCTTTTGCATCGCTTGAACTTACAGGCTCACCATTAACCACTATCCTGACTATTGGATCATATGCCTGTGTTTCCACTACTGCTAATAATGCTGTTACCATCATCCCTATAGCTAATATACCTTTTAATACCTTTGTGTTTTTCATTCCCATCTCTCCCTCATCTTATTTGTTATGATATAATTATATTTTTGCTTCCTATATAGTTCACTTATACAAATGTATAAAGTTCTTATATCCTCTAGAGCTTTTCTAGTTTATATAACAGCTTTATACAAATCTTCTTAAAGCCAATAAAGTGCTTTAAGAAGATTTATATGTAAATTCATACATTTATTAGCTTGTTTTATTTAATTCTTGTGCCATAGCTCGTTCAGCCTCTTCTTTAAATTGAGCTGTTTTCTTAAGTTGTTCGCTAATTATCCTAACACTTTCTATTAATTTATTAACATTAGGCTCAATTTTGGCATATTGAGCTGAATATGCTTTTTGTGAATCACCTTTCCACCACTGTGCTACATCTTTCATTTGATCTCTTATTTTATTCATTGCTGCAGTAATCTCACCTGCTCTACTCTCTATATTTTTTGCAACTGACGTTGCGTTTGAAGTATTAAATTCCATATTCCCTGAACTTGCCATATTATTTATCCCCTTTACATATTTATTTTTAATAACGAGTATTTTTATTTAAACATACTTGCAATTTTAGTTTCTTCTTGCTTTTTAATATCTGCTATCTTTTGCATTTGATCTGCAATCTTTTTAGCTAATTCACTAAGCTCCTTAAGACTTGGTTCGAATGTTTTGTACTGAGCAATAAATGCACTTTGTGAATCACCCTTCCACCAACTCTCTACTTGGGTAATATCCTTATTTAAGCTGCTAATAATTGAATTGAGTTTTGTTGATTGTGACATAAACTGTCCTCTTGCTGTGTCAGCTTGTCCTACATTAAACTTCATTTCTGCCATTTTCATTTCCCCTTTATTATTTATTTATACTATCAGCCTAAAGCTGTAATATATTAAGCGATAAGTCCTATTTGCTAAAACAATAGGCTGTCTTTATAGCTGAGAACTTGCCCTTAGAGACGAAATATCCTTCTCCTATACTAAGTTCTTTTTCATAATATCCATATGGTACTCTAACATTATAAAAACTTTGTTCCTTTATACTTCCTAATATTATTCCTGTTTGTATATCTCTAAGTACTTTTGGAACAGGATCCCAGTTGTTTGACCATTCATCGATTAGTCCTGCTACTACTATAAATATTTTCATACCATAAGATTTTTTTATAAGATACTCTAAAAATTCTTTAAGTATATAATCATCATCTTCTGCAAACTCAATAATATTATCTATAATGATGACTATTTGCTTCCATTGGTTATAAACTGTTGTTATGTCTTTGCCTTCTTTGCGACACTCATTAACTTCTTCTTGCCTTGATTCTAGCTCTGACTTGATCTCCTCAATAACCTCTTCTGTATCATCTTCTCTTAGACTTCTGACACATGGAAGCTTCATCGTATGATAAAGTCCCATATTGTTTGAATCAAAGGCATACACTTGCAGTTTTTCTTCTCCCAACTTCTGTATGAATGCCTTAACACATGACTCTAACAGGGTACTTTTTCCTGACTGTATGTCTCCTGTTATAGCAATTACTGGATTGGTTCTTAAATCAATTGCTAGTGGTTGCAGATCATCTTGTTTCAAACCAATCATAAGCGTATTTTGCTCTGCATCACTATTTAACTTCAATATATCAACATTTTCGGGCATTTCTGGTATCTTAAGTGCATAAGAAGTGTCTGGAATATCCGCTAATTCCTTAATTATTTCTATGGTTGACTTGTCCTTTAACTGTGGCATAGCTGTTTGAAATTCAACTGGTAAAGTTGATTTTGCAAGTCCTCTACCTAAAACATTATCAGGTTCTAGCCCTTCTGTTCTTCCAACAATACTTGCATATTCTGATTTATCTGTAAGCCTTAGAGTCAATGCCATTTTAAAGTTAACACTAAACTTATATCTGATAAGTGTTGGATTTGTTGCTGTTGTGATAAGGTAAAGCCCATATTTAGTTCCTTCACGTGCCAATAGCGTAACCTGCTCATCAACTGCTTCATAGGTTTCACTAAGTGCAAAGTAATTATCTATGATCAGCATAATGGCTGGGAGTTTCTCTTTAGCCACTTGGTTGTATGCATCTCTATTTGCAACACCATATTCTGCAAAGGCTGCTTTTCTTTGCTCAATAATCCTAAATACAAAGAGCATAAATTGGTTTATTTTGACTTCATCCTCTATACCCATTACACCACCACAGTGAGGAAGCTTTTCATACTTTTTAAGTACTCCTCCCCCAAAATCCATGATATAGATATGAACATCATCAGGCGTATTATTATAGGCTACTGAAAGCATCATCGTTTCAAGTAGTGTAGTTTTCCCTGTTCCTGGTGAGCCATAAACAAGTACGTTTCCTTCTTTACTAAAGTTTAGCTTTAGAGGCTCTTGCTTTTGTTCGCTAGGGTTATCTACTATACCTATGGTCGCTACCAATTCATCCTCATATCTTTCCTTTATTGTATCAATGTTTGTTATTTTTTCTTGCGCTATAGGAATAATATCATCTAAATATAGCATCTCTTGCAATGGGGGAAGCCATGGTCCTTCTAAAGGTTCTATATTAGCTTCTTTCGCTTTATCTATAATATGCATAACCATAGCCTTAAGCTGAGAGTCTTTTTCACTTTGGTCTAAATTGTCTTCTCCTAGTGGAAAGATTTTCGTTGTTTTTCCTTCAAGACCTACCTTATAAAGCTTTGGCGTCTTATTTTTTTGCTCACGTATTTTTCCATCAGGGTCATAGTCTGCACCTGACCATGTGGATTGGAACATCTCAAAAATTTCATCATTTCCTACTTGAATGTACGCACGACCAGGTTCTTTTATCATAGCTGCATCAGGTCTTTTTATAACATCCTTACTATCTGATTCATCCTGAACTTTAAGACATATCTTAAACCTAGAATTACTCCATATCTGGTCATCAACTACTCCTGCTGGTTTTTGCGTTGCTAAAATCAAATGCACACCTAAGCTTCTTCCTACTCTGGCTGTACTTACCAGTTCTTTCATAAAGTCAGGCTGCTCTGCTTTTAACTCCGCAAATTCGTCTGCAATCATAATAAGATGTGGCAGGGCTTCTTTGGCTCCGCCAGCATGATAGAGCTTTTGGTATTTATCAATATTATTAACCTCATACTTTGCAAAAACTTGTTGTCGTCTCTTAAGTTCACTCTTAATGGATACTAAAGCTCTATTGGTTTGATTGCCACCTAAATTTGTAATAGTACCAACTAAGTGTGGCATTCCTTTAAAAATATCTGCCATTCCTCCTCCCTTATAGTCAATGAGGACAAACACGACATCATGAGGATGAAAATTAATGGCTAAAGAAATAATAATACTCTGCAAAAGCTCACTTTTACCAGAGCCTGTAGTTCCTGCAACGAGTCCGTGAGGCCCATGGCTTGTCTCATAAGCCTGCATATCCAGATAAAAAAGTTCTCCTCCAGCACGAGCACCAATAGGAACACCCATGCCCTGATAGGTTTTATTTTCTTTCCATCTTGCTAAAACATCTACCTTATTTATCCTATCAGTCTTAAGCATTTCAAGTAGTGTAATTGACTTTGGCAAGCTAAAGTTTGCTTCTGATTTTTTAATCCTATAAGGAGCCATGATTCTTGCTGCCTTTTCTAGTTCGCTTGTTTCAACCTTATCAACTGTAAAAGTGAGCTGTTCAAGTGTCATTCTATTAATATATGTTCCCTTTTTACCCTTAAGCTCTACGACTCCTTTACAATTCATAGGTAAGTATTCTTTTCTTTCAGCCATAAACAAACTTGAAATGCCGATACTTGAATAGCTGTTATACAGATACTTATTAATTGGTTCATTTTCTAGTAGCGTACTATCGCCTACAATAAATATATAATGTGTTAGCTGTGTCATTACATAGTCTGATTTAGATTGTCGAAGTTCTCTTTCTTTAAAAATGTTATATAAATGGCCAAGCATCATATGAGCTATGGGCTTTCCACATAACATAAATCTTGCTGAAAAATCTTCATTCCATAAATGGGGTAAATATTTTGCCCAATCCCACCATGCTAGCTGCTCTTCATTTAGCAAAAGTACTATTTTAACATCGTCATAGCTGTGATGGGTAATAATTTGAAGTGCCAGTGCATTGAGAAGTTCTTTAATATCCATTTCACTTCCTGCTAACCCCATAACTTCTAACCCAAATACATCCATACAGACAGGAAGGTTATTAATTTTTTCAAATTCTAATGCTAACTTCTCTGGTTCTTCTTCTAATGGGTCGTTTTCAATTGTAATCTGCTTTTTTGTGTAAGTGGTTTTTAAGGTTGCTGGAACACTTCCAATGCCTAACCGAAGCATCAAAAAATCAGAGTAGGCTGGTGTTCTTTCCCATACCTTACTATTCATTTTATTCATTCTCTCTAAGCATATTTCAGGAGATGGATTAATCTCATTCATTGCAGCTATTTGTTGTTCCTTAGCTAGCTTAAGTTCATTTCTAATATCCGCTATTGCTTGAAGATATTTTTTATTTCTAAGCTTTTTGGTTCTCTTATATTTTCTAATCTGTGTGGTTGCTCCTAACATAGAGCAAAAAAGTGCAATGATGGTTGTTGCTATGGACAGCATCATATAAGAAGACTTAGAGTTCATAGCTATGATGACTGTAATCACCAACATAACGCATGGTGGTAAAAGCATAGTAACCCATGAAATTTCAGGCTTTTGAGCTGAACTTGGTGGATCAGGTATTTCTATTTCCCCTTGTGGAATATATGGAAAAAACCTAGGTGATCTACTAAAAATGGGGGGTTTGTAATCACTCATACTGCTCCCTCCTGGTTATCATAAAGTAAAGTTGTTTTTCCGCCAGTAACTGCAACTTGCATCCACTTATGTGTCTTATACATATCATAAAAGATGACCTTATCTTCTATAATATGTATATAGGCTGCTGACTCGCTTGCAAATTGAATGCTTGTTTTATGAAGCAAATCATATCTATAAAGTGCACACTGCTCTTTTTTATTAGAAAAAAATAGATAGTTATCATAGATATTAAAATGAGAGGCATAACTTCCCTGTATGTCATATTCTTTACCTTCAATTAAATCCAAAATAGTAATACAGCTATTTTTATTTATATTGCAGAAAATGACCTTACTGTCAGTAACAGCTATGCAGCTTCCTGCCACTTCTAACATCTTTTCTTTTCCAGATCCATCTAGATTACTTTGCCAAATTCCCGTTTGGATACTATACCAAATCTTTTCCCCTTGAATTGTATAACTTATTACTTGATCCTTAATAATAGCTTCTTGATGCTTACCAAATGGATTGCACCTATAAAGATGACCATCTGACAAATCTAAATAATAGAGAGAGTCTTGATAGGCTTGAACAAGGTATACGGAATCATCCACAATCACCTTTTCTTCTTTCTCTGTAAGTTTTATCTTACAGAGCTTATTTTTTTTACTTTCATCACTATAGTAAAAATACTCATCTTGTTCATCTCTATTTATAAACCAAGGTGAAATTCCTTCAATTCTTTTCGCGTTGCTATCTCCTATGATATTTAACCCTTTATATGTACTTATATCTGTAATAAATATTTGATCTTCATGCTTTAAGATCAGTCCTCCGTTTTGATTATTTAAATGACACATAATGCCTCCTATTATATAAGGGTTAATAGTGCCCCACTATGTATTTCTTCATCAGATAAGACTTCTTCTTTTCCTAGTATTCTTCCTAGTGGATCAACATGCAGTGAGCTATTTTCATCAATCTGAAGACCAAGTGCACTTTTAAAAAGCTTTAATAATTCACTTACTGTTATATGGATTGGTATTTTCAGTTCATATAATGTTTCTTGTTTTAATTTAAGTGTTACAAAAATGTAGTCCATCTTTACTCCCTTCCTAGTTTTTAACAGCTAAAAGATAACTTCTGTTTTGCTTTAACTCATATTTATCAGTAATTACTTTAAGGAGCTTATTTTTAAACTTATAGTTTGTTGAGACATTAATCTCTGCTGTTGTAATGGTTTCTCCTCCAAAATCTGTTTCTTCATACAAGTCTATCTCTACAATAAAATCATCATATAAATCATTGTACGAGTTAAACTCAATGCTTCCATAAGATATAGTCCCTATTGAGAGATCAAGGGTATCTGCAAATGCTTCAGCAAAATAGTCACTAAAATCATTAAGCGATGCGATTGCATCAAGCTCTCTTTGGTTTTCATACATTAGACTCCTATCTCTAGCTGCTCTAAAGGCATTACTTGTTGCACTGCTGATCATTATTTGCTCTCTACAGACTTCAGCAACCTCCATCAAAGGCTGTATAATAATCATCGCAACTATCGTCATAAGAATCATATAGGCAAAAGTTTTCATTGTTTTTCACCTTTATCCTATTTAAGAATAATATTCTAGATCTTTATAATGTTTCAGCCCTACTGTATTCATTTTAAATCTTACTGGCACAAGCCTTTCTAGATGATTTCCCCACAAAGTAATTTCAAGTGGGTAAACAGCCCTTATTTCTACTGATAATGTGCTTCCTCTCTGCCTATAAGGCTTACTTGCTTCTGGCATGTCATAATATGATTCCTCATCATTGAAACCAACTGCACTTGTCCCATCTTCATTAAGTACAATAATTTGTATCCTATCTTTATGCTTTTTATAAATTGGTCTATTAGATAATGTACTTAATACTTGATCATAATTATGCTGTTTAATGTAATTATCACTTGCTGCTATTTGTGAAAGGTTAAAGGTTTCTACTACTAGGGTGGCATACCAAGGAAAAAATGCTACAAAGTTAGTTAAAAGTAATAGAGCTGTTGATACGCATATTGATATAAGTATTGCTTTTGCAAAACCTTTCATCTAAACCTCCTTAATTAAGAGTTTGTTAACTCCTCTATTTGTTCAAATAAATAATCCCAAGCCTGCCCTATCCATTCAGGCATTGAATCAGTTATGGCCCCTACAGCAACACCAATTAATATGATGACACCTAAAGTTGCTGCGATTTGCTTGATCCCAAACTCTCCCCTTTCATCCTTTATAAATTCCTGAATCCTCATTTTTGCTGTAAAAATTAATCTGTTCATGCTTTTTCCTCCTTATATTTTTTATTTATTGAAACATCTTTAGTGACTGTACAAAGCTAAAAGCATAGTAAATAGTAATATAAATAATAAGTATGACTACTAAAATAAATTGGAGCTTTTCATTTGCTCTTTCTCTTCTTGTAAGCTCCTGTTCTAAGTCTCTAATTCTAAACTCATCAATTTCATTTTTAAGATACAACATTTGTGAGATGTTATCGTATCCCTTCAACCTTGTTTCCATAATATCGCAAAACTTAATAATATAATGGTTTGGCACACGTTTTTTAAATTCTTTTAATGCAAAAGTTTCACCATACTCCATATTATCAATCATGACCTCTAATTCTTCTGCCATATCCTTATTAGCATTTGGAAGGTAGTCTTTGATAACATCTGATAGAAATAAATTGACACTTCTAGAATATTGATAATAGATCATACTATAAAAGCTTGGGAAATCTCTTGCTATATTTTTATTTTTTATATCTATCTTTTTTTCAATTTCATCAATTGGATATAGCCATCCTAAAATAATAAATAGACTAGTAACATATCCAAAAATAATATTTATCTTAAACATAATGATTGTGACAACTATCGCCAATAAAACATAGGCTATCTGCATGACTCTTAATTCTTCAGGCAGCAGTTTCATATCAAGCCTATCAATCATCTTTTTAAATCTCTTTTTTTCTAAATCACTCATCATTTTGCTCATATATTTCACTGCAAGTTTTTTTCTTAAAGCCCTATATTTCTGTTTTTGCTTTTCATTTTCTATTGATTTTATGTATCTGCGGTTTCTTTTTTTATTGTTACGACTCACTGGTCTAAAATATGGATATAAAAATACTTTAATTAAATACACAATCGCTGTTAATGATATGATTTTTGCTATTTCAATCACTTTTTATATCCCCCAAATCCTAAATCTCCCTGCAAGGCTTGACATCGTGCAAAACTAATGCAAATAATACTTATAACTGTTGTATTGATTACTTTTCCTAGATTATGCACAATCATGAATTCTTTAAATGTAGGTACGCTAAGTGCATAGATAAAAAACAAGCAAATCATAGCTGTTTTTATTAAAAAATCCCGATTCATCTTTCTAAATATGCCATCTTTTCGGCTATTAATTTCTCTTAATACTGCATTTTCATCTACTATATCTAAAAAGACATCCGCCATCCCCTTTCTCTCATTGTATTCAAAGGTAATCGCCTTCTTTGCAAAATTATCAAACTTACTGCCTAACTGTTTATTAAGTGTAGTCATCGCTTGTTTGAAAGAGTATCCATTATGCTCACAATTATCTATAAATTGTTCGAAATAATGCCTTATGTTTGGGCTAATATATTCATCACTTTCCATAACCTTCTTTATCCCAACTAAAACTCCATCCCTAGCTAATGGACAAATCAAATCCTCAGCATCCATTATATTTTCAAGTCTTTCGAGCTTTATTGCCTTAGATTTCATAATAAAAAGTGTGGTGATTCCAACGAAAATGGATATGGAGATAACAATGGATAATGTAACATTTTTCATAAAAGTAATAACGATAAGTACTGTAAGTGCAAATAATATACAGAGTAAAGAAGTAAAACTCTCTAAGGTTAGTGGCATATTAAAATCTTTAATGATACTTTCCACAAAATGATTATATCTATAGATAATGTTCTCTTTTTCTATGAGTATTTTTTGCTTCTTAATGCGCTCAATATAGCGTTTATTATTATACGCTCCAATATAATCAGTAATTGTTATAAGCATGTCTACAATGCTTGTATAAATCTCAGTGAAAAGTTTTATATCTAAGCACACACACATTACAATAAAAACTGTTCCTGCGATCAGCATGCTAACTATAAAGGTCGTATTCATTATCCTCGTATTCCTCCTCTTCTGTACTATCTACAGGTTTTAATAAAAATTCAAACCTCTCTTTTTTAATGCCTGCCTTAAGCATAGCTTGTTTTGTTTTTTCAGATAAAACCCCAACTCTTTTATGCTTACCTATTATTTTTATCACTTTATGTGTCTTTTCATCTTCTAATACATCCTCACATATGAACTCATATATTGGATTGACAATTGGCTCTAATCCATCTGATCCAAGAACCTCTGAAATGGATACAACTTTTCTACTTCCATCAGCTAGCTTTTGCTGATAAATAATAAATTTCACTGCACTGCATATATTTCTTAGTGCAAGTTCTGCTGGCTCGTTTGATTCCATAAGATAAGCTGTTAGAAATCTAAATATAGCTTCCTTATCACCTTCAGCATGTAAAGTAGTAAAAAAGTAATGTCCTGTCTGTGCTGCTCTTAATGCTGTTGCAAATTCTTTAGGCGTTCTAAGCTCTCCAGGTCCAATCCAATGCGGGGACTGGCGCATGGCATTAATAAGGAGCTGATCCATTGTAGCTGGACTAGAATCATCATCTTCTGGGACAGACTCATACTGCATAACATCATTGATTATTCTCCCATGATCCTTATTACTTTCTCTTCTTATAAGTCTCATCTCAGATGGATTTTCTATGGTTATGATTCTAGCTAAAGGATTGATTTGCCTTACTAAAATCTCATTAAGTGTCGTTTTACCACTTCCTGTTGGTCCTACTGTAATCCATGACAAGTCTCCCTTTGGAATAAGCGTCATCAGCCTATACATGTTTTTGGAAAAACTTTGATCTTTGATCATCTTGTCTGGTTCTATTGTCTTTTTGCTAAACTTTCTAATAACAAAAGCTGGATTATTGTATGGCGATATCTCAGCATGTGTCGCATTAACCCTATAACCTTCTACTGTTCTAGCATTCACCATGGGCATTCTTGGGGTTAATCTTACCTTTGACACACCTAGTAGCTTTGCAATAATTCGCTCCATATGTTCTCTATCATTAAAATTGTTATTCCATATTTCTGTACGTCCTTCTGTTTCTACAAAGATTTGATCTGGTCCGTTTGCCCTTATTTCATCAATATATGGATTTTCCATCGCTTCTGTTATTGGTCCATAGTGTGTAATTTCATTAATCAGTTCTTGTTTTAAATCTTGAAGCGATTCAATCCCGTCTACCATAGGCTTTATGTAATCCACATACTCATTAATATATTCAGTTGTCACATTTCTTTTTTTTACTGGATTGTCTTCTTTTCTGTAGGCATTTGTTGCGTGTTTACTAATATACTTCTGACAAAATTCTAAGGCCTCTGAAAAACTTATTCGCGTATGTTGTTTTTCAATCTCCATCTTTTTCTTATCTTCTTTTTTGTCACTTAGAGTGTGTTTTTGTTGCATCTCACTAATCTTACTTCTTGTTAGCATATCTAAGCCTCCTTATTTTTTCTAAGAAGATATTATAAGATCCACTAGTTTTTTTATTTCTGACATATAACTTTTATCCAACAGTGTGCTATCTTTGACATATAATTTACCTGCTAGGTAGTCAGATATTTCATTTTTAACAAGCGGGAGTTTTGCAGATATATTAAATCCTATCTTACTTATACAATCATAATCATAGGGTACATCTTGTGTGTTTAGAAAAATAATGCTACTAAATTTTGCTGTAGAAATGCCTATAGATTTAGCAAAATCCAGAAGCTTGATCATGTTTATGGTGGTTTCTGTTCTTTGTGCTGAAGTAAAGAATCCTCTATGAATATACTTCATAGCCCCTATACAAAACTCTAAAGGTGGATTATTGGGTATATCAATTAAGACAACATCAAACATCTCTTTTAATTCATTGATGATTCTTTTTATCATAGAAATCTTACATTCAATGTAATCCTCGACTAAATCATAAGGACTAGGTGATAGTAAATAAAGCTGCCTATATTTCGTTGGTGTAATTTGATTTCTTATATCTTCTTTGTCATTTTTTAAAGCATTAAGTAAGCCTTTCCCCTTATCATTTGGCTTTGCATCTAAATACTGATAAATATTAGGGTAAAATACTTTGAAGTCCACAATGCATGTATTAATATTTTCCTTTGCAATCGTATAAGCTAGATTAGAAATAAACAGTCCGTTGTCAATACACTCTGTTATAGGTAAAAATCCAATAACATTGTAAATAATGTCACTGATATTATTCTCAATATTTGCAGATGCCTTAGGCGTTATTTTATTAAAGATATCTGCTATTTTGCCTTTTCTTTGTCCTCTATCCATGATTCTACCTCTTTTGCTAAAGTTGGCAGTTGATCTATTACTGCATCACTATTTTTTCTACTCAATATAGTTATGATAAGTTTTTTAGAGTCTATGGTAGTATACTTTGCATATTCATTAATTTGCTCTTTTGTTCCTGATAAAACAAGTGCCTTTGGCTGTATGCTTTTTATAAATTCTTGACTTTTCATTACCTTAGACCTTTGATCTTCTGGTAACTTAAGCACTTCTTTATATACCTCGTAAATAGAATGGCTATTTGCATTGAGCATATCTTTAACCACAATGCTATCAAAGATTATCTGTGTCCTCATATGACTATTTTTATATTTGTAATCAATCTGGTTAGGGTCATCACTATATAGAGAATAATCATCAATTACCTCTTCACCTGCCTCTTCCGTTTCATAAGTTGCACGAATTCTTATTCTATCTCCTGGTACTAATATATCTCCTCCACAATCTAGGTAATTGTATGGCAATGTCAAAACTTCATAAGTATCATCAAGTTCATATAACCATTCATTTTTTTTGATAATCTCTCCTACAATTTGATCTTTATGAATGACACTATCCTTTCTTAAATAATAGGCAGCATACATTCCTATAACATTATCTATATTGTCTGCACTGATCATGTCTTCGTCATATTCTTTTTCTACTATGTCATATTTTTCAATATCTTCTTTCGTTACCACTGTCTGAGCTGGTATCCCCTTCCCATTCTTAATTTTTATTACACTTACTGTATTATTGATTTCTTTTGTAGAGTTATTGATAATCATATAAGAAATAATAAGTACTAATATACTGATACTTACAGCTATCGTCTTTTTTACAAAATTTTTGTTTGGCTGAACCTTTTTAACCCTATTTATATTTAACTTCAAATCATTTCGCTCCTTCTAGCAATCTAAGCAATATGCTTGAATAATATTCTTTGTATTCACTACTACTTTCTATTATTGGGATATCTGTCTCTAGCTGAGTATCAAACTCTTCGGTGTATCTTACAATCCCTGCAACAGGCATCACTCTATTAAAGTCATCACTTAAATCTGATGCAAAAAGCTCACTTACCTGATCTGCTGTAAATAGTTCTCCCTGATACTGCATTCTATCATTATATTGAGTAACTACTATTTTTGACTTCCCATTTAGATAAGCAATATTTTCTTTACTTAAATAGGTGCTAATATTTCTTAAAGTTGTTACTACAGAATATAGATTGTTAGATACACAAAGTCCAAATGTATCAATATGTAAGATAACTTCTTGAAGATCCTTGAGCAAATCAAACGGCAAATCAAGAATAATAACATTAAAGCTCTGCCTTAATATGGTTAGCATATTAATAACCTTATTTGCTGTAAAAAATCTATCCATTACAGCCGTATCTTGAAAATCATACGCTAATCCCGTGACCCATAACTTATTGTTTATATAGCATGCATGATGTTCATACTCTTGTGGTTTTGCCAGACATTTAATTAGAGAACTTGCCATCTCTTTATCATTCTCATAGTTTTCAACAAAGTTACTACAGTATAAATTAAGTGATCGATTATGAATATCCATATCAATAAGAATTGTATTAAGCCCTCTTCTGGAAGCTTCACAAGCTATATTGACTGCAGTACTGGTGCAACCAGACCCCCTGTGTCCAGTGATTGCCATCACTCTATTAATCCCCTTACTAAAGCTCATTAATTTTTTATCTAGCTCACTGGTTGCACTAATCTCTTCTTCATTTGCAGCATTCTTACTAAAAATTCTTTTAAATAAAGATGCCTTCTTTTCACTTGTCGTAGCATTATTATCTCTAGTATGACCATCTATATTTTGCTGTTTTTTCTTATTTTCTTCTTGCCTTCTCCTGTTTCCTGACATGTTAGAAAGGAGTTGCTCATACTGATAAACTGGAATAATGATTTGGTGATGATAGCTAATTTCTATATTTGTATTTTCTTTTTGTAGCTTATCTAAAATATCCTTTATCTCTAATCGTGTAGTCATAAATAGAATAGGCAGGTTACTTTGTATTTCTTTTAGATTACTTATTTGCATTCTTATTTCATGGAGCTGATCACTTAGAACTTCTTCCCCAATCACTATAAAATCTGGTTTTAATTCGCCCCTTTGCAAGCTCAAAGTAGCTTCATCTATACTTAAACTCGTCTTATTAAGGATATTTTTTTTATATGATAGTTGTGAATAAATTACATCATGTCTTTTTCCTAAAATCATTAATATATTCAATGTACTCTCTCCTTAATTCATCATGTATTATTCTCCTAATCATTGTTTTTTGACATTTATACTTTTTACATTTTTTCATTTTATCATTTTTATTTATTATTTCAATATATTTGACTAAATTATCTAAATTTTTTTATTACAAATAATGATATAAATTTTAAGAATAATATTTATTTATGTATAATTTCAATATATTTTATAATATGTTGTTGAATTATGTATAAAAATAATAAACATCTATAAAATTAATCAAATTTTATAGATGTTTATTATTTTTATTATTTTCTACCAATAATTTGTTTATTGTACTTTTTGATAACCTCTTACAAAGGTTATTATTTTAATTTTTTATATATTCAGATATACTATAGAATAGCAAGTAATAATATACAAGAGGAGGGTTGAAGATCATCCCTATGTTACATGTATTTTTTTATACACTTATAACCCTATTGCTTTTGACAATTTCATACTGGGACATAAAAAAAAGAAAAATACCTAATTCAATTCTTTTATGCCTATTTGTAATAAGTACCCTCTACATCACGATTCAAAATGAAAACTTATTTAGATTCTTATTAGGGATGGCAATGCCTTCTTTAATCCTTCTAGTCCTAAACAGTTTATATAAAAATTATATAAATAATGGAGATATCAAACTTCTTATGGTAACAGGACTTTTACTAGGCCATCCTGCTAATCTATTAATATTTGTGATGAGCTGCATTTTGAGTATTATCTTTGCCATTATCTATAAAACATTAAAAAATAAAGCTCTTATTTCACTGCCTTTTGCTCCATTTATTGCATTATCTATCTTTGTATATAAAGTATTTATCTTTTTAATTCATTAAACGCTTTTATATGCTGTTCTTTTTCACAAATAAGTCCTTAGAACGATATATTGTTCTAAGGACTTATTTGTGTACTTTTTGTTAATATTTTTAGGCTAATACTTTATTATGGTTGATTTGTTGAAACAATAGTCATTTCTAGTATATTGTCCTCGAAGCCTATTGCTGTTTTAAGTGAGGCAATATCTATATAAGTGACACCCTCTTTATATTCATAATAAATAGTGATCTCTTCACTTAATGCTACTGTACCATTTTCTTTTGATAAATCTATATCAATTATATATCCATCCATCTCAAAAGACACTATATTATTCATGTAAGAGTACTTAATCTTATCTGTGACATATGGTAGATAATTTAATGGTATAAATATATGATCTTCTTTAATATATGCTTTTTTAAGTACTTCCTCTAGTGGAATCTGAACTCTATTTTCAATAATCTTGTATGTTTCATCATCTATTTGTTTTTGTATTGCTAATGCTTGTTGCCCTAGTGCTATGTATCTATCTTGTACAATTTTTTTCTTATATCGTTGCATTTTCCCAGTATAAGGATCATTAATAAATATATTATTTTCATCATATCCTACAACAACTACAGCATGTTCATTCCCTGGCCACTTAAATAATGTATTGTCCTGAAGCTTCCAGCAACTATTATATGTTACAGCGAGCATATTAATAGTTACCCAAATCATTACTGGCTGTCCATTTTTTACATATTCTAATATTTCATCTAAGCTTTTTCCTGTTAAATTAAGTACTCGATTAGGAAAATAAGCATCTATAACACCTATCAATGGCTTTGCAAATACACCATAACTATACTTTGTGTAAGGATTCCCTATAAATCCTTCATTTGGATGAAAACCTACATAATTTCCGCCCTTTTTTACGGGCAACTTTACCCTAGGTATACTATCTGCAACCTCAAGCTTAGATACATGAGCTCCATGGTGTTGAAGAAGCATCGTTAAAGCCGTCGCCTCACATCCTGTTGGCAGTTCTGGAAATTGTTTAATGACAGGTACATTATCTATGATTGTCATACCCTGTATTTCTTGTGCGTTACAAATGATACTCATATATGTCATTAAACTGGTTAACAAAATTAAAATTATTCTTTTTTTCATTACAAACCTCGTTTTTGATATTTATTTTGTCACTAATAAAATGATTGTGAATATTTTGTATATTCTATTTTTTCTAATTACATTAGATATTATAATTATTTATGTAATGTTTGTCAACTTAAATATTTGAAATATTTTAATTTATATGATTCATTTATGATAATGTCCTAGTGTACCACAAATGATTATGTCCTATATGGAATATATATTGTATAATAAAACCTCATGACTAAGAGATGAGGTGAACATAATTAGAAAGGTAATACTCACT
>JAEYPM010000052.1 GCA_023410675.1 Bacillota bacterium | reverse complement strand
AAGTCACTTTAGGATTATCTACACCAAAGGGCTCCAAACGTTCAAGTTTTTGATATAAGTCCTCATGAATGTCACTTACTTCTAACACTGAATCAATACTAAGTTTTGGAATCAGCATCTCTTCATCGATTACTTTATTGGCATAGGCATTTATTTCTTCAGTAAACATCTCTAACTTTTCTCTATCAAGCGTAAGACCTGCTGCCATATCATGTCCACCAAACTTTACTAAGTAATCTTTACATACACTTAATGCCTCAAAAATACTAAAACCTTCAATACTTCTAGCAGAGCCTGATAAAATCCCTTCTTCTTCAGAGAGTACAATAACTGGTCTATAGTATTTGTTCATAATGCGTGAAGCAACTATCCCTATAACACCATGGTGCCAGTTTTGACCTGCTATAACAAAAACTTTTTGCTCGTCCTTATTAATATGCTGCTTGATGTATTTTTCTGCTTCTTCTATAATAGCTATCTCCATTTCTTGACGCTTTTTATTTTCACTATCAAGTAACTTAGCTAATTCTTTCGCTTTTTCTAAGTCTCTAGTAATTAATAATTCTACCCCTATTTTGGCATCACTTAATCTTCCAGAAGCATTGATTCTAGGACCTATTTGATAGCCTATCGTTTGGGTTGTAATCTTAGTATTCTTTCCATTTGTATTAACTAGTGCAATAAGCTCTTTAAGACCAATATTTTTTGTATCTTGCAGTAAATTTAGGCCCATATGCACTAAAATTCTATTTTCACCTGATAAAGATACTATATCAGCAACCGTACCTAATGCAACAATGTCTGTATACTGCCAAATCTGATCTTCAACTTGATGCTCTATTGCTAAAGCATGGATAAGTTTAAAGGTTACACCAACTCCTGCTAGATACTTAAATGGATAAGTACTATCGTTTCTTTTTGGATTAATAATGCAATATGCCTCTGGCAATAGTTCTTGGCACTCATGGTGATCTGTGATGATGATATCAAGCCCAAGCTCTTTTGCATATTTTACTTCCTCTACGGCAGCTATTCCTGTATCTACAGTAATCACTAGTTTCGAAGTTTGAGCAATTTCTTTTAAAGCCCCTTGATTGAGTCCGTAACCTTCACTCAGCCTATCTGGTATATAATAGCTTACCTTATAACCTTGACTCTTTAAAAACATATATAAAATAGATGTACTTGTAATGCCATCTACATCATAGTCTCCATAAATAACAATCTCTTCCATATTCTTAAGAGATAAATCAATTCTATCAACAGCCTTTTTCATTTCATTAAGTAAATAAGGGGAATGCAAATTGTTTCTATCTGGATTTAAATAATTGTACACCTCTTCATCTGTTACAATACCACGTTTTTCAAGGATCTTCTGTACCATATTTTTCTGATAGCCTTCATCATCTATTCTCCATTTGTATAAATTAGGTAACATTTACCTACCTCATTTCTTTTATGTCACTATTTTACAAAATCTATTATATCACTTTCTATACATCATTAAATCATTTATTTTTCTAAATATGTATACATTATCGTGGAAGTTATGATATAATAAGTTCGTTATTTATTCTAATAGGAGTGTTGTCATGTCGGAAAAATTTCAAGTAGGTCAAATTATTGAAGGAACTGTAACGGGTGTTAAACCTTTTGGTGCATTTGTCTCTTTAGATGAAACAACTCAAGGTCTCGTTCATATTTCTCACATTACTCAAGGGTATCTAGCTGATATCAATGGTGCCATTAATGTTGGGGACAAGGTTAAAGTTAAAGTATTAAGCATTGATGATGAAAAAGGCAAAATATCTCTTTCAATTAAGGAAGCAAAAGTAAGTGAGAAAAAACCTGCGAAAAAAGAAAATCCTCAGGAATCTTTTGAAAATCTTTTAAAAGACTTTATGAAATTATCTAATGATCGTCAAACTGATATCAACAAACGTCTTAACCGCTGATTTTATATAGTAGTCAATGGAAACTATCATAAGAGTGCCATTCTTATCATGAATGACACTTTTATTTTTTATTTTACTTTACTATATTTTGCATAGTAAATTCTGTAAATACAATTCTAAACACTAATAAAAGAGGTAAGTACACGTATCCTTTGATAACAAGTACCTACCTCTTATTTTGTTATGAGCCATCTGGGACTCGAACCCAGAACCCTCAGATTAAGAGTCTGATTTTTAAGTATTAATAGTTCCAATATAAACACTATATTATTTTAAGCCCTTGAAAACATTACGTTTTTATTATTAATTAGAATATTGTTTCTACTATTTATAATCAGTGGTAGGTGTCAACAATCAAAAAGCTCTAAGATCATTACATCTTAGAGCGATATTTTTATTTCTTTAATGATTACTATATTATTCTTCTTACCGTTTTATTTCATAATACTTCATTTCTATGCTTGGCACTGTTATGTTTCCACCTAAAGCACTACTTTATAATCACCTTAAGTTTCGTTATTTTATATAGATCACAATTCATTTTTATTACCAAATAATGAAGCGATCTTTAATAAAGATAATTAACTATCTACTCAAGTGTTGCAACTTATTTTATTTCTTGCTTGTTAAAAAACATATCATAAGTTTCTTCTTTAGTAATACCTGTTCTACTGAGTTCAACATAGTATACATTATTATGATAATAGCCAACTATGTATCTAAGACTGATATAATCTTCTTTTACATTTGCACCAAAGTAATAACAATCAACTAATTCAAAGTTTAATTTCTGTATAGAAGAGTAGTAAGAATCATCTCTTTCTTCTAATCCTTCTACAAAGGCATAATCTTTGATAAATTCATCTACATTTGTAATTCCTTTCAAGCAAACGCTTGTGCTTTGTTCATATTCAGCTCCTACTACTTCTGCCCCTTCAGGAATCTCGAAAACTAATTCTTCTTGTAGAATTCTAATTTCGTTAGGTGTTAAATTTGTTAACACAACTGGACCTTTCAGTTTTGTCACTGATGCATTTGAAAAATGTATCTTTACTTGAACAAACATATACATCATATATATAATTATAAGGATTAACACTATACTAATTATTATAGTAAATGGTAAAAATATGCTCTTTTTGGATGTCAAGTTATTCCTCCTACTAAATTTCCTTTCAGATCCCAAAATACTTCCCCTTATAATCATTTAAGAAAAATAAATTACAAGATAAATCATAACATTTCCTACAACAAAATCAATAATTTTGTACTATAAACATTCTATTTTTATGTGCGTTTTAATCAATTCCTAACATCAACCTATAAAAAACATTAAAATTAAATAGTTTATATGTATCTTTTTCATATAATGATAAAGTTGATATTTCCACATATAACGTATCATTATATGTATAATAGACTACCATTTTTTTATCATTTGCATCTCTTAATGTATTATCACCATAATAGGCAATACACTGATCAATATATAAATCAAATGTTTTTGAATAATGTTGACGTTTCGTACCATGCTCAATATTAGTCATATGTGCATAATATTCTACAAATTCATCCACATCTGTAATTCCAGAAATACATGCTACACTTCTCGAGTCATGTCCCAAACCACAGCTAAAACCTATAACTGTAGCATTTGGTGGTAAATCAAATTTTATCTCGTTTTTTACAAGTGCAACCTGTTCTTCTGTTAAGTTTTTTAGTCTGACACTTTTTGGCCATGGGCCACCTATTGTATACTGAGCAATCAAACCAACTAAATGTAACCCTCCAACTGTAATACTTACTACAAGTACGATCTTCTTAATGATACTAAAAGTAGTATGTAACCATCTTGATTTCACTGTATCATCCCCTTTATATTTATTATCCGTATACTACATTATTTTTTATAAGACAAAATACTATCTTTTCATTAATAGTCGTACTGTATCCAATCATAACTTCATCCATCTCCTAGCTTTTCATTATAAGCCCCCTAGGTTTATCTCCTAGATGTTGTAAATAATGCTCATCTCTTTCGACTTATTTAATTTATGATAAAAAATAATAGTCTCTTTAGTATGGTATATTCCTACATATCCTAGTGATTTAAATAAAATATCAAACTTTGCGATATCCTCTTCATCTACCTTCTTATAGTATGACTTATTTGTAAGATAATTTTATTCTCCATTAATTGTAACAATATTCCTTTATGTCATAAAGCAACTGTCTATTCTGATTAATTCTTCTATTACATGTTCCTTTATTTAATTTTTGTCAAAATATACATATATACTACTTCCTAAAAATTAATTGTGCTATATAACCATCTTTAAATTTATTATCCTTATACACCCTTATTTTATATAACAAAATACTATTTAATATCTTTTAATTTAGTCATACTTACTCCTCTCAGATTCTCATCTAGTCTTTCTCCTTTTGACCAAGAAATTGTAGTTGTGACTAATGCTTCTATCTCATATTGCTTTGCCCAGCCTACAGTATGTAATATATACATTTCTCCATCTGTTACAAAACCACCCGGTTTATCACCATCCTTCTCCCAATTATAAAAGTCATGCACATAATATTTTAGTTCCATAGTATATTTGTTCCCTGTACGTTTTATTCTACCAACCATATCTCCTGAAGCATTGCCTACAGAAAACCACCAATTTGGATCCTCCTGTACATCACTTAAAGATGATGTTACAATCACACCGTTCACGCTATTGACGGTTGAAACGTATGCCGTTTCATTATCTAAAACCATTAATTCCGCAGCCTGTAACATATTATTCATATTTTTTCTAAAATGAGCTTTAGCATTGTTAGTATCCTCAATACACTCTGAAAAATTATTCATCAAATAATAATCAATATACATACTCACACCTGCTACATTGTCTCCCAAATAATTATTTAAGAACTTACGTGCAACTGGCATTCCTGGTGCAAGTGAGGAAAGGCGTGCATTACTATGTATTTTTTCAATTTCGAGATAATCATAGTTATCTACTGTATTCCAAACCCTATCACTTTCCCTTTTATTATTTTCAACTATATAATTTCCTGGTTTATAATCGAAGCTATTAACCTTTTGAAACCTATCCCTTCCGTGAGATTGTAGTGGAGAAGGATCTTCTATATCATTTAATCCATCATAATCACTATCTTCCCTTTCTGGATGACTATACATAATAAAATATCTACCGACAGGCTTGCCATCTATCTTTTTTCCCGTGTCATTTTCTTCTGAAATGGATTGATTTACTAAGACCATTTCTTGTCCATTTTTTATTGTATCCCAATCTGAGTCATCATTCTTAGGATTCGAGTAAATAATCTTCCCATTTGTAAGCCTCATTCCTACGGTTTCTAACACGTCTGGTATACCATCATTATCATTATCTGTAGGATCATAGTCTGCTACTGTTCCATTTTGAATAAAGTATAATATATTTAACAGATCATCAGTACTATTGATCTGATAATACTTCCCTCCTGTTTCTTTTGCTATAAGTTCAAGTAATGTACTATTTACACCAGTACCTATCCCTATTGTAAAAATATTTATATTGTTTTCAACCGCAAGTTTTATTGCATTTTGTGTGTCAGATGAGCCATACCCATCTGTAATTAATATCATTATCTTCTTATTTGCACTATTCGTACTTGCTTTTAGCAATTGTGTTATTCCTTCTTCTATTCCAACCGCTATATTTGTTCCTCCCCAACTACCTTGTTTATCTACTGCATTCTTTAAAAAATCTTTATCATTAGTTACAAACATTCTACATTTCGCTGTGTCATCAAAACTAATAACTGTAGCTCTATCTTTCTCACCTAACATGTCTATAAAATATTTTGTACCCTCTTGAACATTTTTATAAGGCGTTTCATACATACTCCCTGACTCATCTAATACAAAAGCTATGTCAAAAGAATTTGCTTGATTTGTCTCTCCTCTATAATCTAATATTACGTCCCATGCTGCCTTCCATTGTTTCTTATCTACTAATAAATAAGTACTAAAGTGAGTTGTCGTAACACTAACTGTATTATTCGCCTTGTCTACTTTACTATCTAACAAATGATACCATGGATCTTCTTCATCATACCACATAATTGCCAAATCATCTTCTTCTGTATCCCCTAATAAGCTTTCATCATATGTAAAAGTAAGCTTAGCTTTATCAAATTCTGAATCAACATGAATATCAACAGGGACACCTACTAAGCCTACTACGTCTGTAGACTGTAAATCTATATTATATGTATTTGTTATTCTAGTAGTCTTTTGTATATTCCCATTTCCTTCAAAACTTACTTCAACCTTTGTAACAGCTGGACTTTCTTCTTGTGAAATAGGCTGAGTAACTGTTTGATATATTTTTTCTTTGGAATCTAATATTCCATCACCATCTGTATCAGCATTTGAAGGATCAAGCCCAAGTAGTACCTCATCACCATCAGATAATCCATCTTTATCAGTATCATATACTAAAGGATCAACTCCATAACGTTCTTCTTCCCCATCTATTAAGCCATCATTGTCTGTATCACTATAACATGGATTGGTTCCTTTTATATACTCATGTAAATTAGATAATCCATCTGCATCAAAATCTTCATCTGCATCAGATATCCCATTATTATCTGTATCTTGCTTAATTGGGCTTGAAGTTAATTGATAATACTCATATGAATCTGATAAACCATCTTCATCTGTATCTACTTTAGTAGGAGAAGATCCTATTATATTTTCGAATTCGTCTAGTAGCCCATCCTCATCAGAATCTATTAAGTAATCTTTCTCTGTTAGTTGCTGAAATTGAGTCAGATTATAATTAGTAGGAGCTGTATTTACATTGCCAGGATTGCCTGCAAAACCTAATTCAAGTGTCTGTCCTGGGTTAATATTAGCATTTCAACCTGCATTTTTTATCACATAATGATTTCCTTCATGGCTTTCTATCTGAGCTGTCCAAAATTGCTGTAAATTCCTATCAAAGTCAAACTCCAAAGTCCAGTCTTCAATAGTTTTATCAGTATTATTCTTAATACTTATTATACCATTAAAAGCTCCCGGCCACTTACTTACCACTTTAAATTCTGCTTCAAATCCATTGCCAGTAAAAATTACTGGTTGATTTACTTCTACCCCTGCTGGTGTTGTTGTTTCTGTGTTTAGCTTGTCTACTTTCTGTATTGGCATTTGGTTAGGTATCTCTTCTGTTGCAAATAGTTGTGCTGGCAGTGTTGTCATCATTAATGTTACTACTAAAAGTAAACTTAAAATTTTTCTTCTTGCTCGCAAAATATTCTCCCCCTATTATCTTCTTATATTTTCTTAAAGATTATATCATTAGCAATTCCACTAAACAATATTATTTTCAAAATATATACATATTTTTATATTTCTTCATCAAATTACAGATAAAAGTATAAAATAATATGTTTTTCTATTTTATCGACATATCTATGTCGAATCTTGTTTAATAATTATATTCTTGTTACACAGCATAGTATGCACCAGCTTATTAACTATATTTATAGTCTCAAATAAATAAGGATAGAGTGTTGCCTCTACCCTTCTAATTGCTTATTTCTATTACTATTTTTTCAAAAAATCATATGTAAATTTAGGTATCTTCTGCCTTGTAAAATGATATTATTATTAATTAGTTAATATTTGAAACAAAAGCCACAAACCTTCTTGTAAAATAATTAATAACAACACAAAAAGGCCACCGCACATGTGCACGGCGACCTCTTCGCAGAACTGTTTTAATTTTTTTGCTTATGATAGGTGTCAAATAGGTGTCAGCTACCTACTTGATACCTTAAAATTCATGAGCCATCTGGGACTCGAACCCAGGACCCTCAGATTAAGAGTCTGATGCTCTACCAACTAAGCTAATGACCCAAGCACAATAGGTATTATAACATAACTCTTTAAATAGGGGAATACCTAATTTAATTTTTTTATGTTTTTTATGAACTTTTTTATGAAAACTACTTATTACTTATAAAAGAGAGCTTATGTAAGCTCTCTTTTATAAGTTAATTATGATGTTTTTCTTTTCTTTGACTTTTTCTTTTTAGAATTTGTATTTTTTGCTGGCTGAGGTTTTGCAGTTTTACTCTTGTGATCTTCATCCTTTATAATTTCACTTTTTAATTTTTTAGGATTGATTTCTTGTTTTTTAGGTTCTGTCTTTGCTTTAGGCTTATTTGATTTTGGTTGTTCCTTATCTTTTCTATTTTTACTGATCCTTGTAAGATCATACATAATTGGACTTGCGATAAAAATAGATGAATAGGTTCCTGCTACTATTCCTACAATAAGTGGAAGTGCAAATTCCTTTACTGAAGATACGCCAAAAACATATAATAAAATAACCATTACCAGTGTTGTTATAGAGGTATTAATAGACCTACCAAGTGTCTGATTAGTACTTATATCAACAATTGTTTCATCATCACTAGGCATCTTACCTTTATTTTCACGAATACGGTCAAAAACAACAACCGTATTATTAATCGAATACCCTATGATCGTAAGTACTGCTGCAACAAATGAGTTGTTAATAGGCAAACGGAAGGCTGCATAAACCCCTACCATGATCAGTACATCGTGAACTAAGGCAAAAACGGAGCTTGTTCCATACCTTGCATCTTTAAATCGGATTGTAATATAAAGAAGTATGAGTAAAGATCCTATTATTGCAGCCATCAATGCTTTTGTCCTAATCTCAGGGCTTATACTTGGTGATACATTATCATCTTTTAATAATGCTTGATCTTCTAAACTGTATTTTTCTTTAATTTTACTAAATAATTCTTTTCTTTGATCATTTGAAGTCGCCTTAGTTGTAATAATCACTTGATGTGTGCCAGATACCTTTTGAATACGTGCGGTTGCATCTCCTGTTACCTCTTTAATAATGGGCCTAATATCCTGCTCAGTATTAAAGTCTTTACCAATATCTATCTGGATAACGCTTCCACCTATAAACTCAATGTCCCAGTTAAGTGCTCCTTCACCTTTTAGTGCATGGTAAGGCATAAAAATCAAGCCTAACACAAGACATATAACAGAAATAAGATAAAACTTAACTCTGTTTTTAATAAATTGAATCTTCATTTTTATGCCTCCTTCTCTTTTGATTTTATGTTTCCATATAATACTGGATTTTTAATGCCCATACCAATAAATAGTTTAAGTAGGCTCCTTGTAATAACAACAGCTGTAAATAAAGATACAATGACTCCAATAAAAAGAGTTGTTGCAAAACTCTTAATGACACCTGTTCCAAGAACATATAACACACCGCAGGCAATCAGTGTTGTAAGATTTCCATCTATTACTGCAGAAAGGGCTCTTTTAAATCCTGAGTCAACAGCAGCACGAACACCTCTTCCTAGCTTAAGTTCTTCACTAATACGTGCAAATATAATAACATTGGCATCAACTGCCATACCTATTGATAAAATAATACCTGCAATACCTGGCAATGTAAGTGTTGCTTCTGTATAGCTTAATATCATAATAACTAAAGAAATATAAAGTACAAGTGCTATATCAGACGCAAGTCCTTTTATTCTGTAAATTGCAAGCATAAATAGTAAAACAAATATAAATCCAATTATACCTGACTTTAAGCTACTACTTAATGCACCCATACCAAGCTGTGCCCCTACACCACTAGATGAAACAGGGTCAAGAGCAAAAGGTAAAGCTCCCGCCTCAATACGTTCAGCTAATTTTAGTGCCTCTTCTTGGGTAAAATTCCCTTGTATAATGGCCTTGCCATCAGTAATAGCCTCATTAACTGTTGGTGCACTGATTATATTCTCATCAAGCATAATAATGATTGGTTTCCCAATATTTTGCTGCGTTGCCTCGGCAAACTTCTTTGCCCCTTCTGAACTAAACTCCAAAGAAACTACAATCCTTGTTACGCCAGTTGAAGTATCGCCTACTGCACGTGCCGTTTTAACATCTTTACCAGATAAAATCTCTTTACCTGTTTCATCTACAAATTTAAGATACGCCGACGCTCCAATATCATCAATGGCTTTCTGAGGATCTTTTACGCCAGGAATATTTACTCTTATTCTATTATTTCCTTCTATAGAAGCTTCTGCTTCTGTATAATTTTCCTTATCAAGCCTTACTTGAATCATTTGAAGTGCAGCTCTCATTTCCTCATTTGTAGGTATTCCTTCCACTTTAGCCTGATAGACAACATTAACGCCACCTTGAAGATCTAACCCTAGTCTAATGTTCTTTGCACCAAGTATCTTATTTTTACCTATGCCCATATAGGCAGTTACAGCAGCTCCTGCTACTACCAATAACATAAGTATAAAAAGAAAGACACTTTTAACCTTGGTTTTCTTCCCTTTCATTCCTCTTCCTCCTTATATCTATCTCTTTGCATTAAAATGATTATATAATTAGAACTTAACATAGTCAAATAAATTTCTCACCTACTTGGCTATCTATAAGACTATGCATTATATAGTTCTGCTTTAATACCTATAGCACATTCAAGCCTCTTTTTTTGAAGCTCACAACCGATTGGATATACTGAATGAATATCTCCATGAAAATGATAAGAATTGGCAGCACATCCACCACTACAATATAATTTTGCAAAGCAATCACTACATTCTTCCTTGCTGTAAACATTGCATTTTTCAAATTGACTTCGCATATTTATATTCTCAATGCCCTTATTGACATCACCTATTTTAAATTCTGGAATACCCACAAATTGATGACAAGGATATAATTCGCCTTCTGGCGTTACTGCCAAGTACTCTGTTCCTGAGCCGCAACCAGCCAGTCTTTTATGAACACAGGGACCTCCTTCTAAGTCAATCATAAAGTGGAAAAAGTTGAATGCTTCTTCTTTCTTCATTTGCTCAAGAAAATAGCATGCTAATTTTTCATATTCCTTAAGAATAGTAGGAACATCTTCTTGTTTAAGAGCATAGGGCATATTGTTTGGAGCAACAACTGGTTCTACTGATATTTCATCAAATCCCTGCTCTACTATATGTTTTACGTCGTCAGTAAAATCTAAGTTGTGATGTGTAAAAGTGCCCCTTATATAATACTGCTTTCCTTTTCTTTTTTCTACGAGCTTTTTAAACTTTGGCATGATAATAGCGTAACTTCCTTTGCCATTAATGGTTGGCCGCATATAGTCATTTACCTTAGGTCTTCCATCTATGCTTAGGACAACGTTATACATATTTTCATTGATATAGTCTATAATCTCATCATCTAATAGTACGCCATTAGTCGTTAGTGTAAACCTAAAGTTCTTATTACATTCTTTTTCTTTACTCCTTGCATAGTCAACAATCTTTTTTATCACTTCAAAGTTCATGAGGGGTTCCCCACCAAAGAAATCCACCTCTACATTTTGCCTATGTCCTGAGTTTTTTATTAAAAAATCTATAGCAGCCTTACCTACTTCTTCACTCATGAGTCCCCTTACCCCATGATATTCTCCTTCTCCTGCAAAGCAATACTTACATGATAAATTACAGTCATGAGCAACATGAAGGCAAAGAGCTTTAACTACTGGGTCTCTTTCTAAAAAAGCAGGTACTAAATTTTTATAATTGTCTTTGGTACCAAGCATGCCCTGCTCTACCAATATATTAAGTTCTTCTAAGGCTTCTTGAATTTCTTTTTCGCTATATGCTCCTTTGTATTTATCTAAAACTTCTTGATTTGTTAATACAAGTGCATCTTCAACTATTTCATAAGCTATTTGATCTAACAGATGAATACTGCCGCTATAGACATCCATAACTATATTTGAATTTTGAAATTGAAACTTATGTATCATTGTGCATTCCTTTCTTAGCTTAGCAGCCATGTCTCTCATAAATAAAAGCAGTGTCAAGGATCACATTTTTATAAAAAATGTGATCCTAAGCACTGCACGCTAGCAAAACTTATTTTTCGCAAGCTTGATTTCCTACTGTGCATGATGTTTTACAAGCTGATTGACAAGATGTTTGACATTCTCCGCAGCCACCTTTTTTAACACTGCACTGTAAGTTCTTAGTATTTAATGTTTTAACGTGTTTCATGACAATGCCCTCCTCAAAAATAAAACCTGTTTTATTATACCATATGTCTTTCTTTTTGCAAATAATGGATATGGTTTTTATAAACAAATATCACTATCTTTGATAGTTCCTTAAAGATAGTGATTTTATGTGTGGTTTCTATAGCTACTTATTATCTACTTATCTACGATAATTAACTGATACCATGCCAGCTATCGAACTACTAATGATAACAAGGATGGCTATTGTAAGCAAAGTAGATACTGAAATACTTTTTAGACCATTTAATACGGTTGCTAATACAATATAAATAATAAAATATAGTACGCCTCCTGCTGCGCCCCATTTGTATCCATTTCTCGCTTCAACCTTAGCTGTATCAAAACCTACTAAAAAGGATGACAGTGTAATCCCTATAAGCACAATCCATTTTTCAAGAGCTACTGGTGCCCTGCTATATGTAAGTATTATGGAGCCTAAAAGAATAAATATTGCTGTAAGTGCATATCCCATCATATTTGCCTTTATAAATGTCATGACAATTTGAGGCATATCTAAAGTGGTTTTTTTGCTTTTATGTTTTGCCATCATTTTCCCCCCTCTATATTTAAACGAATCCACTAATATTTTACGTCCGTTCCTTCATAAGTATGATAAAATAATAGAATAAAGGAGGAAAAACTATGGAAACTATCGACTTACATGTTCATTCAACTGCTTCTGATGGCACGCTAAGTCCACATGAGCTTGCCGTTCATGCAAAAGAGAATGGACTATCTGCAATAGCACTTACAGATCATGATACGATCTCTGGAATTACAGAATGTATCTGCACAGGAAAAGAAATAGATCTTCTGGTTATTCCTGGTATTGAACTATCAGCCCAATATCATCACCACGAAATTCATATTCTTGGTTACTATATAGATATAACCTCTGATGTTTTAAATAATCATCTTAAATTTCTAATCCAAAGCCGAATAAAGCGAAACACAGTTATGCTTAAAAACCTTAATAATTTAGGGCTTAATATAACTTATGATGATCTTTTTATTGATTCTGATGATAAAACTGTTGTAACACGTAGCCACTTTGCACGTGCACTTACACTAAAGGGTTATACTAAAAGCAATAAAGAAGCCTTTGACAAGTACCTTACCCCAGGTAGACCTGCCTATGTTAAAAGAATGCATTTTTCACCTTCCGAATGCATCTCACTAATTCATAAAGCTGGGGGGATTGCTTCCCTTGCCCATCCTACTCTCTATGCTATGAATCATACGGAAATGAAAAATATGATTAAAGAGCTTTCAAAACTGGGACTTGATGCTATAGAATCTTATTACGCAACTTATAGTGAATCGGAGACTGCCTCTTTTCTTCAATTATGCGAAAATCTTAAGCTCATACCAACAGGTGGTAGTGATTTTCATGGTGAAAATAAGCCCAATTTAAAAATAGGGGTAGGCTATGGACATACTGTAGTTTCTGCTTCTTTACTTGAGGCTATTAACGAAAGAACCCAATTATACCGAAACTACAAATAATGATTATTGATAAAATACGACCTTAAGCTCTGTACATTCTCCATTTTTTTTATTATTATATAGAAAAACAACACAAATGAATGCACATGATATAACTTAAGCTTAGCATGTGCATTCTATAAGTACATCAAGGAGATTATTTATGAGTATATTAACTGTTAAAAATGTTGTGCACAGTTTTGGATCACGTGCCATATTAGAAAATGTTTCATTTCGCCTTTTAAAAGGGGAACATGTCGCTTTAGTGGGTTCAAATGGCGAAGGAAAGTCTACCTTTTTAAATATCATTACCAACAAACTGATGCCTGATGAAGGAAGTATTGAGTGGTCTAACCGTGTAACAGTTGGCTATCTTGATCAGCATTCAATATTAGAGCCTGGTACCACCATTAGGGATAACCTAAGACTCGCTTTTAATCATATATTTGAGCTTGAAAAAGAAATGCTCTTATTGTATGAAAAAATGACAGATGCAGCTGACGATGAAATCAATAAGATGATGGAAGATGCCGCTGATATTCAAAATATATTAGATACAAGTGGTTTTTATACATTAGATGCAAAAATTGAAGAGGTTGCACAAGGGCTTGGGCTTACTGATATAGGTCTTGATAAACTAGTCAATGAACTAAGTGGCGGACAACGTACCAAAGTACTTCTAACCAAGTTGCTCCTTCAAAATCCAACCATATTAATACTGGACGAGCCTACCAATTATTTAGATGAAAACCATATTGAATGGCTCAAGAGATACCTTCAAAATTATGAAAATGCCTTTATCTTAGTATCACATGATGTTCCTTTTATTAATGCAGTTTGTAACCTCGTATATCATATTGATCAATGTCAGCTAACACGTTATGTTGGCAACTACGATGAATTTGAAAGACTTTATGAGCTTAAAAAACGTCAACAAGAACAAGCTTATGAAAGGCAACAAAAAGAAATTGATAAACTTGAAGACTTTATTGCTAGGAACAAAGCACGTGTTGCCACAACAGGTATGGCTAAAAGCCGCATGAAGCAACTTGAAAAAATGGATATTATCGAGAAACCTCGTGAAAAACCCAAACCATTCTTTTCTTTTAAGACTGCTAAAGCACCAAGTCGGTTTTTAGTAGAAGCAGATCATCTTGTCATTGGCTATGATGAGCCCCTTACAAGTCCTCTTTCTTTTAAAATAGAACGAGGGCAAAAGATAGCTATTTGCGGTGTCAATGGGCTTGGTAAAACAACACTGCTTAAAACTTTTTTAGGTCTTCTCCCTCCGATTTCAGGAGAAGTATTCTTTGGAGAAAATGTTGCCTATGGCTATTTTGAGCAAGAAGACTCAAGAGATAATAACAACACTGCTATTGAAGAAATTTGGAATTTATATCCTTCGCTTACCAATCATGAAGTACGTTCAGAACTTGCAAAATGTGGTTTAACTACGGAACATATTACAAGTCCTATGAAAGTTCTATCAGGAGGCGAAAATGCAAAGGTTCGTTTATGCAAACTTCTTATGCGTGAGCATAACTTTCTTGTACTTGACGAGCCTACAAACCATTTAGATGTGGACGCTAAAGATGAACTTGAAAAAGCACTTCGTGAATTTAAAGGAACTATTGTTTTAGTCTGTCATGAACCTTATTTTTATGAAAGCTTCATAACAGATGTATGGAATGTAGAAAACTGGACAACCAAGGTTATATAATCATTACTTAAGGAAGTGTTTAATTTGAATACTACAATTAAGAATCCTTTTTTAACCGTAACAATTTCTGCACTTGGTGCTGAGCTTCAAAGCCTTTATGACAATGAGGGATCGAATTACCTATGGAATGGTAACGCAAACTACTGGAATGAGCGTTCACCAATCCTCTTCCCCATTGTTGGGAAACTTCTAGGCAACAAATATGTTTTTGAAGGCAAAACTTATTCTATGATGCAACATGGTTTTGCCAGAGCTATGACCTTTAAAATTGTAGATCAAGGTGAATCTCACATAAGTTATGTCTTATCTTCAGATGAACTTACGTTGAGTATGTACCCTTTTCGCTTTTTACTTCATGTAAACTATGTATTAACAGGACCCAGTCTTTCTGTTATGTATCATGTAACAAATCAAGACGATAAGACTATGTATTTTAATATTGGTGCTCACCCTGGATTTGTATGCCGTTTTCATGAAACCAATGATTTTGAGGCCTATAGCATTATTTTTGAACATCTTGAAGATGCTTCTGTCCTTTCAGAAAATAATGATCAGCTTCTAATGCGTAAATCTTGTTCTTTTAAAGGTGAAGCTATGACGCTTAATACTGATACTTTTAGTCAGGGGCCTCTTATATTCTCTCATCTAAACAGTAAGTATGTCTATTTGCAAGCCACACATTATGACAAAAAAATAAGGTTAGATTTCGAAGATTTTCCTTACCTTGGCATATGGTCTATGCCAAATACTAAGGCTCCCTTCATCTCAATCCAACCTTTGTATGGACATTCAGATTTTGAAGATTCTAGCTATAATTTATGGGAAAAAGAAAATATGATTACTCTTGATCCTATGCAAACCTTTAGCTGTGTACATAGTATTAGTATTTTATGATGCAGGCTTCTTTTCTTTTATATTTGCCATCATCCATAACGCAAGAGCGAAAAAGACTACACTATATAAGAACATATATTGATAGCCAAACTTATCAATAATACCGCCTAATAATGGAGGTGAAATAATATTGGCAATGGATGAAAACAGATAATATAACCCTGTGTACGTACCAATATATCCTTTAGGAGCCATTTCTGCAATAAAAGGATAAGAATTGATATTAATCATTGCCCAGAAAATGCCTATGATTAAGAAAATAATGCGTATGGCATTAGTATTTTTTAGGAATATCAAAACAGCAAATCCAATTATGCCTCCAATAAGTCCAATTGCAATACTTTTTTTCTTTCCTATACGTGTACCAATAATGCCTGATGGTACTGCAAATACTAGGACACTTAGCGAAATAAATGCTAACAAACGGGAGGCCTCACTAACTTCAATCCCTAAATAGTCTCTACCATAACTTGTAAAAAAAGTTTCTATTCCATTATATCCTATAAACCATGCAGTTATTGCTAAAAGAAGATATTTCGTATTTCGATCTTTAAAAGCGGTGTGGAGTCCCTTCTTAATATCTATCTTTTCTTCAGCACTTTCATACTCTATGACATCCCTTTTTTCTTTAATGAATATAAAAACAACAATACATGAAATCAACATTAATACCCCTGCAAGATAGAATGGGTACTTAATATTAATTTCCCATAGCTTTGCTCCTACAGAATATGCAGTAAGTGCTCCTAATCCTCCCATAAAATTAATGAGGCTATTTGCCTTACTTCTATGCTCTTTATGTGTTACATCTGGCATCAAAGCAATAACAGGTGATCTAAAAATGCTCATACTTAAATTCATGCCTAACAAAGCTAACACAAGGGTAATAAGCCCTGTATGGTACGGTATCAAAATAGCACATATGGCGGCTAATGGCATGCCAACTATTATAAACGGCATTCTTCGCCCAAACCTTGTATTTATTTTATCACTATACGCACCTATAGCTGGCTGAATAAAAAAAGCTAAATAATTATCTATTGTCATGATAAATCCAATAAGAGCTGCACTTGCAATATAGTTTTTTAATAGAATAGGCATATACGAATTATATACCATCCATGTAATATTAATAGCAAAAAGACCAAACCCTAACAATAATGTCTTTCTATAATTTAATCGATTCATGATTCCCCCTAAAAAATTTGTAGATTTTCATTATTAATAGTTTATTTATACCATATATCGACTTTTAATGATACCCTATAGTGATGGAATTCTCATTAAAATTCATTTAAGATAACTTATTTTCATTGAATTATATTACATTTTATGGGATAATTCTATTATTGCAATTTTTTAAATAATTAAGAGGTGAAGTCAGTGAATTTAGAACAAATCGGGCTTGTAGTTGAAGGTGGGGGAATGCGTGCTGCCTACACTTCTGGCGTTTTAGAAGCCTTTTTAGAACATAATATTGAGTTTTCTTATATTGTAGCTGTATCTGCTGGTTCCTCCACATCTATGAGCTATCTTTCTAAGCAAAAGGAAAGAAACAAACGTATTTACACCCAGTGGGTTACTGATAAACGTTTTATGGGGCTTAAAAGTATCATTGATGAACGTAGCTTTTTTGGTATGAATTTTTTATTTGATACCCTTCCTCGTCAGCTTGATCCTTTTGACTATGATACTTTTTTAAAATATAAAGGCGTATTTAAAGTATGTGCTACCCACTGCATTACAGGTAAACCTGTTTATTTTGAGCCCTTACATGAAAGTAATGTTGATGATACTACCATGCTTATAAGAGCCTCCAGTAGTCTTCCGCTTATTTCCCCAATAGTAACCATTAAAGATGAAAAATATTTAGATGGTGGATTATCTGATTCTATCCCTATACAAAAATCAATAGATGATGGGAACTCAAGACACGTTTTAATTTTAACCCGTAACCAAGACTACACAAAAAAATTCTCTAGAAATGGGTATTATGCTTCTAAGCTTTTTCTTAAAAAATATCCTAGGTTGTTAGAATGCATTAAAACAAGGCATCGTGTTTACAACGATACCCTTTCTAAAATAAAACAACTTGAGAATGATGGTCTAGCTTATGTATTTAGGCCTCAAAAACCACTAATCATTGATCGCTATGAAAAAGACAAGCGTAAGCTCCTTAGGCTTTATGAGCAAGGTTATGAGGAAACCCTTGCAAAGCTTTCAGACTTTAAAGCATGGGTTTTAGAGTCATCCAATGCTGCTAGCAAAAGTTAATTATCCTTAGCCGAATTGCTTTTCATATAGCGTAAGTACTTCTCCAAATAAATCAATATCTGATACTGCCTTAAACCCTTGTTTATGATAATAATCACATAACCCACTAATATTTGGAGAGCAATCTAATCTAAGAAAATTGATACCTTCTTCTCTTAGTTGTCGCTCAATATGCTCTAATATTTTACCACCAATTCCCCTGCCCTTTAGGCTCCTATCTGTGGTAAAAGAATGAATATACCCTGCCTTGTCATTCCTTTTACCCCAAAAGATCTCATCATCATACTGCAAGCGATACATCCCAACTACCTTGTCACTATGTTCTACAAAATAAAATTGGCCTTCCTCAAAGCCTTCATGAATCCACGCCGCATGTTCCTTAGGGGGTTGATGCCAATTTTGCCAATAGTCTATATTCTTTTCTTCTAACCATTTTGCAGCCTCTTTTAATAGCTTAAATGCAATATCCGCTTCACTACTCATTGCCTTTCTAAACACCAGTTCCATGTTTTTCCTCCTTAAGATTCTGTTCCTTCATGTTGTAAATAAGTGAGTAGCTTTGTTAAAGAAGTATCATCATGGTCAAATGTTTTAGAGAAGGATTGAATGAGTTTGATAATCCATTCCTGGCTTACTTCTTGGTAATAACTAAACATCCCTATGATTTGTAACTTGATAAGCCTGTAACACAATTTTATTCGTTGATAACTTTTTATAGGTTTTGATTCGTCAAGAGGAATACATCTTTCAAACAGGTAATTTACTAAGTAATTTTCTATAATATAACCATATTCACTGACAAAATGTGTAAGATAATTTTTGTATGCTGTTTGAAATTCTATTGTTATTTGCTTTTTGTCATCTAAATTGTTCATACTAAGCCCTGTAAAAACCTGTTGTAAGCATTCTATATACCTTATGGACTTAATTTTATTCTCCTCTATATACTTTTTAAGACTAATAGCCAAATCAAAATATTCCCTTATCTCAGTATCGAGATTATCTTTAGCAGTTTTAGCCTGTATACTTAAGTCTTTATTAGCGAAGTCCTTTAGGACTAAAGAAATTTTATTAATGCTTCCTCTTGATGCTTGATCATCTATTTCTTTTAAAAGCTGACCCAGTACCTTGATACGCTCTTCAAGAATGAGGTTTCTATTTTGTATTATTTGTATTAAAGTACTTCGTATTTCTAAAAAATAATCTTGCCATCTTTGAGGTTTTTTTAGGTTCGTTTCTATATGAGCACTAATTGGATACTCTATTTTAAGATCACTATCCTTTATATACTTTATGGGTTCTTTACTTAGTAAAATAAGCCTTGCTGCTTCTGGGCAAGATAGGATTAGAGAATACTCCAGTGTACGATTTATAAGATTTAGTGTCCTAGGATAAGCTTTGCAAGTACTACTTAAATAATCTTCTCCTAAAGTACTATAAATGTCGCACCAACCCTTAGGGGATAAAAAGGCGCATCGTCCATTTTTTAATTTAATCTTAGCTGCAATAGATGGATCTTGAGATGTGTGCTTTTGTACAATTTCCTTACTTAAACGTACTTTCATCTCTTTTTGGTTAACTTTCTTATATTTCTTATAGGTATTTTCATCAATATAGACTGTCCATCCAGAGCAGCATGTATCTTCACATTTTGCCCCAATGCATGAAAAATGCCTGATGTATTCAGGCATAACTATATTTTTATAGTTCTTATCCAAAATTTTACTGCCTCACTTTACGTTTTATCTTGTCACTTTACTTTTTTGTTATCACTTTATTTTTATCTTATTATAATAGAATATATACTTTTTATCTAGATTATATGTAATTTTTTATATCTAATGTCTTATGTCTCATAAGTTGCAATATAGTCTACAGTGTTTAAAAATTCATCAACTTCTTCTTTTGTATTGTATAAAGCAACACTTGCTCTTAGCATACCTGGCTCAGGAAGATGGGGATTGAGCATATAATGATAACGCTCTTTATCTGTTACTCCTAAAAGTCTAGCTACATATGGCTGTGCACAAAAGCAACCTGTTCGCACAGCTATTGCTCTTTTATCTGCCAACAGTTTCCCTACTCTAGCATGATGGATACCTTCTATGTTAAAAGGTATGACGCCTAATCTTTCTTTGTCTTGTATATCCCCATATAAAATAACTTTAGGAATTTGTGATAATCCCATAAGCAACCTTTCTTTTAAATCACGTTCATGCTCAGCTATTGTCTTAAACCCTATATGTCTAAGAACACCTGTTGCAGCAACTACTGCCATAGCACCTAAATAGTTTGGTGTCCCTGCTTCATCTTTATCAGGTATATCCTTCCAATAGACATCCTCGTCAAAGACAGCTTTTACAGCCCCTCCTCCATATAAATAAGGCCTTGTTTCCTTTAATACTTCCTTTCTAGCTATCACTACTCCTGTGCCGAAAGGTGCATACATTTTATGACCAGAAAAAATCAAAAAGTCAATTGCATCATTATTTCCTGTACCATTTAAAAAGATTTCTTGGTGAGCAACGAGTTGTGCTCCATCCACTATAATATAGGCCCCATACCTATGTGCTATTTTTGCAATTTCATAAATAGGGTTGATATAACCAGTGACATTAGAGGCTCCTGTTACAGTAATATATTTAATTGTGCCTTGTGCATAAAGCATTTTTTCTTCTATATCTGATAATGAAATTCTTCCTAACTCATTCGTATTGATATAAAATACATGGGCATTTTCTCTCCATGGCAAGTCATTTGTATGATGCTCCATGCGTGTCGTTAGTATTTTATATTCACCTTTATCCTTTAAGGCTCTGGCTAGAAGGTTGATACCGTCTGTAGTGTTCCTTACGTAAATAACCGTATAACCATCCTCCTTTTTCGCATTAAAAAAAGATAGGATTTCTTCTTTAGATTTTATATAAGTCTCTGTACAATATGCTGATTTTTGACCAGACCTTCCTACTGAACCATACATGGAAATACTATCACACACAAATTGATCCACATGTTTAAGTGGTGGCGTTGTTGCTGCATTGTCAAAATTGATGGGTACTACATAAGAACCATCTTGCGTTTCAACTGGCACTTCAATGCCTTTAAATAGTAATCGATAATTACAGCAGTTATTTTGCACTTAATTCTCTCCCTAAGCATACCTTTATTCACAATATATTCCTTTAAAACTCTGTATATACTCAGTTTCATCATTTAATAAAAAACTTTCTTTTTCCTTATTCTTCACTTGCTGCAAACCAAACGCCAGTATCAATTCCACCATAACCAATCTTAGGAGATGGATCTGACTTATCTATAATAAATGCCACATAACCTTCTGTCTTTCCCCCAGCCGTTAACTTTGCTTCTAATGCAGGTTCGGGAGGAGCTGGTCTTAAAGTGCCAGGTTTTTCATGATCAATATTATTTTTTGAATAGCATGAGAAATTCATGTAACTAAGGGGAATTACCTTATCTGCAGAAACTAAATCAGCAGATACTTTTGCTATTAAATACTCTTTCCCTTGGGATGGCTCCTGATTCATCCAAGATGCACTTTTAGCCATTTCCCATGCTTTTTCACCTCTTATCACATCAGTTAAAGTTATTTTTATTGTATATGGATTTCCTAAATATTTCCCGCTATATGTTTGATATGTATTTAGAGGTGCTGGATTTGCATAATTATATGAATCTGAAAGTTTATCTGTTTCTTCTTTTGTAGGCTCACCTATGTATATATACCCTTTATCGTAACTTACATCCACATTGACAAGGTCTGCAAATTCTCTAAGCGGAACATAAGTAGTCCCTTTATAACTAATTACTTGTTTGTTTATAACCTCTCCATTTTTTATAATGTTCTGTTTTTTAAGTTCTGCACTTATTTTAAGTGTTGTAGCCGCACTAATACTAGAACTGATACAAATAACCCCTATCATTGTTAAGATTTTACTTCTAAATTTCATCTAATCTTCCTCTCTTTTTAATAAAATATAGCATCACTGCTTATATTGATTAGCCCACAAAAAGGTTAGTTTTTAAAGGTACGTGTAAATATGGTACAATTAAAGAAAAAATTTCGAAGGGGGAACACCTATGTTTCGCAAAAATCATGTTCAACAACTCACTCTTGAAG
>JAEYPM010000048.1 GCA_023410675.1 Bacillota bacterium | reverse complement strand
TATATGGATAACTATGAATATGAATTGCAGGATTAAAATTGATTTCAATAATTGAGTAGTTACTTCTTTCATCTTTATAATCTTCTATCATCATATCAACACCACAAAATCTAGCACCAACTGCCTTAGCGGATTTAACAGCTATCTCTTTAAACCTACTTGGGATGCTATCTGTATAGTCTATGCTGTCTCCACCTGTACTAATATTTGAGTTTTCCCTTAGATACACCGTTTCTGAGTGCTGAGGAATATAATCAAAATTCATTCCTCTTTGTTTTAAGAAAAGCTCACTGCTTGCATCTAATTCAATCTTCTCAAGTGGCGTTTTATATCCTTTTCCTCTTAGCGGATCTTGATTTTTAATATAAACAAGCTCTCTTATACTATGCTCGCCATCTCCTACTACATTAGCAGGAACCCTATGAAGAATACCTACTGTTTGATCACCAATCACTAAAAACCTATACTCTTTCCCTTTAGCAAATTCTTCAATAAGAACGGTATCATCATATTGAAAGGCTATATCCAGTGCCCTTAATAAATCCTCTTTCTTTGCTCCTTCTACAAAAATGCTAATTCCTTTCCCAAAGTTTGTAGACTTTGGTTTTACAACAATTGCTTTATTTATATATTTATTGCTTATAGCGTCTTTATTATCATTTACAGTAATTTCTATACCTTTGGGGACACAAATCCCCTCTTTTTCAAGCATCTTCTTTGTTACTGTTTTATTTTCCATCATCAGCATAGTAATATAGCTATCTCTTGAAGTCTTGGTTGCCTGTTTAACATACTGTGTTGTATTGTTTCTGCTCAGTGCAATAAACTGATCCCTTCTATCTAAAATTTCAACTAAGATACCTCTTTTAATGCCTTCTTTCATCAGTATTTGAGTAGAAAGCTCCATATCTTCATAGCCCTCAAGCTTATAGCGATGATTATATGCGGACTCTTTATAGTTTTTTGCAAGATTAATGTGTGCCATTAAATAGCCTTCTTCTTCCACTTTTTTTGTAATCAGATAGGCGTAAGTTTCTTTAACATCAAGAATTTTCCCAATCATTTTATTAATAATTAGTTGATTATCAAACCCAATGATGTGACTTATATGACTCATTTCATCTAGTATTTCAAGACTCCATTCCTCTTTAGAGATTTCCTTCCCATCTCTTATAAGAAGTACATCTTGCAGACCATGCTTTGCAATAAGTCTTTGATTTAAAAGTGCATCCTCTTGCCAGCTTTTATAGTTTGTTTCTTCTTTTATCAAGCAATAAAGCATAAGTATATGAATAAAATCCATATCCTCTAGGCTCATGCCACCTTTTTCAAATGGATTAATATCAATACTTCTAATTTCAATGTAGTGTATACCGTCGTCTTTTATTGAGTTAAGGAGCTCTGTATTATTTTTAGCCTTGGGCCTAATTTGCGTATAAAGTTCTTTATGGCTTTGCAGCATATTATCTTTCACAAAATTTTCAATACTCTCTATATAGCTTGATACACTTGAATAATCTGGAAATAAATCTATATTATTTTTATAACCACACTCTCCGTTTCTATGAGATATAGCCCCATCATTTGAGAAGGCTCCCTCATTAACTTCTTCAAGCAATTTTGTACATTCCTTGTTATAGCTTTCATGAATAATAGGAGCAGCTCCTATAAGATAAATAAGTAACCATCTATACCTAAGGTAATTGCGTACTACCTTTAAATAGATATTATTCTTAAAATCTTTATAAGGTATGGGCGTGTTTTCGCATCTATACAATTTAGCAAGAAAATCTTCACTAAATGAAAAATTAAAATGTATGCCTGAAATAAGCTGCTTTTTCCCACCATATTTTTTAAAGAGCTCTTCTCTATAAATACGTGCATTATGGCACACACCACAGTCCTCATATTGAGCAATTGGTATATGCTCATCTTCAGGTATATCACAAGGCATAGACTGTGGCCATATGTATTCATCGCCTATCTCTAGTGCAATAATATCATAAAGTGCATTGAGAAAAGCATACGCCTCTTTAGTTGTATGAAAAACAGGTGTAATAAGTTCTGGCTGACTTTCAGAAAAATCTGTAGTAATATATGGGTTTAACAACTTATTTCCAAATACCTCTTTGTGGTCTGTTGTCGCTAGTTTCCCATTTTTATTAACACGCAGACCTTCCCTTTCAATACCAAAATTTGCACAAAGTATCTCTTCTTTATCAAATTGCTTCTTAAATATATCCAGCACGTTTATGCCCCTTTCGAACAACAAAATAATAGACTAAAAAGCTAATACTGCCTTTTAATAAACTAGAAATAGCAATACTGATCCAAATGCCATCAATACCCCAAAAACAAGTAAATATTAATGCTAATGGGATTCTTGCACTTGTAAAAATAATACTGATTAAAGCAGGTATCTTAGGCAACCCAAGTCCTGTAAATGTACCATTTGATATCATTTCCATCGTACTAAATATCTGAACGATTCCAACCACCCTTAAATAACTGGCTGCAATAGTAATCGTACTGTATTTATCAACAAATATCCCAGCTAATAATTCAGGCATTCCTAGAAATAATATTGCCATAGCAAAGGAGTACCCTATCCCTACTCTAAGTGCCGATTTGTACCCTTTGTGAATACGCTGAAACTTTTTTGCTCCATAGTTTTGTCCAACAAAACTAGCAATAGCTCCATTTAATCCCCCTATGACCATGTAGGCAATTGATTCAATCTGTAAGCCAATCTTCTGTGCAGCTATAGCATCTGAGCCAAACCTTGCCACTATCTTAGCTAAAATGATGCCTATTAGAGAAAATAGTACTCTTTGAGTAGCCATAGGATAACCAAGTCTAATAATATCTTTTATCTTATGAAGATCTATCTTTTCTTGTTTTTGATAACTAAGCACACCTCTAAAAATTATGTTAAAGAGAATAAACATAGTCACTGTAGCAATAAGTGTCGCCACAGCTGCACCTAATACACCCATATCTAAAGTATAAATAAATAACGGATCGAGCACTATATTTAAAATTGTTCCTATTAAACTAATAACAAATGATATTTTATTATTACCAAAGCTACTTAATATTCTTATATAAAGCATATTAAAAAATGCAAAAAACAAAATAGGAATATAGGTTATAAGGTAAACATACGCATCTTGCTCAATCTCTTTAGCTCCTAATTTTATAAATCCAATAAACACTCTTCCAAGCACCAAAAGAATACTTCCATATAAAATAGCAAGCACACAGTTAATAACGAGTCCTGCATTAATATACTGGGCGGCTTCTCTTTCATCCTTTTTCCCCATGGCATGGGAAGTCCTTATGCCAGTCCCAATAACGACAAGAGAATTTATTGCATAGCCTACATTAATAAAAAGAGAAGAAGACCCTACACTAGCTAGTGCATCACTCCCTAGTTTCCCTACCCAAAACATATCTACAAGATTATAAGTAAGCTGTAAAAACGAACTTCCTATAATAGGCAAGGCCAGCGTCATGACAACTTTTAATATATGTCCTTTTGTTAGATCAACATTTTTCATTGAGATGCTCCTTATGTTCCTTAATTGCATCGAGTAACAGGCTAATACTTTCAATAACTTGTTCTTGTTTTTCTGTTGGAATTAAGGCTAAGATATCACTATAGTAATCATTGCATTTGCTGTTGATTCCATCCAATACTTGTTTCCCTTTATCTGTTAATACTAAGCTTACATATCTTCTATCACTTGCATTGATAATCCTATCCACAAGTTTTGATTCAACCATCCTATTTGTGGTTCTACTCAGTGTACTTGAATCTAAACCTAGTTTTTGTGCAAGTTCAGCAATGCATATTTCATTTGTATGGCTAAGTTCTGTTAATACTTGACGCTGTGCTATTGTAATTCCACAACAGACAACTTCCTCTTTTATTTTCCAGCTCATAGCAGGCTCCAGTTGCTCAAGATTTTCTCTAAGTAATTGAGCTCTATCTTGCTCCACAAGTTTCCCTCCCCTCTGCATGGCTACTTTTTATAGTATACCCTAATTACCACATGACATCCTATAAGTGTATGATACAATAAGTGTATAATACACCTATTGTATCATACACTTATAAGATGTCAATATTTCCTTCAAATAGAATATTAGATGTATTTTAGTAATATATATTTGCACCTTAGTACTAAATACTTTAAAATTTATGGTAAAAACCATTATACTTACAAGGGAGGTATTAAATTGATATTAGTTTTAAAGCATATACCTAATCAGGAAAACATAGAAGTCCAGATTACCTATCCTCAAATGAATACTACTGTTAAGCACCTTATAAAAAGTGTAGAATCATGTAATAAAACATTAAGTGCCCATGCTCAAAACAAGCATTATAAGATCCATGTGCGTGACATATTTTACATTGAAAGTGTAGATAAAAAAGCTTTTATTTACTGTGAAAAGCAAGTTTTTGAATCTGATCTTCGTCTCTATGAATTATATAAAATACTTAGTCCGTATGATTTTATTCAAGTAAGTAAATCCTGTATCCTTAATATGAACGTACTTCAGAGTATTGAACGCAAATTAAATAGTACTATGGAAGCCTTGCTTCATAATGGTGAAAAAATAAATATATCAAGAAAATATGTTCCATCAATAAAAGCATGGCTAAGTAAGGAGGAAAACCTTTGAATCGTCACACTATAAAAATATTTATTTCCAATTATTTTATTACGCTTTCACTCAATATCATTGTTCTTGCAATTGTTGCAGTTGTTTTAAGAGCTCAGTATATTTTCACAATGACAATTTTAGAGTTTGCTTTAGTCCATTTATTCATTCACTTTGCACGGGAGTTTATAAGCTACTTGACTATCGAAAATGATTTATTGGAAGGCACGACTCAATTTTTTGCAACACTCTTGATCGTTCTTGGTTTTGGGTATTTTTTTAACTGGTTTGATTCTGTTCCCATTTGGATCTGTATACTTATGGTTGTTTTTGTTTATGCCTTTGGATGCATTCTTAATGTATCAACCATAAATAAAGATCTAGACTTTATTAATAAACAACTTAAACTTAGAAATAACAAGGAGGTAGACAATAATTGAAAACATTAACAAAAGAGTCTAAGAACTTAATTCTATTTTTTGCAATAACACTATTATGGACATGGAGTATTGGATTTATACCCATTCTCTTTAATCTTACAGAAACCACCCTCGCTACAGTATGTTTTATTGCTGCAGGGCCTGCACCATCTCTCGTAGGATTATTTTTGGTACTCAAAACCTATGATAAGCCTGCAAAAAAAGACTATTTCATGCGATGTTTTAGCTTAAAAAGAATGGGCATCAAGTGGTTTATATTCACCCTAACCTTTTTTTCTCTGATTGCACTTGTTAGCCTTTTTATTGGTTTTTTTATATTGAAATATGAAATGCCTGAAATGCTTTGGATTGACATTTCTGTGAAGCAGCCCTATATGATACCTATTCTATTATTTTTAAGCCTTAACTCTGGTCCAGTGAATGAAGAATTTGGTTTTAGGGGCTATGCACTGGATAAATTACTTGTGCGATTTGGCTATGTGAAAAGCTCTTTAATATTAGGTTTTATTTGGGGAATCTGGCATCTACCTTGGTACTTTACACCTGGTCAAGTTCAGTATGAATTGCTTCAGTCATCCTTATTTGATGCCTTTATGTTCATTCCAGCTACGATCTTACTTTCCTTTGTGGTTTCATTTGTTTATCTTAATACCAAACGTAGTATCCTGGCTGGTGCTCTTGTACATATGCTGTTTAATCTTATTACAAGTCAAATTTTATATCCATATACGACCCAAATGGGCATCACTATTCGCTATGTTTCTATGTTTTTTTGCAGCCTCATTGTTATTTATTCTCTACTTTCTAAGGGGTTTAAAGATATATCAGAGAATGAATATCGTGCAATTAAACAGTTATAGTACTAAGCATTATATGATACGAGTTGATCCAGTATATCTGGCAACACATCAATGCCTGAAAACTCTTTGATTATAATGGACTTTATTCTACTTTTTATGTCTGATTTAACATAAGTAATGCACATTTGCCATGCTCCACCTATGCTTTTACAATTGTCTTCAATTAAAATATCTGGTTTTACTGATTCAACAATATCTCTATATTTTTCTTTAACACCCCTATAGTAAAGTCTTGTGCCATAAAGCCCATATTCTCTTAAATTATGGGCTATCTTTTCTACTTGAGATAGCCTTTTTGCCGATGTAACATAAATTATATCTGCTCCATCCTTTTCCCAATCTTGAATTTTTTTCACACAATTATTAATGGGTATGTATCTATAAATAAGGAAATGTTCCAAAATATTTTTAGGTCCCAATATAGTTCCTTCAGTAAATATCATAATTTTTATACGCTTCTTCTTTCTCGATTGATGATCTAATAGTTCTATATAAGCCAACTTTTTTCTCCTGCCTTTATAAGTTTTTTAATACAAAAAATCCATTTAAATTACAGTCACACCATTTACTTTCATAGGGCTTAATACATCTTCACTGACCATGCTTATGCGTTCAACAGATTCTAATGAAGCTAGGTATTCAAAACCTTTTACTGAGGAAATGTCAAAAAAATTACTTTCTCCATCCCAATCTGGATGAATATAAGTATAAATTTCATTTCTGCCATCAAAACATAGCTTTGTTACTTTCTCTAAGTCTTGTCTTAATATAAAAAGTTCTGAGAAGAACTCTAGCATTTCTTCTATCGGACCAGCATTAGTATACCATTTATAATTATTGGTATATTTATCAATCATTTCATTAAGCTCTGGCTTAAAAGCTGGATCTTTACTTAACAAAGCTTCTACCACTGCTATTTTAAAATTAAGATCTTCAAAAATCCCCATTTTGTCTCTATATTTTTCCACTTGTTTTCCCTCCACTATTTAATCAATAGAAATTCAAATGCTTTCATATAAATTCCATAACATGAGTATAAATGAGTTTATTAAAAGTCGCAATATTAAAAATGTAAAATCTAATAAAATTAAGCATGTCTATGTTTGAAAACAAATATTTTTTGTGCCCAGTAGCTAAAAGTAAATAATGTAATTTCTGTAAGAACTTTTGCTAAGGTGATAGGAATTCCTAAAATATTATAATAGAAATAAATCACTGCATAATTCAATCCTAAAATAACGCATACCAGTAAAGCATACTTTGGAAGTGAATGAGATTTCCTTGAAGCCTTTCCCTTTGAAAAAACAATAGTTCTATTTAAAATGTAGTTACATGAAGCACTACATATTCTTGCTCCTACTGTAGCACCAAGTAAACTTTTTGACAACGACAAAAATAATATAAACAATACATAGTCAATAAAAGCAGAAATAAGAGAAGCTGCTGAAAATTTAATTATAGGTAAGAATACTTTTGTAGAGTCTTTAATCGTATTAAAGTGTGAAGAATGCTGATTTTCATATACCGTTTTTATTTCTACCTCATATAAATTTTTCCCTTCATATTGTGCTTCAAGAAGCATGTTCATCTCGTATTCAAAACGCTCCCCATCTAAGCTGATAAGCCATTCGAAAGTATTTTGACTAAATCCCCTAAGTCCTGTTTGTGTATCATATACGGTTTGTCCAGTACCAAAAAAGAATATCCATCTAGTAATGGTATTGCCAAAGCGACTTCTAATAGGAACCTTACCAGTAAAGTGCCTTGCCCCGAGTACGATACAATCCTTGTACTTACTCACCTGTGTTGCTATTTTAACGATATCCTCTGGCAAGTGCTGTCCATCACAGTCACAGCATACAATACCTTCTGTTTCATCATGCTTTTTTATATAAGTGATACCCGTTTTTAAAGCAGTACCCTTACCACAATTCACCTTATGGGTTAGTACAATGACTTTCTCATTTTCTACATCCAAAAAAATGCTCTTATATGCTTCTCCACTTCCATCATCTACAACAACAATATTATAATCACATATTTGTTTAATATTTTTAATTAAGCTAATGAGTCTATCATCTGGTTGATAGGCTGGTATTAATATTGTCATAACATCTACCTCTATACTATTTATTAAATATTTAATATATTTTATCACCTTCCTATAATTTTTAAAAGTAGTTATTCTATATTAATTTGTTAATAATTTGAATTGTATCCTTACCTAATAAATAAATACCTTGGCGTAGCTCTCATGTATTTATCATACCTTTCTCCAAATTGCGTTAGGAGGTGCTTTTCTTCTTCATATATTTGAAGATGAATAGCCCCTAAATTTAAACTCATAATAAGAAATGCGACTAAACTCGGATATAATATAAAAACACCGATTACCATTAGATCAATTCCTACAAAGGCTGGATTTCTGCTATATTTGTAAATTCCTATGGTAATGAGCTGTGTTTGCGTTGTTTTATCAATACCAACTCTCCAGGAATTTTTCATTGTAACAATTGCCAACTCAAAAAAAATGATGCCTAATATAATTATTACTATCCCTACTCCGTTTATTATCTCCATCTTGAAATTCCTTTTGCTGATTACCCTTATACCATCAACTGATAAACTGAATAACCATAATATAACCCACATACAACTTACTATTCTCAAAAATTTTTCTACACTCATTAACTTTTTCTCTTTATTTCCCTTAGCTAAAACAATAGCCTGAATATTATTATTTATACGCATGATATATATTTTTAATAAATAAGAAAGAGCAAAAACCAAAAATAATAACATTGATAAAATAGTTTTATACATAAAACACCCTCCTAATATTAATAACCTTTTGTTTTTTTATGTACATATGAGCATATATTCATATATACTGTAAATATATCATATTAATTCTAAAGGTTCAACCTTTTTCAACTATTTTTCTTGTTACGCTATACTATAAATGCTATAATTCTTTTAGCTATGGGGAAATATCTCAAGCATTCAATTTATTATTTTTGGAGGTGCATGACTTGCCTTATACAATGAATGGTATCGGAACATGGTACTATGGCAAAAAAAATATTCATACTTACCAAGGGCAATGCCCACATTGTGGTCGCTATGCTGAATTAACGTCTTATGATACTACAAATTTTTTTGTCTTTTTGTACATCCCTATTATTCCTTTAGGGGGAAAAAGAGTAATCAATCAATGCAGTTGCTGCAAGAAACATCATGTCATGAGTCTAAAAGAATGGGAAAACTATTCAAGAGAAACCATTGACGCTTCACATGCAAAGTGGCTTCAAGATCCAAATAATACTCAAGACGCACTCAATCTTCTTCAGTCAATAGTATATTTTAGAGCTGTAGATAAGCTTAATATAATAGCTAGGGAAGTAAAAACGTATTGTTATTCTAATGCAGAAGTACTTAATCAATTAGGGAGTGCTCATTCTTTTTTTAATCAGTACGATGAGGCTATATCCGCCTTTACTGATTCCCTTTCTATAAATAATAATCTTGATACTCAGGAAAATTTAGCAGAAGCTTATATGAAAAACCTAAAACCTAATGAAGCTAGACCCCTTGTTAATCACATCCTGCAAGGGAGTCTCATAGATAAATCCTACTATATACATTTACTTATTGAATCCTATCAATACATAGGAGATCATAGATCTGCATTAGAAGTAATCTCGTCATGTGAAAACGCATTTCCTGATCTTAAGGGTAGAAAACCACTGAATACATATCGCAAAAAGTCTGAGCACAATATAAATAGCTCTCGAAAAATTAAAGGTACTTTTATCCCTGTAAAGGAAAATAACAAACAAGCTCACATTTCATCCTTTACACTTCCAAAACTGGTTCTCCCAACATTACTTGTTCTTGGATCAATCATCTATTTAATCAGTGCATTCTTAATGGGTTTATCAAGAGAAGTTTATTTAGTAAATGGTTTAGATCAACTCTATTCTGTTGAAATTAATGGAGAAAAAATAGCTCTTGAGCCTATGAGTCAAAAAGTCATTAAGCTTCCTGAAGGTCATATTGAAATGGATATAAGTGATCTTAATCCTAAGCCAAAAGAACTAGCTGTTGATATTAGAACTTCCTTTTTGACACGTCCTTTATTCAAGCGTATTTTTATTATCAATCCAGATCAAGCAGCTGTACTGCTTTGGGAAGAAACAAAATATACAACTAAAGAAAAAGATTTTTCAGATTATGAATATCCTTATCATTACTATGCTGGTCAACATTATTACCAGCTAGATGGCGTGGATTACCTGTTTCAAGAGTTTCCTGAAACGATCACGATGAGTGAGAATTCTACTGCTACTAAAACCCATCTTATCCAATTGACTAAGGATGATCTAGCTGTAGATTCACAGTATTTTTTAGATAGTCTGGAATTAGATAATGCTATGTCTTATCTAAAAGCCAAGGTCACCTATGAACCTAATAATTATATCAATCTTATGATTTACTTATCTTATTTTGATAAGGATCAAGCAATTGAATTTCTAAGGACAAGATTAGATGATAGGCCTGTATTGGTTAACTGGCACCGTGCTTATCAAGATTATATAGAAGATAATGAGCCTTCATATGATTTACAAAAAGAATATGCTTCTTATCTTAAAAATGAAAAGGATAATCAAACACTTTATTACCTACTGGGTAGAATATCGCATAATCCGAAAGACGCAGAGCCATTATTTCAAAAGGCTATTGAAGGTGATACCCCTAGTGCCCACGGGTACTTTGGATTGGCATACGTTAATCTTTGTAATGGAGATTATGAAAATGCATTATTATATGCTCAAAAGTCTGTGAACTCATTACCAGAGCAAGAGGAATTTAATTCAACTTTAAAAGATGCCATGCTGGCACAAAAAGAATATGACCTATTATTAGCAGACAATAAGTCAATGCAGTCCATCTATCCATTTGATGGTGATTTAGTAGCTCAAGAGATAAAATTGCATGTAGCAAAAAAAGACATAGAAGGTGCAAAAAGTGCTATTTCAAACTATATTAATCTCATTGACCCAAGTCATCAAGATTCTATACAAATCTGGAATACCTATTTAAATGGCGTTCTTTCTTATTATCAGAATGACACTGCTAACTATGCCAATTCACTTGAGGGCCTTGATTCTCCTCAGTTAGTATTTGAACAATCTTTTATTAATGGCGACTTAGATAAAGCTTCTAGAACCGCTATAGCCAATGACTTTGATGGCACATATTTTCTATTACTTTACTTAGCAGACGATAATCCTACTTCTGCTTCTAAATATCTTAGTCAGGCAATTTATGCTTTTCAAAAAGGAGATAAAACTGAGCAGTTATTAGCGAATTACCTTTTACAAAAGGAAGAATATACACTAGAAGAACTAAAATCGCCTATCATCTATCCTTATAGTAAACGTATTGTTATGGCATCACTTGGTAAATTAAATCCTTCTTACCAAAAAGATCTGTTTGCTTATGCAAAAAAGCTCAACTATGATATAGACTTTCCTTATCATTTTATTCAGGAGATAGTAAAAGATAATTAAGCACTTTGAACGATCAACACTTCTAAGATTATTGCAACAGCCACACAGGGCTATCCCTATATGGCTGTTGTTTTATATTGATGAAAAAATTTCCTATAGACTGTTTGTCCCATGAAACATAGCTATTTCGACATGAAACGTGATTTTCTGACTCTCCTTGGTTCCAGTTGACCGCTTTTTATGTTAAACTGATAGTAGAGTATTAAAAGACGGAGGAACTGATTATGCTCCAGATTGCAATCTGTGATGACAACATCGATGAACTATCTAATATGGTTCAGCTCATAAACTTATACAGAGCATCAAAAAATTTAAGCTGTGAATACGCTGTCTTTCTCAATGGATTTGATCTGATCGCAACATTAGAAAAAGGAAAACACTTTGACATATACTGCCTTGATATTATTATGCCTGGTTTTATGGGCATTGATGTGGCAAAAGAAATCCGTGGATTTGATAAAACCGCACCGATTTTGTTCTTTACATCATCCCCTGAGTTTGCTTTAGAAAGTTATTCAGTGAAAGCTATAAATTATGTAGTAAAGCCAATATCCAAAGAAAAAATTTTTTTCACCTTTGACGAAATGTTAGAGCATATGGAAACAAAAAAAGAAGAGAACGCACTTATTGTAAAGAGTAATGAGGGCATACAAAAAGTATTGATCGCCAATTTGACTTTTGCTGAGGTCATTGGTAGGAATGTGCTCTATCATCTTAGCTCTGGCAGAGTCGTTGAATCTACAGAATCCTTTACCTCAGTCTGCAAAAATCTTTTAAAATATGAATGTTTTATCAAACCTCACCGTTCTTATCTTGTGAATATGCAGTATGTGGATACTATTGAAAATCATTAGATGACCTTACGTACACTTGTGTCTGTACCTATTGCACAAGGCAAGGCAAAGGAGATAAAACAACAATATCTAGATTATCAAATGAGAGGGGAATAATCCAATGCTAGAAACTGTCATTACATTCTCTCGTTACTTTATTGCCTTGATATTTGGGACGGTAGTTGCCGTGAATTTCGCTCAAATGCCACGTACACGAAAAAATCATATTGCTGTTGGGTGCTTTTGTACTTTTTTGTTCCTATTACAAATCACATGCTTGCACTTTTTGGGCATGACTATAACACTAAAAATATATCCGTTGCTCTCACACTTTCCAGTAATTATTTTTATATCTTTTTACTTAAAACGCTCATGGCTGATTGCACAAACGAGTATGTTTGTATCCTTTTTGTGCTGCCAGCCTGCAAGGTGGATTGGTGCTGTAGTAGGTGAAATTTTTGACAGTGCTTCCATGGATCACATCGGCTACATGTTGACTATCTTTGTGATGTACTATTTTCTACAAAAGTGTGTGGTAAAGTCTGTTTGCCATCTAATAGAACGCTCTAATAAATCTTGCCTACTGTTTAGTGCCATTCCAGCTTTTTACTATCTATTTGACTATGCCACTACTGTTTACACAGATATTATGTATAGCGGAGCTCGCGTAGCCGTACAGTTCTTGCCCTTTGTGACGTCAGCATTTTATTTTATCTTTGCTTTACTTTATTATAATGAAACACAAAATCAAGCCATCCTACAAAGGGAGCGAGATATGTTAGACACACAATTTATGCAGGCGCAAAGACAACTTGCTTCTTTAAAGCAAGCACAGCAGACCGCAACCACTTATAGGCACGATATGCGCCATCATTTTACCCTTTTACATACTTTGGCATCTGAAGAACGCCTAGAAGAAATTAAAGAATATCTACGAACAGCCCAATCTGATATTGATGTTATCACCCCTATACGTTTTTGCGAAAATGAAACCGTCAACTTGATTTTATCTACTTTTTTTACAAAGGCACAACAATCAGAAATCCTAATAGAGATCGATGCGAAGCTGTCCGATCCCTTGACCATAAGCGACACTGAACTTTGCTCGCTACTCTCAAATGCTTTGGAAAACGCCATACATGCCTGCGAAAAGATAATTGATAGCAATCAGCGTTATATCAGATTACGCATATACCGTAAGAACAGTAAGCTATGTCTTGATATTCGAAATACCTTTAAAACAGAACCTATATTTCATGAGGGATTCCCAGTGTCCAATAAGCAAGGTCATGGTTTTGGTACAAAAAGCATGGCTCATATTGTGGAAAAGCATGGGGGCGTCTATCAATTTTTAGTTAGAGAGGGCTGGTTTATTTTCCAAGCCACTTTGTAAAAAGCACATAAAAAAACTCCTCTATAATAGAAGAGTTAATAATTCATCTAATTTTACAATTTCATAATTAGGCATAATCTGATATTTATTAGGAACTTCTTTACTATTATACCAGCAAGTATCTATACCTGCATTGATTCCCCCTTGAATATCAGAAGTTAAAGAATCACCTACTATTAGGACACTGGATTTATCCTTGTGTCCTATTTTTTTTAATGTATAGTCAAAGATAGCTGCTTCTGGCTTTTTATATCCTGTATTTTCAGATATAACCATAGTTTCTATATACTGAATGATACTTGAATAATTAAACCTTTTCTCCTGAACACTAGCAGTTCCATTTGTTACAATGACCAATCTACATTTTTTACTTAATTCTTTACAAACTTCGCTTGCTCCTTCTATTTCGAAATTGCCTTCTCCAAGAAAATTAAGATACATCGTGTTTATTTGATCATAATCCATGTCTTGATCGTTAAATAATTTTTTGAATCTACCAATCTTTAGTTCATGCATAGTAATCTTGCCTGTTTCATAATCTTGCCATGCCTTTTGGTTGATTTCTTTATAAAGCTTTAGATGGCAATGATCATAGGGAATACCTAAAAAGCGATATGTATTTTCTAAGGCATTTTTTTCTGCCTTATCAAAATCAAATAGCGTACCATCTGCATCTAAAAACAAAACTTCATAATTCATTATTTAACTCCTATCCCCTGTGTAACTAGTTTATTTTGTTACTTCCAATAAAAAGTGATTCCGCAATACTCTTATTTTTTCTTATTCTTATGACAATATAGGCATCATCAGGATGTTCCTGAAATAATTTTTCTGCTTCTAAGGCCTTATCTTCGTTCACATAATATCTTGTAAATGGAAGATTATAACTACCCATTGTATACCTATGTGCCATAATATAGTCTTCGCCCTGTGGTTTTTTTATAGTTATTTTATTTAAATATGCATATCCTTTTTGATCTATACCAACAGTAATATAGCATTTACCTCTATATTCTCCTAGTTCGTCAATAACCTTATCTGTACTAATTCTATAAGCTAAATATCTTCCCCTAAAAGGATCTATAGGATCATACCCTTCTATTTTAAATTGATATTCCTTGCCTGTCAGTGCAGTAAGTTCATAAGCTACACTTATATAGGAGATACAAAAAAGTTGGATGGCAAACATAATAACAAATAATCGAATCTTCTTACTATTCATGTTTGATCTCCTCCTTCTTATGTTTCTTAATAAAATAAACATTAGTTAAAATACACACTACACCGCAAATAATAAAAATGATCCCCTTAAATAGAAAAGAAATACCACTGTCAAAAAAGCGTGCGATAATAATAGCTGCTAGCATAAATAGACCAAGATTTATCTTGATAATATTTCTAAGTGTGATACCTTGCCTTAGTATTCTAATGGATAAAATAATAAAAAATATATTAAATATTATAGGTAATGCAATATATGCCTGGCTATCTATCATTCCTGTGATTCTAAATACAATAATAACAATTGCTGATGCAATGTAGACAAGCAAACTTTTATTACTCTCACGATCTTTATAAAAAAGATAGGTGATGAGTAAAATGACTATTGTTATAAACATTCCTAAAACAATCATATATTGCCCTACAACATCTGAGGTATCTATATACTCCCAAAAAGTATTAAATGTAAATACAAACAATGTAATAAATAATCCGACTGATCCTAGTGCTGCAAAAGGTCTCATCCCAAGCGGGGTCATATCTTCATCATAAACATAAGCATCTATTGTTAGAAGCAAAATAAAATAAGTTAAATATAACTCTCTTAACATGACACCGCTATCAATCAAAGAACTGATTAATGCAAAACCAGCTATTGCTAAGAAAACATTAGACCAGATTGTTTCTATACTTAATAAGTCTCTTTTATAATTTCTTAAAACATAAGGTACACTAAGGCCTATACTAACAATGCCAATACCTACCTTAACCCACAAACCAATATGATCAGCAGAAAACATAGCGAGGCTTACTAATCCTAAATACATGGCTAGGGTTAGCGTTGACTCATAGAAATAAACAAGCGGTACTACTAGGGCAGCAATAATTAATAATATCATCCAGTCCTCAAAAAAGATATTATAGATTTGGGCATGCATCATTAAAGCAGTAAAAATTCCAATTGTGCTAAAAATAGAGGCTGCCTCTTTTATTTGACCCTTAATTTCTTTTTTTATCACAAACAAACCAAGTCCACTACCAAGCAAAAATGGAAGTAAAGTAATAATAACTTTGTGAGCTCTTGAAAAATAATCCCAGTTTTTTGCTAGGATTAACAATATCCCAAGTCCAATCAAAACACTGCCAAATATACTCAGTACTGCTCCTAACTTATTCTGCTCATTTTCAGATTTCATTTCATAATAATTTTTAATTTTGCCTAGGGCTTCTTTTTCTATCAAATCCTTTTCTTCCCATATTTTCATTTCTCGTGCTAACCACTTGTCATATTTGCTTTTCATAGTTTCACTCCAAATCTCTATCTTTTTTTATATAGAGAAACAGCTTAAATGCTTCACTTATTGACCACCTTCAATATTGCTTCTCATAAGCATATTTACTTAATATAAGTTAATAGCTTAATATAAGTTAATAGCTTATTCTTACTTATAATATAATATTTATTATTTTTATCTCTTGAGCCTTTTATGCTTATTATACCATACTATAATTTATTTACAAAACTCTGCCATATTTCCTTTCATCTGTGCTACTTTATCGCTAGATAGATGTCTCTTTACTGTTTTTCTTTTTCATAGCTGTTTCTTTAATTTTACTTATTCAAATATATGTAACACTTATATTTTTAGTGTTCATTTCAACCTAGCTTCTTCTATAGGTATAATATAAGATATACTTGCACATATTAATAACACAAGGAGGTGTTTTCATGGGTAAAGGAAATGGTATGTCTACTTACACTAAAGAAATGCTTGATAAAGGTTTAAGTCCTACAACTCCTGTATCTTCTGCTTATCCATCTAATACAAAAGATAACACAAGAAACAATAAACTTCATCTTGAAGATAACGGGATTATTACCAAAGATAAATAAAATAACTCCTTCATGGTAAGAAATATTTCAATTTCTTATCATGAAGGAGCTTAATTATTAATAGATCATCTATGTTATAATGCGTTCTATCGTTGATCAATTTTGTATTCATACGCCACTATTAACTCACGCTCTGCAGGCACTGTTACTATAAATTCTATAAGGTCTGAAGATCTTTTTTTATATTGATGCGAAGCAGATAGCATTTTCCATATTCCCCAAATATGCTCTTCAAAATGAACAATAGCATCTTCTTTCTTATGATTTTTAATGGTACATTCAAATTTATAGCATTCAAAGCCTCGTTGCCTTTTCACATCTTTTTCCTGATACTCAAATGTTATATCAAAGGTATTTCCTAAAGTTAATTTAATCTCTTCATCCTTTGCTGTATGATTCACCAAATCTTCTCCAACAAATTCAAAAGAATCGTCAGCTTCATCAAGTTTATAGAATTTTACCTTCCCTTTAGGTATTACGATACCTAGTCCACTTTCTTTCTTATTCATAAGTTCTACAACAATATCTACTTTTTTATTACGAAGGTCAAGTTTATAATACTTTATATACGGAACATCTTGTGCACTTAAAATATTGATCTGCTTTTCTTCAAGATTATTTAGTGTTGTTGGATGGTCAAGTAGATACATATGATAATCAAAAAAGGGGTTTTCATTTGTCTCTACAGCCTTTTCTTTTTTTACTATTGATCGATACTCTATTTCTTGTACTTTCACTTTGGTATTTATTTTCTTTACGTCTCCAGCCATTAGTTTTATTTTTGCATTATTAAAGTTTGCCCCACTCTGATTTTTTATCTTCGCCCAACCAGTAATACTAAGTGTTTTTTCTTGTAACTCTGCTACATAATTCGCCTGCCAACTAAAGCCATTACTTAGGTATGAAACTTTTATGTTTTCCGTTCTAGAATTCTCTATCTTACATATTAGTGCTGGTTTTATCATGATCCCTGATGGCAAAGAGGGTAATATCATTTCTTCTTCAGTATCCAAATAGATCTCTTTTGTCTTGTTGTCCTCAAGCACACACTTATCCTCTGCTTCCACTGATAACAACCTGCAGCTTGTTCTCTCACCAGTCTCCTTATTTCTTAAGAAAACCTCTTTATCAATATATTTCCTAAGTAATTTGTATCTACCTACAGGATCATGATCATAATTGAACTCCAAAACATCAAGTCCCTCAACTAAAAGGGAGTCTGTCTCTATCTTTTGTGCTACATCAGCAAATACAAGTTCTGTTTCCTTACCTGTTAGATTGACATTTCTTATCTCCTTAATAGCACCAAACCCATCATTATAAATAGTTAATCCAACTTCTTGGACATCAAGTGAAGTTGATATTTTTCTCATAACATACGCTCCTTAAATATTAATTCAATCTCTTCTTTTGGCATTGGTTTATAGTAATAGTAGCCTTGAATATCATCGCAATTTTTTTCAGCTAGAAACTCAAGTTGACATTCAGTTTCAACGCCTTCTGCAGTCACTTTAAGGTCTAAACTCTTAGCCAAATGAATCATTACTTCAATGATAGAATTATCTTTACTATTTGGTAAAATGCCTTGAACAAAGAACATATCTATTTTGAGTCTGTTTACTGGTAGGTCTTTGAGTCTGCTTAGTGAAGAATAAGCCATACCAAAATCATCTATAGAGATTTCAACACCAAGATTTCTGAGTTCGCGGAGTGTATTAATAATAAGGCTTCCTTCTTTCATCACTACGCCTTCCATAATTTCTAGCTCAAGGTATCTTGCATCAAGCTCAGTATCTTTCAAAGTCTCCTTGACTACCTGTACCAAATTCCCACGAAACTGATCCATCGAAATATTGACCGCAATACGTACTGGCTTTAGACCCATACATTGCCACTTTTTATTTTGCTCACATGCAGTCTTTATGACCCATGTGCCAATTGATGTAATCAGACCTGCCTGCTCTGCTAAAGGGATGAACACAGCTGGCAGCAATTTCCCAAGCGTTGGATGGTTCCAACGAATCAGTGCTTCTATTCCTATAATCTCTTTACTTTGAATATTAATTTGCGGCTGATAATACAGTTCAAATTCATTATTTTCAAGAGCCCTATATAGACTATTGGTTAACTTCATTTTACTAAGGACTTCTTCCTTCATCTCGGGCGAACATAAACAATATTGATTTTTCCCTTTAGCTTTTGATGAATACATGGCTAAATCTGCATTTTTTATCAGTACCTCTACAGTTTCTCCATCTGTTGGGAATAATGCTATACCTCCACTTGCTGTTAAAAAAAACTCTTGGTTTTGTGCAATAATAGGTTCTTTAAAAACACTCATAATATTATCAACAGAAGCTACAACATCATCCTTATTATTTGTCTCAGCTAGCATGATTAGAAATTCATCCCCACCAAATCTTGCAACAAAACCTATCCCTTTAGTCGCTTGAGATAGTCTTTTTGCAACTTGTATAAGAACATAATCTCCACAATCATGCCCCATTGTATCATTGACTTCTTTAAAACCATCTAAATCAATGAGCATGACACCGATAGTCTTTGATGTATGTTTTATTAAATTAATCTCATTTTCTAAAGAATGCTTAAAAAATGCTCTATTTGGAAGTCCAGTTAAAACATCATTATATGCAAGGTAATTAATTTCTCTTTCAGCTTCTACCTTAGAGATTGCATCAGCTAAGGTATTGGCTAATACTTTAAGCTGCTCTCTATCCATTTCACTTAAACTTTTTTTCTCTTTAACCCCATCAAAAGCTATTAATCCAATTACTTTTTCCTTATTAGCTACAGGGACAACAAGTGCTGATGAAATTCCTTTCAGCTTTAAAAATTCTTGCTCTTCTTTTGCTTCTTGAGGCAAATCTTTACTGCTTAATATAAAAAGTGTTTGATTTGCTCTCATTTGATCGAGCCACCATTTGTATTGGCTTACTGCTATTTCTTCATATGTCACTAATTTATGTTTAATTTTGTCTTTATACCACTCATTAACTTTCTGAACGGTATTATAGTTATCAGAAAACATATAAAGATGACTTCTATCAGAATGAAAATACTCACCACTTCTTTTAAGCATTTCTTCTACTTTATCATTAAAATTGGACTCTGTTACTGTAATAAAGTCTGTAGAAATCTCTGAGACCATTTTTTGAAATCTAAATTGCTCTTTATTTTCTTTAATCCTAGCAATATACACTTTGTTTACATAAGCAGTAAGAATGAAGCCCATCCCATAAAGTACAATTCTAGAAACATAATCAACACCTGTAACATAGGTAGTCAGTTGTGGGATTCTAATCCATGAGACAATTGTAGTGAATAATCCAGCAAAAGCTATAATAAATAGTGTACGTTTTTTATTAAACACTGCCATAACGATCATAAAAATAATCGGAATTGGCCAGACAATATTACTCGCATAGTTATCTAAAAATCTTAGTAAAATGATTGGAATGGAAAGTGCAATAGTTATTGAGAGTATACTATCTTGAATATTTCTTTCAAAGGACAATAAAGGTATGAAGAAAATAGCTGCTCCGATTCCTATTAAGACTGTACTGAACAAAATAACAATGTTTAATTGGGAAGGATATAAAAAGTAATGGAGCAAATTAAGCATACTCCCTATATAAAACATTGAAGATATGTATTTATAAAAAACAAAGCGGTTTTTATCATCTAAAATAATATTTTCATCCATAAATGTCTTTTTACCATAGGGATACATCAATCCATACTTTTTAATAATAAACATTATCGTTGCCATTGGAATCATGATGACAATGGGTGCTAATGAAGGAATCTTAACTTCAAAAAATCTGTTAATAAAACTATCCGTAATACTTCCAAGGGCAAGTGCAATCACTAATGATCCAAGTAAATAATTTGCATTTTTTTTCTTTTTAATATCCTTTGTATTTTTTCCCCAATGAAAAAGTAGTCCGAATATTATAAGTGAACAACCTATATAATAAATATTAAAGTATGTATCCCAAACAGTATTATTGGGAACAAATGCCCACCCTGCTACTGTCTTAATCACTCTCTGATACTGGTTGTGTGCAATCTCATTACAAATACCAAAAAGAAAAATATTAAGTATTGCAGGAATATAAAGTACACCATAGATCCATTTCGTTTTTAATAGTTTCGTTTTCTCTGTCAAAACAAGGACAAAATGAAGCATGACACTGTACACAATACCCCAGCCAACTGCTGAAGCTCTTCTCCAAAGCAATGCACCTTCAGACGTTTGAGATGAGTTTGCTAATGCAAAAGAAATTGTCCAAACAGAAAATCCAATACATACAAATAAAAATACACGATTTAACAGTGCTTTAACATTAATGCTAACACTACATATTCCAAGAAACAAATATACCGAAAAAAACACGAAAAATGTTATTGAAATAAATGCTCTTAGCATTCTCATCCCCCCATAGTGCTTTTTATCTATTTATGTATCCCAGTGTTACTTCTCTCATTTTAATTTATTTTTTATATTTTTATTTTATATTATATCACAAATCTTCAAATAAAACTTTATTTTTAAGCTTGATCTTTTTCATAAAACTTTTCTACCACAGTATATCCATTGATGCCTATTATCTATCATCTTGAATCGATTTTGTTAGATAAAAAAAGGAAGGAAACGTTCAAAGTATACCGTTTTCCTTTCTCATTCATTCTCGTAAGATCATATATGTTAATCGTTACATTATCCGCTTATATCATGATTTTTACCATAACGTAGTGGAATGGATATTTTCCTATTAAAAAAAGCAATAATTGGCCCCATAAAAAATGCAGTTACAAAAGTTCCTATCCCTACAGTAGCTCCGAGCATAAATCCTATAATCGTACAAATAAGATCTGAAGCAATTCTACAGTATTGAAATTTTGCTACCTTTTTTTCCGATAAAATGATTGCAACGGCATCGTATGTTGATACACCTAAATCTCCCACAAAATATAAAGAAGATCCAAAACATAAGATAATAAGCCCAACAATTAGAAAAATAATTCTCGTTATCATGGTTGGACTAGGGAAATTCATTTGAAACAACCAAGATGAAAATTCCACAACATATCCTAATAAAAAAATATTAATAACTGTACCAAGACCAATTTTTTTCCTATCAATAAAGAAAATAAAAATAAGCATTATCAAATTAAGAATCATATAAAAAGTTCCAAACCCTAAAGGCAAATGCATCCAAATACCATGGGCAAATACCTGAAATGGATCCATTCCAAAGGTTGAAAAATTAAACATTCCCACGCAAAATCCTGCTATTAAAACTCCCAAAATTGTCATTATCACTCTTCTTTTTTTCTCACTCATTATTATGTCTCCTCTTATTTTGTCTTAAAACTAGTTGTTACTGCTTACTGACGCTTATAAAATCCTTCTTTAAGCCATTTTGCTACGCCATCTTCTTCATTACTTCCGATCACCCCAGTGGCTAGTCCTTTTAGTTCCTCCACAGCATTTGCCACTGCATAACGCTCATCTGATATTTCAAACATAGGAATGTCATTCATGGAATCTCCAAAAGAGATAACCTTGTTACAGCCACACAAATCTTTTAGTTTTATTATTGCCTCTTTTTTTGTTGCTTGCTTCGGCATAATTTCGCACCAATACTCACTACGATACAATTCTTGGAAGATAATACAATGATACCTATCATCTTTTGAAAAAAACTGATACACTGGCATCAATTCTTCTTTTTCACCTATACAAGTAAAATGAAAGATATTTCCTAAAAATAATTCTTCTTTATTCTTTACAGGGCGTAATCTTTTATCTTGTTTGCGTAAGCTTAAGTAGTGTTTTATCCCTTGATTTTCTCTACTTGTAACCCATGATACTTGTTCCCTACGATTAATATAAGCATAGACTAATGGACTAATACTATGTTCTTCCAAGAAATGAATAACTTCCTCAGATTCTTCTGGTACAAATGAAAGCGAGGATAAAATTTGGTTTGTCAATGGATGAGTGATAAATGTCCCATTATATGTGATAACTGGTATTTTAATTGCCAGTCCCTTTGTCACTACAGAAGCAGATGATAATGATCTTGCAGTAGCATAGGTAAACATCATCCCCTTTTCCACGAGCTCATTAATAATATTTGCACTCCTTTGCGTAACTCGGTGCTTCTTATTTAATAATGTCCCATCTAAATCTGTTACATAAAGAGTTCTCATATAAATCCCTTTCTCTCCTCCTAACTTACTCCTTTGTCTAAGTGAGTCACTTTGATGCTTCAACTTACTTTATTAATATCTTCTTGCTTTATTTATATATTCTTGCTTTATTTATATATTTTTACCATTTATTGAAATAATTTAGGCCTCATAGATGCTGTGTCTCTAATAAGGCCTTATTTTAATGTTCTAATTGTTTTTTAACTGATAATCATTATCTTTCTGTTTGTGCTGCAACTAACTGTACTGTGCCATATTTTTCTCTAAGCTTTGGCTTTTCTATTTTACCTGTAGGATTACGCGGAACTGTATCAAAAATAACTTTCTTTGGTCTCTTATAACGAGGCATTGATCCGCAAAATGCTTCTATATCTTTTTCAGTGCATGAAAAGCCTGGCTTTAATTCAATAATAGCTGCTGCAATTTCTCCTAAACGGCTATCTGAAAGTCCAATAACTGCTACATCTTTGATTGCCTCATGTGCACGAAGGAAGTCTTCAATTTGTACTGGATATATATTTTCTCCACCCGTAATAATAACGTCTTTTTTGCGGTCTACTAGATAAATGAACCCATCCTCGTCCATCTTTGCCATATCTCCAGTAAGAAGCCATCCGTCTTTAAGTACAGCTTCTGTTGCTTTAGGGTCATTATAATAACATTTCATGACACCTGCACCCTTAACGGCTAACTCGCCAACTTCTCCCTGCTTAACAGGAAAGCCATTTTCATCAACAATTTTTGTTTCCCATTCATATCCTGGTATACCTATGGCTCCAACCTTATGTATATTTTCTACACCTAAGTGCACACATCCTGGTCCAATAGATTCGCTAAGTCCATAGTTTGTATCATATTCATGATGTGGAAAATATTTTTTCCAGCGATGAATCAAACTCGGTGGAACTGGCTGAGCACCTATATGCATAAGTCTCCAGCTTGAAAGATCATAATCTCCTAGCTTCACATCGCCTCTTTCAATCGCATCTAAGATATCTTGTGCCCATGGAACTAATAGCCATACAATCGAAATTTTTTCCTCTGATACTGTTCTTAGAATCCATTCTGGTTTAATTCCTCTAAGGAGTACTGCTTTGCCTCCAACGACTAAACTACCAAACCAATGCATTTTTGCCCCTGTATGGTAAAGTGGTGGAATACATAAGAAATTATCTTCATGGGTTTGTCCATGATGTTTATTTTCAGTATAGCAAGAAGACATGAGACTTCTATGATTATGTAATATTGCTTTTGGGAAACCTGTAGTTCCTGAAGAAAAGTAAATTGCTGCATCATCTTCATCTGTTATCTTAATATTTGGATCCTCAGAAGAGCAGTTTGCAGTAAGGCGATCATAACTTTCTGCAAAGCTTGGACGTCCTTCACCTGCATAAAATAATATTTTTACATTGGGTATTTGATCATAAATAGTTTCCATTCTTCCAATGAATTCTGGTCCAAAGATTAAAGCAGTGGTATCTGCTAAATTCAAACAATACTTTATTTCTTCAGCGGAATAACGAAAATTAAGGGGTACTGCAATAGCACCAGACTTTAATATACCAAAATAAATAGGTAGCCACTCGAGACAGTTCATCATGAGAATAGCTACTTTATCTCCCTTATTAATTCCTCTTTTTAAAAGCAAATTAGCCATGCGATTTGCTTTTTCGTCAAATACACGCCAGGTCATGTCACGTCTGTATTCACCTGCTGGATTGTTTTCAATCAGCTCATATTCACGCCATATAACATTGTGACTTTCTTGAAGGTCTAAATTAATTTCAGTCAGACATATTTCTTGTCCATATTCGTTGGCATTACGTGTTAAAAATTCGGTAATCGGCATTTCTTTTCCCCTTCCATACGAGTTACAAGTAAAAAATACTAACTTCTATTATAAAGTGCCACTATTACTAAATCAATACTATAGAACTTATATTTTGAATATTAAATTTTACTACAGATTATTCTATAATATTACTTATAACATACATAATGCTATGGAGAAGAGAAGAAATATTAGGAAACAAATGACAAAGCAAAGCGTATAAATCTTTTTTTCATAGATTTTATCTCTTGGCTTAACTTCAAAACGTTCTTCATCAGCCTGTTTTCCTACGCTTAATGCCAGAATTAGTTCACCCATACAAAATGCCATAAGCGGAAAAACTAATGCCCCTATGACTAGCCAATGTATAATCATTATTTTCCCTAATTTTATGCCAGCAAACACACTAAGGATAGCAAGAACTATGCCCAGTACACTCATCTTAAGAAATATTTCGTATAACCTTTCCCAGCTTTGATCTGAATACGCTGATGTTTTATAAAATGAGAACATTGCATTTCTATTATAGGTATGTTGTGCTCCTCTTTGATCAAGAAGCTCCTTTAAGTTTTTCACAAAATCTCCTATGTTTTCTAGCACAACAGTTAATCGAATAGTTTCTCTAGAAGATATAATGGTTATCCAGCCTCCTGCATACTGTATAGAAGGAAATTCTAGTCTTTGAATTTCTCCTATAGGTATTCTCGTCTCCCCATTAACATTTTTATAAATAATTTCATCATCTGTTAATGTAACAGATATCTTCGTAAACCTTCCAAAGAAAAACCATGCAAATGCTGCTGGCGATAAAAGCAGAAGGGATATTATTACTCCTATAGTAATGATTAGTATAGTAAAAAATGTATCCCCTTGTGCTAAATGAACTGCCTCAAAAATAGATCCTATAAAAATCAAAGCTGCTAAAATTCCAAAAAATATAGGTATCCCCTTGTGCATTATCCTAATATGTTTTCTATAAAAATATTGTTTTTTCATAGTGCCCCCTAAAATAATAATATACTATTTTAATTATACATATTAATCTGTCTATTTTCAACACTTACCTTATCCCTTAACTACTCCAATAGTCTTTAACTTTTTAATTGGTGTTATAAGATCTAATTGATTTGCTATCACCTCATCTATATTTTTGTACGCAAATCGGCTTTCTTCTGCTACATCCTTTTTGCTATTTTTGCCTAAAATCACTTCTTGATCTTTAAGATCGGACATAACCTTGTCAATGGAATACTCCTCTTTTGCCTTAGTTCTTGATAGTACTCTTCCTGCTCCATGTGAACAAGATTTAAAGCTTTCTTCACATCCTTTTCCTTCTACAATATAGCTATAAGAACCCATAGCTCCTGGGATAATACCAAGCGCTCCTTCAAGGGCACTGATTGCTCCTTTTCTATGTACCCATACATTCTTCCCATAATGCATTTCAAGGGATGCATAATTATGATGGACATTGATCTTACCAGTATATTCAGGTATAAGATTGCAGTATTTCTCTAGTCTTTTTGTCAAGACTTCCGTTGCACTCATTAAAAGTGCTTCCCTGTTTTCTTCTGCAAAATCTAAAGCTAAATTCATATACTCTAAATAAAGCCTTCCTTCATCACTCATAACAGGTAAAAAGGCAAGATTATATTCTTCTGGAACACTGCTATACCACTTTTTATTGAGCTGTATTGCAATATTGTCAAAATAATCTCCTATTCTATTCCCCAAATGCCTGCTTCCTGTATGGATCATAATAGTAACCATTCCTTCTTCATCTTCTTGAAGTTCTATAAAATGGTTTCCACCCCCCAGTGTCCCCATTTGATAGTAAGCATCTTCTATTTGTGGAAGAAGTGTTGGTACTTTTAAATACTTCTCCATATTTTTAGTTGCCTCATCAAGCACCTTAGAAGGTTGCATTTTTTTATGATGTGCTTTGCCTACTGGTGTATTTCTAAGTATTTCTCCTATGACAAGCTGAAGCAAAGTGCCACTTCCTGTCATAGTGTTTTTTAAAAGATCAGCTCTAATATTGGTCTGCATAAATATCATACCACATCCAATATCACTGCCTACTGCATGAGGAATCACCACACCATCTGTCGCAATAACTCCCCCTATAGGCATTCCTTTCCCAGTATGGGTATCTGGCATTAAAGCCACCCATTTATGAATAAAAGGTAAATTAGATAGATTGGTGGCTTGTTCTAAACAGCTATCCTCTAAGTATTCCTTTGATTTTAACCATATTTTAATTGGGTATTTATTCATTTTCTCATTACATATTACAAACATTCTGTTCCCTCTTTTCTATTCATTTCTTCTTTCATTTCTTCTTTCATTTCTTTACTTAATAATTATTTCATTGATGATCTATTAAGAGTTTCATTTTGATGAAGCAACTTTAATTTTATTTTAGATTATGAAGATTAAATAATCTTGAAAAAAAGTTTTCGATTGTTCCCCATAGAAATATGTTATCATAGTTTCAGGAGGGATTTTATGAAAGTATTTAATGAGCTTATTAAAAGCTTTGATAAAATAAGAGACTATATCAGAAACTTCGCCGTTTATGGTTATAAACAAAGAGAAGATTTTACTCATAAAAGCTCTAGGACGTATGATAACGAGCGCCGCAGAATTCAAAGCTATTTATCTTATTATGTAGATGAGCAAACTTCTAGTAAAGGCAAGCGTGTTAATATTCACTTTGATAGTATGTATGTAGAAGCCAACCCTTTATTTGAGGTCTTTAAAACAAAAAGCTTTACTAAAAATGATGTCATGCTCCATTTTATTATATTAGATATCCTTAGTATTCAGGCTAAATGCTCCTTATCTGATATCTCAAATTTGATTTTTTCTGATTACCTTATTTATTTTAACACAGATAAAAATTTAGATGTACGTACCATACGTATTAAACTTGATGAATATGTCACTCTTGGCATTTTAGGCTATGAAAAAGAAGGAAAAACTGGCTATTATTTTTTAGCACCTCATATACTGAGTAAGCTTTCCTCTACTACTATGGACTATCTTACTGAGGCTCTATCATTTTTTCAAAACATCTTTCCACTTGGGGTACTTGGCAACTTTATACTGCAAAAAATAAATCATAGTCCAAGCCTCTTTGCTTTTCGTGATCTTCATTTTACCCATACGTTAGATGATGAGATCCTGCTTTATCTATGTTATGCCATAAAAAATCGCAAAAAAGTCATCGTTGTTCATCCTTCACTAAATGAAAACTATGTCCTTCCAATTAAGATTATAGATAATATTAGGCAAGGTAGGCGTTATGTTATAGTCTATCACTATTATTCTAATAAATATAAATTTTATAGACTTGATAATATTTATAAAGTCAATATCTTAGAAGCTGACGATCCTAGCTTTTCTATGAAACTTTCTATTGCAAATGTGCTTTTAGAAAATAGTTGGGGTGTTTCATTTAATTACTTAGAGGTTAATGCTTTAGAAAAGTGGGAGCTTACACTACATATTGATGAACAAAAGGAAAAATATCTTATAGAACAAATTAAAAAGGAAAATAAAGAGGGAATGTTGAACAAGCTTTCAAGAAACACCTATTTATTTACCATCAATGTTTTAGATGCAAATGAAATGGTCCCTTGGATTAGAAGTTTTACAGGGCGAATACTTGATATCAAATGTACGAATCAGGAAGTACTCAGTCGTATGATCCAGGATATTAAACTGATGAAATCTTACTATGAGGAGGATGATTATGGAGCTATTTAGTGAACTATATGGAAAGTACTATACATTAATTCAGCGTATCTTAACTACTGCTCATCAAGATGGCGTAACACTAAATACCATAAGGACTATTGTAGCTGAAGATGGCTTTCTCGAATCCCCTACTTCTTTAGTCCCACCCCTTACTGCCCAAAACAAGGATAGTTACCACCTATTATATAAAAAAGAAGATAGGTACTACTCCGCTCTAAAAAACATCCCTAAACCTTATTTTACCCATCTTGAAATCTCATGGCTTAAGTCACTACTGAATGACCCCAAAATGAATCTATTTTTTGAAGATGATGAACTTTATTTTCTAAAATCAACGTTTAAAGAAGTCGAGCCTCTTTTTGATCCCTATATATTTGGAAGTGTTCAAGGAACAAGTAATTGTGATTTTACTGATGAAGCTTACATCTCTAAATTCAAAAAAATTTGTCGTGCTATGCGTCATCAAAAACTCCTCTGCATTACTTATAAAAATAGAGATGATGAAATTGTCTGCAATACTTTTGCTCTTTTTAAAATTGAGTATCAGCTTAACTTTGATCGTTTTAGGCTTCTTGCTCTATCCATAAACAACAATAAAATGAAGCAGTTAGAAAGTATTGATCTATCATGCATAATTCAGCTTGAAGAATTTGCACCTGCTCCTTCTTATGAGGCAATCACTTCTTTTGTGAAGGCTTCCAAAGCTAACGAACCTATCGTCTTTGAACTCAGTAACGAACGTAGTGGCTTTGACAGAGTTTTTATGTTTTTTTCTAACTATGAGCGTATTACAGAATTTAATGATGATAATAATACTTGCCTTGTTCAGCTTTTTTATTATCCATTTGACGAGACGGAAATTATTCGAACACTGATTTCTTTTGGTCCTATTATCAGAGTTTTGTCACCATCTAACATAAAAAGTCTTATAAAAAAAGAGATTGATAAGCAGTATGATCTGTTCGCAAACTTTTTTTCATGAATTTTCCTTTTCACCCGATTAATATAATGTCATAAGGCTGCTAACAGCAAATACCAACCCACCTGCTAAGTGAGAAAATGCAGCCTGTAACCGTTTCAAATAGTTTTCTATAAAGACACTAACAGCAGCTTTTATCAGGGACCCGTGTCCAAACAGGACTTGCTGGTTCAAATCCAGCCTATAATGTGCCAAAACACTTATAGTGGCGGAAATAGAAAAACGCGCGGGTATAAAAATAGTGTCTTGTTTAATAGTAGGACTTTATGAAAGAGAGGAAATCAAAACATGAAAAATGCTTTTTTATCATTATTAATAAAGGAAAATAACTTTACAACAACTGAAAACGGTGCTATAGCACTTAAGTCAACAACTAGTGCTTTAGTTGATTTATTTGGCTGTATTGGAAGTTTAAGAATGCGTGGTATTGATGAAATAGAACGCCTTTTTAGCAGTGCTTATGCAGAGGATGCTCTTCTTGCAACCAAAATGGCTTTTTATGCACGTAATGTCAGAGGCGGTCTTGGCGAAAGACGCACTTTTAGGACTATTATAAAGTATTTATCTCAGATTGCTCCTTCAGTTATTATCAAAAACTTTGATAATATAGCACTATTTGGACGTTATGATGACTTTTATGAGCTTATTGGAACCTCAATTGAAGCTGAGATGTGGGCTTTCTTAAAGAATCAGTTGGATGAAGACTTAAAAAACTTATATAACAATCTACCTGTTAGCTTACTTGCTAAATGGCTTAAATCTGTAAATACTAGTTCAAGAGAAACCAATTGGCTTGGTAAGTCTACTGCAAAGGCATTTGGTCTTTCTGAAAAGGCTTATCGAAAGACACTTTCAATGCTTAGAAAATATATTGATGTAACAGAAGTAAAAATGTCTTCTAATGAATGGACGCAAATCGAGTATAGTCATGTACCTTCCCGTGCTATGTGCATTTACAGAAATGCCTTTAACACCCATGATAAAGAAGGGTTTACCACCTATATTGAAGCTCTTGAAAAAGGCGAGGCAACCATTCATTCAAGTACCTTGTATCCTTACGATATCATAGAAAGGCTTGGTATAAACTATCATACTAAATACTTTTCTTTTGCAAACCATGACAAGATTCTTGAGCAGCAGTGGAAAAACTTACCTAACTATATTGAGGGTGAGCATAATGTACTCGTTATGGCAGACACCTCTGGTTCTATGTATGGTAGACCTTTATGTACTTCTTTAGGCCTTGCGATTTATTTTGCTGAAAGAAATAAGGGTGCTTTTAAAGATACCTTCATGACTTTCTCAAGCAAACCTTCTCTTGTGACCTTAAAAGGAAGTACCCTATATGATAAGATAAAGTGCATACCTGCTATTGTAGCAGATACCAATCTTGAAGCTGCCTTTATGCTTATATTAAATACAGCTAAAAAACATAAACTTTCTGCTTGTGATCTTCCAAAATCTTTAGTTGTTATCACAGATATGGAGTTTAACTTTGCAACAACAAGCCGTGGTGACTGGACCTTCTATGAAAGCATGAGAAAAAGCTTTGCTAAGGAAGGTTATCAAATTCCTAATGTAGTATTTTGGAATGTAAATTCACGCCATGACTGTTTTCAAGTCACTTCTAACTACCAAGGTGTTCAAATGGCAAGTGGTCAGTCCCCTTCAGTATTTAAAACTGTGCTTGCCAATGTAGGAAAAACGCCTTATGAAGCCATGTTAAATACGCTTAGTGATCCCATCTATGACTCTATTGCTATTTAAAAAGTCGCCTTGCCATATGTAAGATGGTAAGACGACTTTATTTATTTACCTGTTCTCTATATGCACTAGGTGCAAGCCCTGTCCATTTCTTAAAGGCTCTGCAAAAACTACTTGATTCAGAAAATCCTAAAACATAGCTAATCTCATCTATCGAAACTACATTATCCTTTATATATTTTTCTGCTAGTTGTTTTCTTATTTCTTCTGTTATTTTTCTGTAGGAAGTATTCTCTTTTTTAAGATGCATCTGCAAACTTCTTACGCTCATTGATAGCTGCTTTGCTATGAAAGCTACTGATGGCAGTGTCGCTTTTATTTCTTCTAATAAAATATCTTGTACCTTTTTTGTATAACCATCTTTTTCTTCTAGCTCTACATAAAAATCCTTCACATGCTCTTCAAGAAAACTAAGTAATTCTTCGTTTGAATCAAGTATTTTTATATCTAAAGCTTCCTCATCAAATATAATAGCACTATCATTTTGATCAAATAATAAATGGCAGTCAAAAATTCTTAGGTGTTCTTCTGTATCTTTTGGTTTTGAGTAAGTAAAAAGAACTTTTTTAGGTTTTAGGTTTTTGCCTGTTAGTAGCTTAATATAACTAAGTATACCAGCTATTTTAAAATCCTCAAACTGCCTAATATCCTTTAAATGTTCATCAATAGTCGTGTTATATAAATAAGCAAGGCCATTTTCTATTTTAAAACTGCACTTACTTGTTTCATCAACAAGCTTCTCATACTGAACATACTTTTCCCAGCCCTTGGCTATCGAATCACAGTTCATTAAAATATATCCCAGGATATTTGAAAAACCTTTTAAAAGCAATGATCCTTGTTTTAACCCAATATCTTTATCTTGTGTTTGTTCTACTAATGCCCCAATAAGTCGTCTTACCTCTTCTCCTAAAAGTTTATTATCTGGAGAATTAAGTGTATCTTCTGGTATCTTGGCATATTTCAGTATATCTTTTTTTGTTACACCATATCTTTCTATTTGATTCAAAAAGATTTTTAACTTTGCCACAGAGATTGTCCTAAGTGATGCCATAGCCTCCCCCTTACTTTTCATGATCTAGTCTTATGTTATTTCCCTTTGCGTAAAATGTCAATAAATTTGCATATTTTCTCATTGGTTTATGCTGTACTATATGAGATAACTAATATAAGTCTATGATTGGAAAGGAAGATTCTTATGAATAAAACTGTGCTTATTACTGGAGCATCAAGTGGGATTGGCTTAGAACTTGCAAAAATCTTTGCACGAAATAACTATGACTTAGTTATCGTATCACAGGACGAAACTAAGCTTAAAGTGGCCCATAGTATCCTTAAGCAAGAAAACGCTGCAATAAATATTACTGCTCTTTCAAAAGATCTATCTATGAGCTATGCTGCAGAAGAAATTTTTGACTATCTTAAAGAGCAGTCTATTGCCATTGATATTTTAGTTAATAATGCTGGAATACAAGTCTATGGAAACTTCCATGATGCAGATATTAATGATACTTTAGCACTATTAAATGTTAATTTGATGACTTTAACAAAGCTCACTAGGCTCTTTATGACTGAAATGATCAATAAAGGAAGCGGTCGTATTCTTAATCTAGGCTCTACTGGCTCCTTTCAACCCGTTCCTCTAAATGCAGCTTACTGTGCTTCTAAGGCTTATGTTCTGCATTTATCTGAAGGTATTGCAAAAGAATTAAAAGGAACTGGTGTTACAATCACAACCCTTTGCCCTGGTGCCACAAAAACCAATTTTGCAAAAAGATCACATATTGAGGATATAAGACTTTTTAAACACTTTTTAATGAAACCAGAAATAGTTGCACAAATTGGTTATAAAGCACTTATATCAGGAAAACCTGTTGTAGTAGCAGGAACCTTTAACAAAATATCTGTTTTTCTCTTACGCTTTTTACCAAGGACTGTAGCTTGTTACATAGGTATGCAGCTTATGAAAAAATGAATAACCTATCTTCTATTTTATAAAATTTATAAGTTCTGAAACATCTTTTATGATGCCTAAGGCTTTGTAGTCTTTAAATTCCTCTTCTGTTGTTGTTCCAGTTAAGACTGCAACAAAAGACACCTTTAAGTCTTTTACTGTCTTGGCATCTACTAGGCTATCTCCAACATAGATAATATCTTCTTGACGAATATTCAGTAAATCTGCTGCCTTGATAATACCTTCTGGATTCGGCTTATGTTTTGTCATATCTTCTGATCCAATAATTATATCAAAAATATTGTCTAATCCTTCTTTTTCTAATATAGCTTCTATTCTATACCTATATTTATTTGAAACAATACCTAACTTTAGTCTCTTTTCTTTTAAAAACTTCATGGTGTCTGGAACTGAGTCATATACGCAGGTTAGGTTTACCATTACTTCATCTGCCTTTTTTGCAAAGAGCCTAACAAACTCTTGACTTCTATCTATATCATCGTTGCCTGTTAACGCTTTATAAACAGTGCTTAAAGATAGCCCTATTGTTTTGCAAGCAGCTTCGCTGGATACTTCATCTACCCCCATATTGCCTAATGCATAATTAATACACTTGGCTACAGCTTGAGAAGAATCTACTAAAGTATAATCAAAATCAAATAATATAAGTTTATAGTTTTTTGTCATTTTTGATCTCCTAACTTACTTTATACATGATACTACTGTCTCTTCTTTAGAATTCACATAGTACAAAGCAATTTTTAAGATGTAAATTTTATATAAGTATAACATACTATTTATTGAAATAGAACATAGTTGCCCCATCCAGTATAGAATAACATTTTACAGTAATTATATGATTTGCCGTATAATTGCAATTACGCCTATGATGATCGCTGTTATAATACTTACTATAATAGCTATTATCATAAGAACCATAATGAATAGAAGATAGTCTTTTAAGCTTGGGTGTCGATTATCCTCTTTATTTTCTTTATATGTAATGGATTCCTTTATATTTTCAATGATTTCAATATAATGGATTGGATCAGTTTCGTCAGGATCAATCCATTCTAAAGTTTCATCTTCTGAATCCATATTAATATATTTTTCATGAGAAAAGGCTGATTGTATCATAAATATTCCTAGCTTTATTAGCCCCACTCTTGTCGCTTGAATATATTTT
>JAEYPM010000014.1 GCA_023410675.1 Bacillota bacterium | reverse complement strand
GTTAACCGGAGGGTCGTAGGTTCGAACCCTACTCGGGGAGCTTTTAATAAATAAGGCCCGTTGGTCAAGCGGTTAAGACATCGCCCTTTCACGGCGGTATCAGGGGTTCGATTCCCCTACGGGTCATTTTCGGTGATGATGCGACTTAGGGAAACACCCGTTCCCATTTCGAACACGCAGGTTAAGACTAAGTCGGCCGATGGTACTTGTCTGGAGACGGACTGGGAGAGTAGGTGGTTGCCGAAGTAATAAGGCGACATAGCCAAGTGGTAAGGCAGAGGTCTGCAACACCTTCACCACCAGTTCAAATCTGGTTGTCGCCTTAAGTACTTATAAAAGAGTTTCATAGAGATCTAGTTTACTAGTTTTATATGGAACTCTTTTTATTTATATTTTTTGGATTATTACTTCTAACTTAGATGTTCATTTATTCAAAATTTAGTAGATAATTAAAGAGGGATAGCATATAATAGATAAAGAAGAGACTTAAGTAGCCGTTGAGCATTCCTTAACTTCTATTTAACACCTATATGAGGCGACATAGCCAAGTGGTAAGGCAGAGGTCTGCAACACCTTCATCACCAGTTCAAATCTGGTTGTCGCCTTAAATAATTTATGATACTACATGAAGGGTTTTATGAAATCTAGTTTACTAGTTTTACGAGACTCTTTTTATTTTCTCACGAATTTGCATAATTATTAATAAAATGTTATTAGTTAATATAATTATTAGAGGTGCTATTATTGAATGTTGAATTAGCAATAGAATGTTTTAATAGGATAAAACCAAAAATCCAAAGTGTGATGTGTATAGACTTTCACAAGCTTATGAAGATATTTTTATTAAAGGGATTTGCATCTAACAGATATAAAAATAATAAGGAAATAAAATGAAGTAATTACAAGGGGTTGATTGCTTTCCCATATTTAATAAATGGTTAAGGAGAAAGTTATGATAAAGGAATTAATTAATCGAATCAACGAGAAAAATCATTTTTATGAAAAGAAGTATAGCGAACATATTGAAGTAATAAGAAAGCTGAATTTAGAATTAAATACATATCAAGGAATATTAATATCAATAAACAATGTAATTATACATAACAATATCATTTTAGGGATACAAGAGATAAATAAACATAGATTAGCTATGATTTATAGATCATATTATGAACCAGAGATTTGGGTAGTGAATATGAAAAATTCTGATATAGTATTGTGCAGAATTTTAATTTCTGAAAGAAGTAATTATATATATATTCATGATATATATAGTTATGGATTTATTAATCAAGGATATGGTTCCATAGCAATGGAGTATTTAATAAAAGAAGGAAAGAAGTTAAATAAAGAGTATCTTATTGGCGAAATATCTTATGTAGATCATGATCATATTAATAGGTTAAAACATTTTTATAAAAAGCATGGCTTTGAAATTCAGGAGAATGGATGTGTCAAAAAATATTTATAAGTTTTATTTATCCTGACAGCAACATAATGATTAAGTAATAACTAACAACTTATTTCAAGCAAACTTATTTAAATAAATAGCCTGGATCTAAATAGTTATCTGTTAGATTCAGGTTAATTTTACGTTTTATCTTAAATGCAGCTTATGCTATAATACTTATATTATGGCTTTTTATAAAGAAAGAGGAGTGAACATTGTTATGAAGCTAATTAGCTTTGAAGTAGATCATAAAGAGTATCAAGGGATTTTAGAAAATAATAAAATATATGTTGATGCAGATGAGTACGCTTTAGAAGAAGTTAAGATATTGCCACCATGTACGCCGTCAAAGGCAGTTTGCGTAGGCCTTAATTATCATGATCATGCGACAGAAATGAACATACCTTTGCCTAAACAACCCGTCATATTTTTAAAACCATCTACTAGTATCATAGCTCATAAAGATGCAATTGTTTATCCACAGCTCTCTTATCAAGTAGATTATGAATGTGAATTAGCTGTAGTCATTAAGAAGACTGCTAAAAATATTAATAAGGATGAGGCAAAAGAATATATACTAGGCTATACATGTGCCAATGATGTTACAGCAAGGGATTTGCAAAAGCCAGGAGAGCAGTGGACTACATGTAAATCCTTTGATACTTTTTTGCCTATAGGGCCTGTTATAGAGACGGATATGGATCCTCATATACAAGACATCAAAACCTATGTAAATGGAGCGATCAAGCAATATTCAAACACTAAAAATCTTATTTTTGATATCTATTACTTAGTAAGCTATATTTCTCAGATTATGACGCTATTGCCAGGAGATATTATATTGACAGGAACACCAGGGGGAATTGGACCACTTTACTCAGGTGATGAAGTTAAGATTGAGGTTGAAGGTATAGGTACATTAATTAATTATGTAAAGTAATGCGTTATTTCAATATGCACGATTTGCAAAATAAATATTGACTTTCATTATGTAAATTTAATGTAATTATAAGGTATATTTAACACGGTGTTAAGATATAAAAAAATTTATAGGTGTATAAGTTATATAATAAGTGGGAATAAATCAAAGGAGGGTATATAATGGACTATCAACTTAGAGATGTCGTGCAGATGAAGAAGCCTCATCCTTGTGGGAAAAACGAGTGGGAGATCCTAAGGGTAGGGGCTGACTTCAAACTGCGCTGTATGAACTGTGGGCATCTTATTATGATTTCACGTGAAAAATTTGAAAAAAGTGTGAAAAAAGTTCTTAGACATATTGATGAGAATTAAGAAACCTTAAGTATAAAAACTATAAAAACTGACAATTATTGATAGAACCCTAGAAAAGCTTGTAATTACTTAAAAGTTATGATATTATATTTAATTGTAGTATACAATCCTTGCTCTATATGCGTATAGGGCCAAAGTCCAAAAGGAGGTGCAAAGATGAGAAATTATGAATTGTCACTTGTATTGTTCGCATCACTTAGTGAAGAACAAAAAGTAGCAGAACTTGAAAAAGTTAAAGGACTCATCACTAGATTCGGCGGAGAGATCGTTGGTGTAGATGATTGGGGAAAGAAAAAACTTGCTTATGAAATTAACAAGCAAAAAGAAGGTTTCTATTACTTTATCAAGTTTACTTCTGAGACTTCTGCTCCAGTAGAAATCGAAAACAGAGTTCGTATTATGGAAACAGTTCTTCGCTATTTAATCGTGTGTCTTGATGAAGATAATTAAAACTTTCAGAAGAAAGGGGTTTTGAGTATGAATAAAGCTATTTTAATGGGAAGACTTACTAGAGACCCAGAAATACGCTATTCTCAATCAGCAAATCTAGTAGCAGTTGCTAGATATGGTATAGCTGTTCGAAGACAATATGCAAAACAAGGAGAAGCAGATGTAGACTTTTTTAATGTAGTTGCATTCGGAAAGGCAGCTGAGTTTGCAGAAAAGTACTTTAGAAAAGGTCAACTTGTATCTATAGTTGGAAGAATCCAAATCAATACATGGGAAGACCAGCAAAAAGTTAAACACACATCTGTGGATATTGTTGCAGAAGAGCAACATTTTGCAGAAAGTAAGAGTTCAGCAGAATCAAGAGGAGTTCAAACTGATGTGGCTCCGACCCCTACTTCAAATAGTCCAGTAGAAGGTTTTACAAATATTGAAGATGACGATGATTTACCTTTTTAGTTTTTATTGACTATGATGATGAAGGAGGAACAATACAATGGCTATGCAAAAAAGAAATAACCGTAGAAGACGCAAAGTTAACCAATTTGCAGGAGATAATATCAAAAAGATTAACTATAAAGATATTAATACGCTTAAAAAGTTTATTTCCGAAAGAGGCAAAATTCTTCCAAGAAGAATTACTGGTAACTCAGCAAAAGCACAACGTAAGCTTACTGTTGCGATTAAAAGAGCAAGGCATATAGCACTTTTGCCATATACTCAAGATTAATTGTAACAGGCTATTAATTTTTAACGATAAACAATCATAAAGAGATATAAATAAGCACAAACAATATGCACACTCACTGCTTCTTAGGAGCAGTGATTTTTTTTAGAACAATATACTTTCCACAGTGAATTGATAGAATTCACTGAATATAACAGAGTGATCAAGATGAGAATTATATAGTATCCACTAATATTTAAAATATAAATTCTATAAAAGTATTACATATTAAAATAATGGACAATATGATATAATAATAGGCATGATGTATGTGCAGGAAAAAACTCTAGGATATAAGATGTCATAGTATCAAAAGTATCAATATGGGGGTATATAGACGCGATGTTGATTAGGACAAGAAAACATTTAACTTTTAGCACAATTATCATTTGGTTTGCACGGTTTTGTATGGTTCTTGGATTAATACAAGGAATTGTACTCGTATATTATGGTTACATCTTAGGGAGTGTCTTAGTTGCTATCTTTCTATTATTTATTATATTAAGCTTTTTACTAAACAATTATCTTTTAAAGTGTTTTAAAACCGACATGAACCATCAAATAGATAGGATATTGAAAGGACATAGAGAGCTTTATGCAGCTATGGACATACCCATATTCATGCTAGATAATTTGGGCGAAGTAAAATGGGCAAATAATTTTTTCTTAGCCATTATTAATCAAGAAGATATTATAGGTAAGGATATAAGAACCCTTTTGCCTCAAATTAATATTTCAGAAGCTTATAAGCAAAATACGACGTGTGAAATACCTCTAATTATTCATGAACATAAATATATCATTAAAGGGAAAAAAGTTACTACGAGTGATACAGAATTTCTATTTTGTGCCTATCTTTTTGACGATACAGAAAATGCGTTGCTTAGGGAAAAAATAGAAGACCAAAGATGTATTGTAGGTTATTTTTGTATTGATAACTATGAAGAAGTCATGCAGAGCATAGAAGAAGTTAGAAGACCTATGCTAGCTGCAGTTATAGATAGAAGAATTAATTTGTGGTTTAAAGAAAAAGAAGTGGTTATTACAAAGTTTGATCGTGATAAATACATGATCTTTTTTACGAAAAAAGTTTTAAAAGAGATGGAAGAAAGAAAGTTTGACCTTCTTGATGAGCTACGTCAGATACAGGTAGGCAATGAGCTTCCTGTTACAGTCAGTATAGGGATTGGTAGAAATATGACATCACTTTTATCCTCCAAAGAAGATGCTAAAGCTGCATTTGATTTAGCACAAGGAAGAGGTGGTGATCAAGCAATCATTAAAAATACAGATCGATATACTTTTTATGGTGGCAAAACCAAAGAAGTAGAGAAAAGTACGAGAGTGAAGGTAAGAATTAAAGCCTATGCATTTAAAGAACTTTTGAACCAAGCAGATAAAGTTTATATTATGGGGCATAAAAATATTGATATGGATTGTCTAGGAGCTGCTATGGGTGTTTATAGGGCAGCAGCTATCGCAGGTAAAAAGGCACAGATTATTCTAAATGAACCTACTTTTGCAATACAGGTATTATATAATAGAATTATAGAGTCTAGCGAATATCATGATCTGTTTATTACCCATAAGGAAGCAGATGAACAAATCACAAAGGATACCCTTGTTGTTATTGTTGATGTTCATAGGCGAAGCTATTTAGAATATCCAGACCTTATAGACCATACGAAAAATATAGTGATTTTTGATCATCATAGAAAAAGCACAGATTTTATTGAGGATGCAGTACTAACTTATATTGAAACCTTCATTTCTTCTACCTGTGAAATGATAGCAGAAATTCTAAACTATTTAACAGATAAGGTTAAGTTAACCCAGATTGAAGCAGATGCATTGCTTGCGGGGATTACAATTGACACTAAAAATTTTGTTTTTAAGACGGGTGTCAGAACCTTTGAGGCTGCAGCTTTCTTAAGGCGAAGTGGTGCAGATAGTTCAAGAGTCCGTTTGCTTTTCCAAAACGATATAGAAATTTATAAAGCAAGAGCAGCTGCCATTAAAGATGCTGAAATGTGGGCTTATGATCTAGCAGTGTCACAGGTAAGTGGAAACTTGCCAAATGCTAATATAGTTGCTGCACAAGTCGCAGATGAACTCCTTAATATTAAGGGTATACAAGCTTCATTTGTTATTACTAAAATGGAAGAAGATCTCTTAATCAGTGCTAGAGCTTTATCAGATATTAATGTACAGCGTATTATGGAACTCCTTGGCGGCGGAGGCCATGCAACTATAGCTGGTGCACAGTTTAAAGATATTACAATAGAAGAAGCAAAAATAAAACTAAGAGAAGCAATAGAGAATTACTTTGAGGAAGGTGAAAGAAAATGAAAGTTATATTAACACAGGATGTAAAAAAATTAGGAAAGAAAGGGCAACTATTAGAGGTAAAAGATGGTTATGCTCGCAATGCTTTGTTTCCAAAGGGACTTGCTGTTGAAGCCAATGCAGTGAACTTAAACCAAAAGAAGCTTGAAGATAAAGCAGTTGAAAAGAAAAAAGCACAAGAACTTGAACATGCTAAGGAAATCTTAGGAAAAATAGATGATAAAGAAGTTAAAATTACTATAAAGACAGGTGAAGGTGGGCGTGTATTTGGTTCTGTTACAGCAAAAGAAATTGCAGAGCAGATTAAAAGTACCTTTGGCATTGAAATTGACAAGAAAAAAGTACAGCTAAATGCACCAATCAAATCTATTTGTACGCAAAAGGTGCCCATAAAGCTTCATCCAGAAATAACAGCACACGTAAATATTTGCGTTGTGAGTGAATAAAGCATAAAGTGAACAGGAAGGGAGGATGGATACTATGGAGCAAATGCAAGGCGTAAGAATTCCTCCACATAGTATAGAAGCTGAGCAATCCGTCTTGGGTTCTATTATTATGGACCATGAAGCTGCAGTAGTAGCAAGCGAAATATTAAGACCGTCAGATTTTTATAGACCTGATCATCAAGAAATTTATGGTGCAATGATGGAGCTATATACAGCAAATACCCCTATAGATCTCATTACATTACAAGATAAACTTGTGCAAAAGAGTGTGTTAGAACAAGTTGGCGGATTAAGTTATTTAACTGAATTAGCAACTGTGGTTCCTACCTCTGCACACATTAAGCAGTATTCTAAGATTGTAGAGGAAAAGGCTGTTTTAAGAAGGCTTCTTAAGACAAGTAATGATATTGCCGCAAAAACGTATGAAGGTGAAGAAGTACAAGGAATTATGGCTTTTGCTGAAAAGCAAATCTTTGACATTGTTCAAAATAGACGGACTGAGGACTTCACGCATATCAATGAAGTACTCATTACTTCCATTGACAAAATAGAATATGCTCACAAAAATAAGGGAGGCGTGACAGGGGTACCTACTGGATTTATTGACTTAGATTTTAAAACAGCAGGATTACAACCATCTGATCTTATACTTGTTGCAGCTAGACCTTCTATGGGAAAAACCGCCTTTGCACTAAATATTATTCAAGCAGCAGGCATTAAACATAATAAGAAAGTAGCTATGTTTAGCCTAGAAATGTCTAAGGATCAGTTAGTGAGTCGTATGCTATGTGCTGAAGCCATGGTAGATTCTCAAAAATCCCGTACTGGAGCCCTTGAAAAGGAAGACTGGGACAGGCTAGCTAGGGCAATCCCCAATATTGCTCGGGCAGACATCTACATAGATGATACGCCAAGTATATCGCCTATGGAAATAAGGGCAAAGTGTAGAAGACTCAAGCTTGAAAAAGGCCTTGATTTAATTATGATAGACTATTTACAGCTTATGAGTGGTAATGGCAGTAAAAATGATTCAAGACAACAAGAAATTTCAGAGATATCTAGATCTCTTAAGGCCTTAGCCCGTGAGATGCAGGCACCAGTCATTGCCTTATCACAGCTTTCCCGTGCCTGTGAAGCAAGAGCCGATCATAGACCCATGCTTTCAGACCTAAGAGAATCAGGAGCGATAGAGCAAGATGCAGATGTGGTTATGTTTTTATATCGTGATGAATATTATAACCCAGATACAGACAAGAAAAATATTGGAGAAGTTATTATTGCCAAACAAAGAAATGGTCCAACTGGAACTGTAGAATTAGTATGGCTTGGTCAGTACACTAAGTTTGCTAATATGCAAAAATAATATGAAGATGCCTAGCGTAATAAAAAAGATGTTTTAGCTGTAGGATGATACGTCCTACAGCTTTTTTATTACCCTACAGCTTATCCTACAGTCATGTTTCTAAAGAGTAACCGATCAACAAAAGCAGATGATTTTATACAGAGGAGAGCATTAAAGGGCTACATTTAATGACATAAATACTTAATTTAATTGAATATTTATGTAAGATAAAATATAATGAATTACAAGAGAATAGATTGGAGGGAAAGTATGGCACGAACCAAACAAATAAAACCAGAAACGTTATTTTTTCCAAAACGGCTAATGGACCGATTAAATGCCATCAAGGCGTATCCCCTAACGCTAGTAGAGGCTCCCTCCGGATTTGGCAAGACTACAGCCTTACATCATTTTTTTGATACTCAGATTTCAGAAACCACGAAGGTTATTTGGCATACTTTTTCTGAGGAACCTCTAAATACTTCATGGAAAGCCTTCTGTGGGCTAATTAGGCAGTTTGATTCAGAAAGTGCAGAGAAGCTAATGGTGGTAGGACCACCAAATGAGGATACAGTTTGGGAAATTGAAAACATTTTCAAAAGTCTTTGTTGCTTAGAAGAAACCTATTTAATACTGGATGACTTTGCAGCATGGAAACTGCCGAATGCAGGCATATTTCTAACTGCACTTTCAAAACATAGAGGCAAGTCTCTTCACGTGGTAGCGGCTACCCAGGTCCTTTCTTCACAGGAACAGTTAGCCATGTCAGAAAACAGCTGTTTTTTAATCTTGAGAGAATCAGTATTTACCTTTCAGCCTGAGGATATTAACGCCTATTACCGCCAGGCAGGTGTTCTTTTGACGCCTATTCAACTGGATGAGGTACAGCAGATTACTGAGGGCTGGGTTATGGCACTATACCTTCAGCTACTGACCTTTATCGATAACGGACGCTTTGAAGGAGGAAGCATACAGAATATGATTCGTAGTGCCCTATGAAAACGTCTGACTGACCATGAACGAGACTTTCTAACCGCAATTTCCATCTTTCCTCGTTTTTCGCTAGAACAGGCTACAGCCTTCTCTGGCATGAGTGCCAAGAAAACTCAGCAGCTGTTGCAGGGGAAAAGAGCGTTTGTCCATTTTGACTGGGAAAGTCGAAGGTATTACCTGCACACACTCTTTCATTATTTCTTAAGGGATCAGTTTCAGCTACTTTCAGAGGAAAAACAAAAGAAGATCTACCTGGCTGGAGGGGAGCTGCCGGAGCAGGTAGGTGATCGGGTGAACACCCTACGTTTTTACTATCTTTCGGGTGATTGGGAACGTCTATTTGCCTTACCTTTAACCAGTTATGATATTGCGGATGTGGTAGATGAGCACACAAAACCCATGATTTTAGACATTATGGAGAATACCCCCTTTGAGATTAAGTGCAAATATCCAAATGCTATGGTACCATTGGCACTAACCCTGTTCTTTATTCATGAAAATCAAAGGCTTCTTGCTATGAAAGAGGAAATCCATCAGGTCATTAAAGAGAGTCATCTCTCTGATGCACAAAAGAACAAGCTTTTAGGAGAAATGGAGCTGCTTCTTTCTTTCCTAGAGTATAACCAAATAGACAGTATGAGTGAAAGACACCAAAAGGCACTAAAGCTCATTGGGGGACCTGCGACACTTATTAATGTCAAAAGCACATGGACTTTTGGTGCACCTTCAGTACTCTATATGTTCTGGAGAGAAAGCGGAAAACTCAAGGAAGAGTTAACACAAATGGATGAGAGCATGCCAATTTATTATGCTTTGACGGAAGGGCATGGTAGCGGAGCAGAAATCATCATGCGTGCAGAGGCTTATCTGATGGAGGGGGAACTAGACGAAGCAGAAATCCTTTGTCATAAGGCCATGTTCGTGGCTGATAGTAAACGACAAAACAGTATCTACCAGTGCGGACTATTCCTTTTGGCACGTATTGCCCTCATGCGAGGAGACAAAGCCATGCTACATAATGCACTAGAATCTTTGTTAGAGCGTTCAAGACAGAATACAGATGACTTATGTCGCTATACATTGGACTTAGTCTATGGGTTTCTCTACTTACTCCTTGGACGTGGAGATGAGATTACGCCATGGCTTGCACAAGGAGAGGTAGGGGACAAGAGGCTAGTCATCATGACTCAGCCCTTTGCACATATCATTTATGGACGCATCTTGCTGGAGAGAGGAGAATATCAGAAGCTACTTGGCGTAAGTGAATTTGCCCTAAGCATTTCATCCATCTTTCCTAATTTATTACCTAAGGTCTATATCAATCTATACCGCACTCAGGCATTTGAGAAGATGGGAAAATACACTCAAGCACTAAAGGCCTTAAACAATGCATTGGATATGGCTCTGACCGATGATATTCTATTGCCCTTTGCAGAGAACTACAATGGCATTAAAAAGTTACTGATGGATGCTGACTGTGACAAAAAAGATAAGGAAAGAATCGTAGCCCTTTCACTAAAGCTTGAACAAGGCCTTTCGACATTCATGAAAAAGGAGTTAACACCAAGAGAAAAGGATGTGTTGTTACTGCTAAAAGAGGGCTTGACCAATAAGGAGATTGCCAAAAGACTAAATGTATCCTTCTCCACAGTAAAGGCTACTGTGAGCAATGTTTTAAATAAACAGGGAGTATCCTCTAGAGAGTTATTAAAAGATGTAGGAGCAAAAAAATAAATGGCCACCAGCCAATATAAAAAAATTATACTACACTCTAAAATAAAAATTAGGGTGTATTTTTATGCCCAAGCACAATAAATATGGTGAAAGGAGGAAGATATATGGCGGGCAATAATCATAAAGACAAGGTTCCCATCATTCGCACAGTGGTGCCTCTTGACCATTACCAGCTACATATCGAATTTGGTAGTGGAAGTATTCTGGATCTTAGTATGGCAAATCGACTATGTACAAACAGGTACTATGACCTTAGTAACGATGAGATATTTTATTCTGCTGTAACAGATGGATCAAAGATTATTTTTGACACGGGAACCCATTTTACACTTGAGATTTCTGCAAGGGAAGCCATAGACAGAGCAATTCGTAACCTAGATGGCAGTATGGGCATTCAGTATATTAGTCCCTTAGGAAATGGGCAACTCTGCATGGAAATGAGAAGTGGTAGTATCCTTACGCTGAACATGGAATACTGGCTAAGCACCATCCGCTACAGTCCGCTGAAAGAACCAGGGGTTTTACAGCTGATCAGCACGGATGGAGAAAATCTATTTTTTGGTGATATCTTGACGATTGACATGGAAGAATTGATCAAGTTGACACTGATAATCCCGCCTGACAGAAAGAAGAATGACACCATACAGGAAGAATGATACTGGTGCGAGATATTGTGCTGTAGGAGCTGAAAAGACCAAAACACACCATGAATCGTTAGTGGCATTAACTAAGCCATGATGAGTTTTATGGAAAGGCTAACAAACGAAACAGGATCTAAGTATAAAGCTTAGAATGAGGAGGGAATAAGAGAACATGAAACAAATAGGGAAGCAAATAGGCAGTCTGTTTCTGTCAGTGTGCATGGTGGTGACTATGCTTCCGGTAATGGCATTTGCCAATACTCAGGAATTAGATGCTGATACAGAACTAATAACTAGTAGTAGGATTACTGCATTTGCGGATTTGGATGAGGACATTGCAACGCAGAAAGTAGAAATTGGTACTACAGAGGATGAACTGAATTTGCCAGATAAGCTCGCAGTTACTGTTACAAAAATGGTAACTGTTAATACGGATTCTGACATTACTGCTACTGTAAATGAAAATGATAGTAACATAGGCAGCCAAGAACAGGAACTAGAAGATCAGGAAGAAGTGCAGACAGAAACACAGGAAATTCAGGAAATTCAGGAACAAACTACAGTCCCTGTGTATTCATGGGTTGCTGATCAAGAATATGACAGTGAGACGACAGGAAACTATGTTTTTACGCCAACGTTAGATTTACCTGAAGGACTTACTCTGACACAAGGCATAAGCGTGCCGACTGTTACTGTGACTGTTGCAGAAGATGATCCACTTAGCCTTTTTTCATTCAAAGGTATAAAGGATGATGATACGCTGCCAACAGTTACTCCTGCTACAACTGAAGATTTGGAAAACGCTTTAAAGAGTGGCATACCATCAAATATTGTTATCAATGATGAACTTTATATAGAAAATGAGGTTATTGTTGGGGCAAATCACATGCTTTCAATTGCTTCAAGTGGCATGATTAACATTGGGGGGAATGGTAGACTAACCATACCTTCGGGTAGAGAACTGACAGCCAATGGGGGTGGGGGAATCTCCTGTGACAATTCAGTCACACAAGCACTTAGAGTAGCGGGTGACCTAATTCTTAATGGGATCGCTTTTATAATAATAAGCGAAGATAATTATATCGTGGGAAGCTTACATGCAACGGACTGTAACATTTATATTGAGAATAAAAGTGGATTAGGTATCGTCATCAATACTGGTGCAGAATTGGAAATACAAGGAGGATCGCTACATATTAATAGCAAAGAAAGTTATTGGTGTGGCATCTTATCCAACAGTAACAATCTGATGATTAAGGAATGCGATGTAATGATTGCCAGTTCAGGAAACGATTTAGGAAATAGTGCATCAGGAATAGCAGGAGATGTTATCTTTGAGGAAAGCACCATTACATTTGAAATAGATGGGTGGGGTACAGGTATTTTTTTCAACTTCTTGACTTTTGATAACTGTGATGTATCCTTAAAAAACAAGGGAGTAAGAACAGTTTTGGTTAGTGGTTTTAGTGGTCTTGAAAGTGAGTTAAAACTCCTTAATGGAACTATTGTTACAGCTGAATGCCAAGGGGATGGTGCTGGCATAGAAATGCGCCCAAGTTTTCCAGAGAGTAAAGCTACTTTATCTATAGATAATTCCACCTTAGTTCTTAAGGCGGACAGCTCAGTTCACCAGCTTATACTAAATGAGAAAACCATCCTAACAGGTAATAATAACGGGAAAATTGTTTTTGAAGAGGGATGCAATGTATCCGGTCTTAAAAATAAAATAAAGGATAGAGGTATCATCATAGATACAGACGAACAAATTGTTGTAGGAGAATCAACCGATGAACCTAATCCTAACAAGATTTCAGCAGGCACCTACACTTGGGACGGAGCTTACTTTAGCAAATACTATGATATTACCTTTGCAGCACAGCAAATAGGAGGGGAAAGCACAAAGACTGATTCTACAGGCATTGAATTGACTTTTAGCCAAGATGTGACTGGACTAACATGGGATAAAATAAAAGTTAAAAACAGCGATGGAGAAGTATCATATGGTACGCTTTCTGGCTTAGGAGATACATGGATGATTGAGTTATTAAGCGTGGAAAAAGAGGGGATTGTAGAAGTAAGTGTAGAAGATTTCGATTTATATCATGTAACTACTGATGATCAAGAGGTGATGGTGTATAAAAATATGATGACTTCTGGCATTTCAGGTACCATGGTTATTGGTGGCGAAGTAGGTAAAAACCTTGCAAATGATCAATCAGGCACTGGTTGGACATGGGATAGGGAAACAGCCACCTTGACATTGACAAGCGACTATGTTAGTAGTAATGGCATATGGATTGTTTGTCAGCCTACTGACACAATACATTTAGTATATAGTGGCGATGTCACGATCAGTGCTAGTGACTGTGCATTGAGCTGTGAAGGTGCTCTAAGTATAAGTGGAAACGGCACACTTACCCTTGAAATCACCAGTAGTTCCATAGAGGCACTGAGGGTTGCAAATGGAAACTTGAATATCTTGAGCGGTAAGATAATAGCAACTGGAAGAATAGGTATTATCACTTATGCTGGAGACATAATTATCCACAATGGTGCAAATGTAACAGCTACGTCAATTGGAGAGACAGGAAGGAGAGTAGGGATACAAGCATCTAAGGAATATGGTATCTTCATTAACGGAGCTACAATAAGTGCTTCTACCATGGGAGACGGACAATATGATGCAGCTTTACTTGCAGGCAATATTAACATAAATGGTGGTGTTGTCAACCTCTTCTCAGCTTTTGACATGCAATATGTCATTGCTCAAGATAATATACTTAACATCACAGGTGGTGCTACTGTAAAAATTGATGACACACAAGTTTATCTTACCACCCTGACACTTGATGGAGTGAATCAAAAAACTTATGTTACAGAGGTCATTAAACCAACATCTATTTATGGCAGAGCCTCTAGATACACCACTGAAGATGGTAAGCTTTTCTTTTTGCTTCCAGCAGGAAATCAAACCGTTACGCTAAAAGTAGATGATGATACCTATACCAACAATAAGGTGAACGTTACCACAGACCATGAGGCAAGTGCCCTACTAAGTAAACAGAGTAAAATTTACGCTGTTACTGTAAATGGCAGTTATGCAGCAACCACTGGGGCAGGTAGCTATGTTCAAGGCGAGAAAGTTACGATAGATGCAGGTAGCCGTAATAACTATAGTTTTGATGGCTGGCGAGCAAATGGTGTGACACTCACTAATTCCACCAAGGCTGTGACAACATTTACTATGCCTGCGAACCATGTAACAATTACAGCCATCTGGCGTCTTAAAGATGGTACTAGTGGTTCTGAAGGAGGCTCGGGTTCTGGAGGTTATTCTGGCTCTTCTAGCTCTAACCCTATCAGTGCAAAAAGCACCGTACCAGATCAAACGTTTGGTATGGGCGACATAGAGTCAATACCAAACTTTATAGACATTACAAATCATTGGGCAAAACAGTCCATTGACTATGTAGTGGGGATAGGACTACTTAACGGCATAACAAAAAACACCTTTGAGCCTAACTCTGCCATGACAAGAGGAATGCTCATGACAGCCCTTGGCAGATTAGCGAAAGTGGACACAAAAGTGTACACAACAAGCAGTTTTACAGATGTGAAAGTAAATAGTGATTTTAGCCCATATATTGAATGGGCATATGAAAAAGGCATCGTACGAGGCACAGGTAGTGGCAAATTTGAACCAAATCGTGCCATCACTCGTGAGGAAATCGCAGTGATTTTCGTAAACTTTGCGAACGCCACTGGCTACACATTGCCTAAAATCCATTCCGAATCAGCTTATGCAGATGCCCCTAACATCGGAAGTACCTATCAGGCAGCTGTCACAGCTATGCAGCAAGCAGGGATCATGAGGGGCAGCAGTGGTAACAAGTTTAATCCGAAATCCAGTGCAACCCGTGGCGAGCTTTCTACCATGCTTCACCGATACATCATGCTCACCATGGAATCAGATGCAACGCAGTTCTAACATTACATGGATCATTAGTAGAATATAGTTTTATTTCAAAGCAAATGGCTATATGATCAATGAAAATGAGATGTTGATTGGATTATCTACTTAGAACGTACAGAAAAAGAATAAGAGATAAAAGTAAAAGGACGCATAGACTGAAAAGTAAGTCTATGCGTCCTTTTAGTATAAGTGGTGACACCCTTAAACAGTTTTTAAAGCCAAGGTAATTTCTTCAAAGATATCTTTAACAGATTCAATTTTTTTAGCCATATAGGCTTTGCTACCACAGAACAGTAGGCTATTATCAATATCGCCATTAACAGCATTAATAAGTGCTTTAGATATGCAAAATGGAATATCAACAACCTTGCATTTAGAGATACATTTATAAAGACAAGAGGTGTTGTTTTGGGAAGAAAGTAAAAACTTATTCGTAATGGCTCTTCCAGGCATGCCAACAGGGCTCATAATAATGCCTATATCTTCTTTTTTACAGTTAATATAAGCTTCTTTATAATTAGGATGAGCATCACACTCATGGGTGGTGACAAAACGCGTACTCATCTGAACACCATCAGCCCCAGACTTAAGGGCATGTGCAACATCTTCACCCGTATAGATACCCCCAGCAGCTATGATAGGAATGACTTTGTTATATTTCACAGAAAATTCGTTTGCCACTTTTTTGACTTCATTTACAATCTCTAATACATCTTGACTTTTTTCTATGTCATCTAGAGAGAATCCAAGATGTCCCCCAGCTAAAGGCCCTTCTACAATAATGCAATCTGGTGCATATTGATGCTTTTTATCCCACATACGACAGATAATGCTTGCTGCTTTAGCAGAAGAAACAATAGGGGCTATACGTGTTGCTGTACCCTTAATAATGGCAGGAAGGTCAAGTGGAAGCCCAGCTCCAGAGATAATAAGGTCTATTTTACAGCTTACAGCTTTTTGAGCAAGCTCAACGTAGTGTTTCATAGCTACCATCAAGTTTACGCCAAGTATGCCATTTGGAGCTTTTTGACGTACTTTGTTAATTTGATTTTCTAATTCTTCTAAATTACATGCTAAAGTATTTTTAGTAAAGTCAGGATGTTCAAATCCTATTTGCACCCCTGACAAAACCCCAATACCACCACAGGCAGCCACACTACCTGCAAGAGAACTTCTAGAGATACCTACCCCCATGCCCCCTTGTATGACTGGGAGTTTAGGAATGAGACCGCCTATATTTAGCTTCGGAATGGTCATTTATAATCACCTCAAGTATAGATTAATATTCATGCTATTATTATTTTGATATTCAAAGTATATGCTATATAGTGTAACTTGTCAACACCATATAGCATGCATATTGTGAACATGAAGTTTGCTATGTGAATTCATATAGTATAAGTCTATATAGAAAATGTGAATTCTATACAGGTTTTATGGTTTAAGTATTCGCTTTAAGTGATAAAAAAGTAATTAAAGTATTTAACTTTTAGATTATCTAAGCGTTTATTTTCAAGTAAAAATATAGGGTAAAGTGAATGTTTAGAAGGATAAATGCATATAATATAACTTAATATTTCAAAAAGTAAATTAATAGGCAACAAAAACATTGATTTAATGGTAAAATATGGTATAATTACTATAAATAGACTACAAATGATAGGAGGGAGAAAGGTGAAGCAAGAAGAATGTTTAACAGTAAAGGATGTTTCTGATATATTGCAAACAGAGCCTTATGTACTCAGATTTTATGAAAAAGAACTCAATCTTAATATTAAGCGAAATGCAAAGGGACATAGAGTCTACTCTATTGAGGATATAGAACTATTTCGCAAAATACAGGATCTACGTGAACAAGGACTTCAACTTAAAGCAATAGAAAATATCGTACATCATCATGAAGAGGAACTAACACAAACACTAGAACAACTTACAACAACACAGGTGCATCAAATCAAAAGTACTGAAAAAGCAAAAAGCTCATCCTTTGATATCACAGATATAAAAGATGAAAAAGTGGTGCAGTTCTCACTGCTTATGAAGGACATGCTTAAGAAAGCATTAGATGAACATGAAGCAGAAGTAAAAGCAGAGGTTAAGGAAGCAATATGTGAACAGGTAAAGGAAGAAGTAAAAGAAGAGGTTGACCGAAAATTATTTGAATTTGAGCAGGTTCAACTTCAAAAAAATGAAGATCATTATAGAAAACTGGATGAAACCATGCGAGAGTTACAAAAAATGAGAAAGGATATGGCAGAAGATATCAAACTTCAAAAACCAAAAGAAACATTTTGGAACAAGCTTTTTAAAGAAAAGAACAAGACAATTGAGATATAAAAATAGGCTTTGATATCAAATATAACTTATATATAGATAAACACCCCAAAAAGCTTAGATGTTTTGGGGTGTTTATTCTAAATAAATTTATGGGATTAAACCAAGATTACATGTGTATAGGCAAATTGTAGGTTTTAAAGATATTTTTTGAGGTCTCTACGCTTTCTGGAGTAGGTTCTTCAACATTAGCTAGTTCATAAGCATAACCTAGTTTCTCCCATTTGTATTCTCCCATCTTGTGAAAGGGAAGAATATCTATTCTTTCAACATTAGAAAGAGTTGTTAAAAACTTTGCAAGATTTTCGATATCTTCAAGATCATCTGTTAAGTTTGGAACAAGCACATAGCGTATCCAAACAGGAATTTTTCGATCATTTAAGTGATTAGCAAATGCAAGAGTAGGATCTAAGGGAACACCTGTTAAGTTACTAAAAACATTAGGATTATAAGATTTAATATCTAAAAGAACAAGATCAGTATAATCCAGTACAGGGTCTGCCACATCAATCTTAACAAATCCTGAAGTATCTATGCAGGTGTGAATACCATTTTGCTTGCATTTCATAAAGAGGTCTTTAACAAATTCCGGTTGTAAAAGTGGTTCGCCACCACTTACAGTAACGCCTCCTTTAGAAAACTTCATAAAAGATTTGTATTTTAATATTTCTTTAATGAGATTATCTGTATCAACATCTGTTCCATCTTGCATTTTCCAAGTATCCGGGTTGTGGCAATATTTGCATCTTAGGGGGCAGCCTTGTGTAAATAAAACATATCTAATACCAGGACCATCTACAGTTCCGCAGGTTTCTATTGAATGAATTTTACCTCTCATAGCTCACCTCCTAATAAATGAAGAGCACTTAGAATTTTTTGTGGAATGTTCTATTGATTACATCAAGTTGTTGCTCTCTTGTTAAACGTACAAAGTTAACAGCATATCCAGATACACGGATTGTAAGCTGAGGATATTTTTCAGGATGATCCATGGCATCAAGTAATGTTTCACGATCAAACACATTGATGTTTAAGTGGTGACCTGACTGAGCAAAATAGCCATCTAAAATGCCACCTAGGTTAGAAATACGTTCATCCTCATTTTTGCCAAGAGCTCCCGGAATAATTGAGAAGGTATATGAGATGCCATCCTCAGCATAATCATAAGGCAATTTAGCGACAGATGCAAGTGAAGCTAAAGCACCTTTTACATCACGGCCATGCATTGGGTTTGCACCAGGTGCAAATGGTTCACCAGCTTTACGCCCATCAGGTGTATTGCCTGTCTTTTTACCATACACAACATTAGATGTAATAGTTAATATAGATAAGGTTGGTTTTGAATTTCTATAAGTGGTATGCTTTTTAATTTTATTCATAAATGTTTCTACAACCTGAACAGCTATAGCATCTACACTATCATCATTATTTCCAAATGCAGGATATTGTCCTTCTATTTCATAGTCAATTGCAAGGCCTGTTTCCTGATCACGAATGGCTTTTACCTGTGCATTTTTGATTGCAGAAAGGGAGTCTGTTACTACTGAGAGACCTGCTATTCCAGTCGCAAAGGTACGTAAAATGTCTCTATCATGAAGTGCCATTTCAATTTTTTCATAGGCATATTTATCATGCATGTAATGAATGACATTAAGTGTATTGACATAAAGTCCTGCAAGCCATTCTAACATTTGATCAAATTTTTCCCATACTTCATTATAGTCTAGATATTCAGAAGTAATAGGTGCAAATTTTGGAGCAACTTGAACATTGCTTTTCTCATCGCGACCACCATTGATTGCATAGAGTAAAGCTTTTGCGAGATTTGCACGTGCACCAAAGAATTGCATTTGTTTACCAATACGCATAGCGGAAACGCAGCAAGCAATACCATAATCATCGCCATGATAAGGTCTCATAAGATCATCATTTTCATATTGTATAGAACTTGTAGCAATAGACATCTTACAGCAATAATCTTTGAAGCCTTGTGGAAAATTAACAGACCATAAAACAGTTAAGTTTGGTTCCGGAGCAGGGCCTAAGTTCGTGAGTGTATGAAGCATACGAAAACTATTTTTTGTAACGAGTGTACGACCATCAAGTCCCATACCACCGATTGATTCAGTTACCCATGTAGGGTCTCCTGAAAACAATTCATTGTAGGCTGGGGTACGAAGAAAACGTACCATACGTAATTTCATTACAAAATGATCCATAAGTTCCTGAGCTTCCTGCTCGCTAATAATGCCATTTTTAAGATCTCTTTCAATATAAATATCAAGGAAAGTAGATACACGTCCAATAGACATGGCAGCACCATCTTGTTCTTTAATAGCAGCCAGATAACCAAAATAAGTCCACTGGATAGCTTCTTTTGCATTTTCTGCTGGAAGCGAAAGGTCATAGCCATAAGACTTTGCCATTTCTTTTAATGCCTTCAGTGCAATAATTTGTTCTGAAAGCTCTTCTCTTAAGCGAATGACATCTTCAGTCATTGTGTTTGATTCAAGAGAACGTTTTTGTTCTTCCTTGTCTTTAATTAAAAAATCTATACCATATAATGCTACACGTCTATAATCCCCGATGATACGTCCACGTCCATAAGCATCAGGAAGACCTGTGATAATACCTGATTTTCTAGCTTTTCTCATTTCATCTGTATAAACTGAAAAGACACCATCATTATGTGTTTTACGGTGAGTGTGAAATGCGTTAGCTATTTCAGGATCTAATTTGTATCCATAAGACTCAAGAGCATTTTCCACAGTTCTAATGCCACCATAAGGCATAATATTTCTTTTAAGTGGAGCATCAGACTGAAATCCTACTATTTGTTCGTTTTCTTTATCTAAATAACCAGGTGCATGAGAAGTAATGCCAGATGGTATTTTCGTTTCAGCATCTAATATGCCTTTTTCCATTTCCTTTTTCATAAGATCCAAAGACTTTTGCCATAGATTTTTAGTCTTTTCTGTTGGTCCTTCAAGAAATGTATCATCACCTTCATAAGGGGTGTAATTCGTTTGGATAAAGTTTCGAACATCAACTTTTTGAACCCAATTGCCAGTTTCAAATCCTTCCCATTGTTTTATCATTATATTCATCTCCTTAATTATAATTAATTATTAGCATAAAATTTTAATCATTGCAAATCTTAATAAAAAATAAATATATTTTATTAATGATAAAAATATTATACCGTGTATACAGTATACACGTCAACTTTATTACTTAAAATTTTATTATTTAAATCAGTTTTTGTTTTGAAATATTAGATAATATTCTATTAAATAAAAGCTACAAAATATAGATTAGCAGTGAAATTTTAAATGATATAATCTATGTGCAAGTTTATTATTTGCCTATTTTATTAGAAAAATCCAAGCAAAAAATATTATTTTTCGTTAAAAAGTTTAGTAAATAGGCACTTGTTTATATTTTGAAAAGAAAACTTAAATATAATGAAAATTATATATCTTTACAGACACCAATAAGCTAGATTATACTATTTATATAGGATATATTATCATTAGCATAAATGTAGATAGGTAGTTTCTTTATTTAAGGCATTGATGAAAATAATGGCATTTATGAAAGGATGTGATCTGGTGCAAATTGAAAAGGTTAGTGATAGACAGATACAAGTTACTTTGAATTACCCAGATCTTACTAATAGAGATATCAAGATAAGTGACTTAGAATATGGCTCTAAAAAGGCTCAAGCACTTATTAAAGATATGATGGCGAAAGCATATGAAGAAGTTGGTTTTGAAACTGAGAATATACCACTTATGGTAGGAGTTGTTCCAATTTCAACAGATAGTATTAAGATTGTCGTTACCAAAGTAGAAAGCCGTGCACAAATAGATGAAAAAATAGGAAATAGAAATGAGAGACTTCCTCATTTTACTTGTGTATAATGAAAATAATCCCTCTTTACAGACACCAATTAACTAGATTATACTATTTATATATTATATACTATTGTTAGTATATAAGCAGATAGGCAGACCCCTTATTTGTGAGTATTTGTGAAAGGATGTGATCTTATGAAAATTGAAAAGATTAGCGATACACAGATACAAGTCACTTTGAATCACTCAGATCTTATTAATAGAGATATCAAGATCAGCGAATTAGCGTATGGTTCTAAAAAAGCTCAAGCACTTTTTAAAGATATGATGACAAGAGCATATGAAGATTTTGGTTTTGAAACAGAAAATATACCACTTATGATAGAAGCTGTTCCAATTTCGACAGATAGCATTATGATTGTAGTTACTAAAGTAGAAGACCCTGCACAAATAGATGAAAAACTAGACAGCATGGGTGAAAGACCTACTCATCGAACTTTTAAAGAACCAGAAGAAGATAGACTGACAGATCTTAAACTTATGGGAAAAGAGGCTAAAGAACGTACAAAGAATACTAAGAAACAAACTCAGATATTAATGTATGAGTTTAAGGACCTTGATGATGTGGCTAGAGCTGCACATGCAGTGGAATCTATTTATATTGGAGATAATTCGCTCTATAAATATGATAAACGATATTTTCTAGTATTAAATAAGAATCAAAGAGCAAAAGTGAAACCTGAAGCTGTGGTTGGGATAATGGATGAATTCGGCAAAAGCTATCGTGCAACAACCCTTAACGAAATGTTTTTAAAAGAACATGGCAAATGCTTAATCCAAACCCACGCTATAGACGTACTTGCAAAATATATTTAATTAGAATATGTTTTTAAATAACAAAAGACTCAATTAGTTTTTACTAATTGAGTCTTTTGTTATAGTTTTATTACTATAGTCATTTAATTAGTTTGCATTTGATTGTAAAAATTCATTCATTTGCCCTACAAGAGCATCTGCATCAATAGAATGGACTTGGCAAGCTTCTTCTAATGATTCCATTTGAGAAGAAGGACAACCTAAACAATGCATTCCTGCTTGCATAAGGATAGGTACAAGACCTCTGTCTATTTGAAGTATTTGGCTAATAAGCATATCTTTTGTTATTGTAGTTGCCATGAGAATATCTCCTTTATATAAGATTTATAAATAGAACATAACAACAAAAAGTTTTATGTTTCTATCCCATAATTATAGCGAATCTCTTCTTTATTTTCAACTTTTATTATTAAGCAACAAAATTTACTGTGATTCAAAAGTGAAAATGTCCTCACGTACCACAAATGAAAATGTCCTTTTATGCCGAGAAAACTTGTTGATAATGAGTGAGCCATTAGGTATGCTGTTATGCCATATGGCTGTACTTACAAGG
>JAEYPM010000007.1 GCA_023410675.1 Bacillota bacterium | reverse complement strand
AGCAAAGCAACTTGAAAAGCGATGCATTGATACACCTACGGTTCATCTTCGCAAAATGGGTATTAACACTCCAGCAAGACCACCTGAAAACCCATATGCTTGGTCGGCTCGTACCGTAGCAGATATTTTGGCTAAAATGGAATATCTAGGTCACACGGTAAATTTCAAGACTTCTAAAAAGTCCTACAAGAGCAAAGTCAAGATATTGAGCAATCCAGAAGATTGGCTGGTTTTCAAAAATACCCATGAAGCAATTATTGATGAGGGCACTTGGGAAACAGTGCAGAAGATCAGAGATGGCAAGCGAAGACCATCGCGATTAGGTGAAATGGGAATGCTCTCTGGCATGATGTTCTGTGCCGACTGTGGAGCAAAGCTGTATCAGGTTAGAGGCAAGGGATGGACACACGATAAGGAATACTTCGTTTGTGCTACTTACCGCAAGAAAAAGGGTATGTGCAGTTCACATCAGATACGCAATGTTGTAGTGGAACAGCTTTTGCTAGAAGACTTAAGACGTGTAACCTCCTTTGCCAAAGACCATGAACAGGAATTCATCCGTATAGTAATGAATAATTCAGAAAAGGAACTTGCCAAAGAACTCCGCCAAAGTCAAAAGGAGTATGAACAAGCACAGACTCGCATTGCTGACATAGATAAAATCATTCGAAAGCTATATGAAGACAATGTGATGGGCAAAATTACCGAAGAGCGTTTTTACAAGATGTCGGCTGAATATGAAACCGAGCAGAAGGCACTGGAAGAAAGGATAACCAAATTAAAACATACCATTGATACAGCAAATGAACAGTCCCTCAATACCGACCGCTTTTTGGCACTAGTAAAAAAGTACACAGAAATTACAGAATTGGATGCAGAGATTATTCGAGAGTTCATTGACAAAATTATAGTATTCAAGGCTGAAAAAGTAGATGGCCGCAGAACCCAGCGGATTCAGATTTTTTATAACTGCATTGGCGCTATCGACTTACCAAACTAAACGAAAAAACGGCATAGCCGAAAATCTACGACTATGCCGAATTTTTCAGGAATTAATAATCCCTATCTGACCGCTCCTAATGATAGCCTCTTTTCATATAAATTTATTTAATCTTGAAATTTTGAGTAGGTATTTTTTAATTCAGCTACTGTATAAGCAAGCTGCTGAGCCATTTGGTTAATTTTATCTGCATAGTGTGCTTGATCTGAGCTTTCTGCACTTACTTCCTCAGAAGCACTGGCTGCAAGTTCAACAATTTCTGCAATTTCTGCCATTTTACTCGTTACTTCCTGCTTCTGTTTAACGACTGCACCAAGAAGTGTGGTGGCATCGTTAATTTGTGTATCCACATTTTGCATTTGCATATAGATATGGTCAAAAATATTCGTTGTATCATTAACAATAGGAATTTGATTGCTAAATACCTCAATAGCCTTTTTAAGTTCTACTAGAGTAGATTCCTTTTGCTTATGAATATTCTGTAAGGTCTTATCAATAGTTGAAATAGCTTGCTGAATCTGTAGTGAAAGCTTTCTAACTTCTTCAGCAACTACACCAAATCCACGTCCAGCATCTCCAGCTCTTGCTGCTTCAATGGCAGCATTAAGAGAAAGTAGGTTGGTTTGTTCGTTAATACCTCTTATCATATCTAAGATATGTGTTATGCTGTTAGCTTGTTCACCAAGTGCTAATACATGGGAACTTACCGCATCACTAATTTCAATTGTATTTTTCGCTTGAGAAGATAAGGTATCAAGCTTAAATTTAGTATCCTGACTCATTGTCATAGTAGAGTTTGAAGTCGTTTTGATAGTATACATGAGTTCAGTGACTTTATTGATATTAGAAGATAAATGGTCAACAAGATTAATAGAATGTTCAATCTGTTGATTTTGCATTTGAGCACCATGTGCAATACTTTCAATTGCTGTTTCAACATCATTTGCTGAAACGGCAGTACTAGTAGCCATTTGCTGCAAGGCATTAGTATTTTCCTCTACTGCTAGTGTAACATGCTTAGCATCAGTAATGAGGATTTTTAACGTAGATAACATATTGATAAATCCTGCTACTAAGGCTTTAGTCTCAACATTTGAAATACGAACTTTAGATTTTACTTTATCTTCTATATTAAGATTACCTTTTTCAACTTCACTCATAAATGAAGATATTTGTGAAAGCGGGTAAGTGATCACTTTGCTCAAAAAGATACTAATGATAGCAGCAACAAGAATACATACTACAAGAATAGTATACATCTGTACTACAGCCTTTTGAAAATCTTTAAGTAACAAGTCTAAAGGTGCAACAAGAACTACTTTCCAACCATTATCACAAGCAGCAAAACTTATTAAAGACTGAGTATGTTTTGATAAAAATGTATAGTTGATAGTTTCTTCTTTGATATAGCCATCAACCTCTTGTAAATAAGATAACATAGTTTCATCTGGAACAAGATTTGCCTTAGTATCATTTTCATCTTTTTCTGCATTTGATAGAATAATATTATTATCTTTATCTAATAACATAAGAGGAATGCCAGATTCTATACTTGCAAGACGGATCATTTCTTGGAAGTTCTTGAGTTCAAGTGGGCAAAGCATAAGCGTAAACTTATTCTTTGATGGAAGTTTCCTAATATAATAGATTCCTTGGTTTAAAGAATCAGGGATAACCACCCACTTAATTTCATTATCAGAAAGTCCTTTAAGCTCCTCATAAAGAGGCATGGTAATAAAATCTTCAACAATAAACTGTTGGGATACAAGTGTTCTTTTATAAATGAGCTTATCATCTTGAATGAGGTATAAACCACTAATCGTTCCTTGTGTTGAGTCGGCATAACTTACGAGATTGTTAATTGCATTATTAAGCTTTAACTTATCTGCTGCATTTAGTGAACTAAAATTAGAATAGTATTTTGTAAAGCTTGGATCATCACTAAGGGTTCCAGCAGCAACCTGAGTAGCCTTTAAGGTAAGATTGATGCTGTTATTAAGCTGATCAATAACCTTTTGAGAATACTGACCTATAGAAGACTGGGTTGACTTATTAGTTGCTCTAAAGCTAACAAAAGTGATAATAAGTGATGGCAAAAGACTCAACAGAACAAAAAGCGTAATTAGTTGTGTGCGTAATTTTAGTTTGCTAAGACCAGATAAATATTTGCTTAACCTTATCTTTCGTGTTTTTTTAGGTGGTCTTTTTTCTTTTTTTGAAATTCTCAAGTTGCTTTGTTGTTTATTTGATTTGCTTTGTCGCTTATTAATTTTCATTTTTGGAACCTTAAGCTTGCTATTTTTCTTGAACCTTAATTTGGGTATCTTTATTTTGATTTTTGGAAATTTCATACAATCCCCTCCTAAAATAGTTATGCTTGTTATGATGAGTGAATAGGATAAAAGTTTAGTTTACATATCATAGTCAATAATATTTTTATATAAACTAAGTTAAATGACATGCCTTAAAGAAAGAACATAAATAATTAACTTATAAAGTTATTCATTACAGTTTCTTCTAATTAAATTAATACAATAAAAGTCAGTACAAAAATATGAATTCTATGTATACTAGTAAAATATTATATAAATTTACCATTCATACTAAAATTATATAATAAATAAAATAAAAAGAAAACAAAAAGATTGAAAAAGCATGTTAATTTTATGTAATTTTATTTAAAATGTAGAGCGTTTGTTGTAAAAAATAAGCAGAACTCAAATTTTACAAAAAAAAGTGGGATTTTTAAGATATGCCACTTAATATATTTATTAAATAAGGCTATTTTATTTTGAGAAAGTAGTGTAAAATATAGAAGTAACAAAATAATAAAAGAATAAAATATTAAAAGTATTAGGTGCTACAAGAGCTTAATAGGGAAAGTGAAAACACTGCAGCCCCCGCTACTGTAGATGATGATAGTCTATTTAATATGCCACTGTATTCGTATGGGAAGGCTAATAGGCTAGATGATTCATTAGCCAGGAGACCTACCTAATATTTCAATTACTCTTTCGGAGGGGAATGATGTAATCTTGAATGTCTGTATATTTAACCCCCTTGTGGGGATTTTTTATTGCGTAATTTAAATTAGGCAGATAAGGAAAGGTGGTAGCAACGTGTGAAATCATTAAGACATTTTCCTAATATACTGACCTATCTATTACTAATCGGATTCATTGGCTTAAGTGCACTTTTTTCTATCACAGTAGGGACAACAGATATATCACCTGTAGATACACTTTATGTTCTTATGTCAAAAGTATTTCCTCTAGATAAGATGAATTTACTATTAAGAGATGTTCCTGATACAGTAGAAATCATTATATTGAAAGTAAGAATGCCAAGGGTTGTCATAGCAATGATATTAGGGATGAATCTATCTGTTTCAGGAAGTGTCTATCAAGGCGTTTTCAGAAATCCCATGGCAGAACCATACACATTAGGCATAGCATCAGGAGCAAGTCTTGGTGCTGCAATTGGTATTGTCTCTCATGGAGCTATTCCATTATATGCTTTTATAGGTGCTATATCATCTACTGCAGTGGTTTATCTCATTGGTAATGAAAAAGGAAAACTTACCACAAATAACCTACTTTTAGCAGGAATAGCAATTAATCTGTTATTTAGCTCACTACTTTCTTTTATAATGATCTTTTTTACCAAGCAATTAGAGCAAATTACATTTTGGACCATGGGTAATCTTGGCAGAGTATCTATAGATAAAGTGCTGGGAATAACTTTATTATCAATTTTTGTAGTCATGCTATTAATGCACTATAGACGAGAATTAAATATTTTAAGTATGGGCGAAGAAGGAGCATTTCATTTAGGGGTAGAAGTAGATAAGGTTAAAAAAATATTACTTGCACTTTGCAGCATGCTTATAGCCATTAGTGTTTCATATACAGGAACCATTGGATTTGTAGGTCTTGTGATTCCTCATATTGTACGGATGATTCATGGCAGTAATTATAAAAGACTGATGATTTTGTCTGCTTTATATGGGGGATTATTTCTTATCCTTAGTGATACCCTATCTAGAGGACTTATTAATGGGGTTGAAATCCCTATAGGTGTTATTACTAGTTTGGTTGGAGCACCTTTTTTTATATTTTTGTTGCTTAGAAATAAAAGAGTATAGGGGGAAATCATGGATGTTAGAGATATGTAATCTATCTTATGAAATTCAAGGGAAAAAAATCTTAAATAATATTTCTTTAAGCGTAAAAGAAGGGACAATTTCTTCTGTTATAGGACCAAATGGATGTGGTAAGACAACGCTTGTTAAACACATTACAAAAGCAATTAAAAGTAAAAAAAATCACATTAGCTTACATAATCAAGATATTTGTAATTATACAACTAAAGAACTTGCGAAGATGGTAGCGTATGTTCCTCAAGAAAACTATAGGGATACCGATTTTAGTGTTTATGAAGTGGTTATGATGGGAAGATATGTTCATCAAAAGTCAATGGGAGAAACTAAAGAGGATCTATCTATTGTCAGGGAGATACTTAGTGAAATGGATATTAGGCATCTAAAGGACCAAAAACTATCCAAAATAAGTGGTGGAGAAGCTCAAAGAGTGTTTATCGCTAGAGCACTTGCCCAAAGGCCTAAACTTTTGATACTTGATGAACCAACATCTATGCTAGATATCCATCATAGCATAGAACTTATGAATCATATTAGAAAATATAGTCAGAAACAGAATGTTACTATTCTTATGGTTATGCATGACTTGAATTTAGCCTTTGAGTACTCAGACTATATTTTTTTAATGAATGAAGGAAGAAATGTTTTATATGATACACAGGATAAAGTAATGGAAAGTAACATGCTTAAGAAAGTTTATCATTCTAAAATAGATATTATTACACAGGATAACAAAAACTATATTATTCCAAAAGTGGGTTAAATATAATAGGATATATAAATACATAGAAAGAGGTCAGTCATGAAATCTAATCTAATAAGAATAGTCCTAACAACCATAACAATTATGTTAACTATTACAGGATGCATAAGGGGGACTACAAATCCAATAGAGCATACATCAGAAAGTATGACCATAATAGATTCATTGGGCAGAAAGCTTGAACTTACGAAAAAGCCTAATAGAGTAGTTTGTTTGTCCCCAGCTGCAACAGAAATAGTAGCAGCACTTATGACAGATAATATTATCGTTGGAAGAACAGAATATTGCAATTATCCAGAAGAGATAACCTCTATTGCTACTGTAGGGGATATGGTACAGCCAAGTATAGAAAGCATAGTAGGCTTAGCACCAGATCTTGTTATATCAACAACAAGTATGAATGAAGAGACGCTAAAAAAACTTGATGAGCTCCAAATTCCAAATGTGCTTATTTATGAAAGGGAAAGCTTTGAAGGGACCTATAATACAATACAAAAGATAGGAGTAGTGATCGGCGAAGAAGAAAAAGCTAGAAAGATAGTTGTAGCTATGCATAAAGAGGTTTCTGATATTACAAATAGACTAAAAAATATAGAAGAGAAGCCTCGTGTCTATTATATGGTCGGTTTTGGAGAAAGTGGAGATTTTACAGCTGGGGGAGACACTTTTATCCATCAGATTATTGAGCTTGGTAAAGGAGAAAATATTGCCAAACATACGAAAGGTTGGAGTTATTCATTAGAACAAATTGTTGCAAATGATCCAGATATAATTATAGCCCCTGATTATGTTGCTGTTGAGACATTAAAGAAAACACCAGTCTATCAAGATTTAAGAGCAGTAAAAGAGAATAAAGTGTTTTTGATTAATGAAGATATTATTTCAAGACAAGGACCACGCATTGCCGAGGGGTTAAGGGTAATGGCAAAAGCACTTCATGCCGATATAGACTTTGAGTAAAAGATAAAACATTTTATACATAAGGTAACCTACGTTACGGAATGTTTTATTTTTTCTAGCTATAATGACCATGTAAAGCAATTGACTCAATAAAACGACTTGAATGAAATACTTTTAACCAATATATTTGAGGAGGTAATAGCGTGGAAAATAATATGTTTTGTTTTCAATGTCAGGAAACAGCAGGATGCGTAGGATGTACTAAAGTAGGGGTATGTGGGAAGACGCCAGATGTAGCAAAAATGCAAGATTTACTTATTTACGTAACAAAGGGTTTATCTGAAGTAACAACAGCACTTCGTGCTAAGGGCAGTGAAATTTCTAAAGAGACAAATAGTCTAATTACACTTAACCTATTTACAACGATTACAAATGCAAACTTTGATAAAGAAGTGATTAAGGGAAGGGTTATTCGCACATTAGAAGAAAAAAATAGACTGTTAGAAGAATTAGGAAGTGTAGATGCTTTAAGTGAAGCAGCTTTATGGTATGAAACTGATGAAGAAGAGCTTATAAATAAAGCAGATAAAGTCGGTGTACTTGCAACCGAAAATGAAGATATACGAAGTTTAAGAGAGCTTATTATTTATGGTGTTAAAGGCCTTTCTGCTTATTTAAAACATGCAAATGTTCTTGGTTATGAATCAGAGGAAGTAGCTGCTTTTATGCAAAAAGCGTTAGTAAAAACATTAGATAATAGTGTGACAGCAGATGAATATACTGCATTAGTACTTGAAACTGGTAAATTTGGTGTAGATGGCATGGCTCTTCTTGATCAGGCAAATACATCAACTTATGGAAATCCTGAGATTACTAAAGTAAATATTGGTGTTCGAAACAATCCAGCTATTATAATATCAGGGCATGACTTAAAAGATCTAGAGCAACTTTTACAGCAAACAGAGGGCACAGGTGTAGATGTTTATACACATAGTGAGATGTTACCAGCCCACTATTATCCAGCATTCAAAAAGTACGCACATTTTGTAGGAAACTATGGTAATGCATGGTGGAAACAAAAGGAAGAGTTTACAAGCTTTAATGGACCTATTTTAATGACTACAAACTGCGTTGTTCCACCAACAGTAGCTTATAAGGATAGGCTTTATACAACAGGAGCAGCTGGCGTTGCAGGATGCACCCATATTCATGCAGATGAAAATGGACAAAAGGACTTTAGTGTAATCATTGAGCATGCAAAACGCCTTAGCCCACCACAAGAAATAGAAACAGGTGAAATCGTTGGTGGTTTTGCACACAACCAAGTGTTACAGCTTGCTGATAAAGTTGTAGAAGCTGTAAAAAATGGTGCGATTAAGAAGTTTTTTGTTATGGCAGGTTGTGATGGACGCCAAAAATCAAGAAGCTATTATACAGATTTTGCAGAGGCATTACCAAAGGATACAGTTATTCTAACAGCTGGTTGTGCAAAATATAGATACAATAAATTGCAACTTGGTGATATTGGGGGGATACCTAGAGTTCTTGATGCAGGACAATGTAATGACTCCTACTCTTTAGCACTCATAGCCCTTAAACTTAAAGAAGTATTTGCACTTGAAGATATTAATGAGTTGCCAATAGCCTTTAATATTGCATGGTATGAACAAAAAGCAGTTATTGTTTTATTAGCACTCTTATATTTAGGTGTAAAAAATATTCATTTAGGACCAACCTTGCCAGCATTTTTATCACCTAATGTAGCAAAAGTATTAGTAGAAAACTTCGGTATTTCTGGTATTACAAATGTAGAAGATGATATGAAAGTATTTCTAGGATAGCAATAATAGTAAAAGAGATGTACAAAACTAGGTTCACCTAGTTTTGTACATCTCTTTTTAGCCTTTTAGGATAAGAAATTAATTATTTTACTGAGTTTATTCTTAGGCGACTACCATCATAAGAACCTATAGTATTGCCTGATTTTGTATCTTTAATTTGACCATCTACAGTAACGTCGAATTCATCTTCAATGTCTTTTAGAATATCATACATAACATCTTCGATTCTATCTTTTGAAGTACTGCTCATAGCATTCCAATTACTTTTTTGAGCTGCACTGCTTAAATTAACTTCTACAGTAAAAGTGAGATTGCCATTAGCTTCAGTTAATTTAATAGAATCGATAGCTAAGTCAAAGCTTTGATCTGTTTCTTCGTTAACAAGACGAGAGAAATTTCTATAAGTTCTACTTAAGTCATAAGCAAAATCATCATATAAAGCAGCTAATAGATCAAAAGATAATTTGTCAGTTTTAGAATATGTAAAATTAGCCTTAGTTGTTCTGTTTCTTGAATCTTCTATAGTACCAGTTATCTCAATGTCTTTATGAGAAGACCTAATATCTTCACAAATCTCATTGACAAAAGATCTTAGTTGTGAACTACTTAACCTGTCAAAAACAGAACCATCGTAACGTGAATCATAAGATAGAGTAAGCACTAATTTTTTAGATTTTTCTACAAGGTCAAAGGACCAATCAATACGGTATTCATCAGCATAGTCATCTTCTATTTGGTCTAAAGTTTGTTTTAGAGTTTTTGTGTTATCCTTAGCACTAGTTTCAGCATCTTTATATTTCTTAAGTTCATCTTGAGCATTTTGAAGCTGAACTTTTAATGCATTAGCTTCTGCAGTTTTAAGTGCAAGTTGACTAGCGAGTGTTTCAGAAACTGGGTCAGTTGTTGGTTTTGCAGTAATATAAACCGTATTATTTGCCCATTGAACATTGCTTCCCATAATTTCAGCAACAGCACGAAGTGGAACGTAAGTTGTGCCATCAACAATAAAAGGTTCAGTAGTTAAGTTTTTAATTTCACCATTATAAGACACCTTAATATTATTAAAAATAGCTTTTAAGCTTTTGGTAATACTAGCAGCATAAGCAGTCGGTGCAAATATACTTAATGAAAGAGTGGAAGCTGCAACCAGTGCAATAAGTTTCTTTTTTGATTTAAGTATTTTCATAAAATACCTCCTAAATAATATTTTTTTATTTAATAACATAAAATACCTTTTTTAATTATATAAAAGATATATTATGTTTTCAATTATTACTAGGAAAATTATTCAAATATTAATATAAATGTAATATGCTCACATTTTGTTCAAAAATAATGGATGCACCTTTGTATTTTAATCAAAACATTGGTAGAATACAAAGAGAACAATCACTTGTTGAATGTGCAGTTAATTATTTCCCTGTCATAATATACAAGTTAATGATGATAATAATAAATAAAAGGATAGGAATAGAAAGCTATGTTTGATATAAATGAAGAACTAAAGAAATTACCAGATAATCCAGGTGTATACCTAATGAAAAATGAAGAAAATGAGATTATCTATGTGGGTAAAGCAATCAATCTTAAGAATAGAGTAAGACAGTATTTTCAAAATTCTAGAAATCATAGTATTAAAGTTAAGAAAATGGTTGAAAATATAGTAAGCTTTGAGTATATCATAACAAGCTCAGAGGTTGAGGCTTTAGTGTTAGAATGCAATCTTATAAAAAAATACACGCCAAAATATAATATTCGATTAAAAGATGATAAACACTATCCCTATATTAAGATTGATATACACAATGCTTTTCCAAGAGTGCGCGTTGTAAGGCAAATGAAGAAAGATCAAAGCAAGTATTTTGGTCCTTATACGGATGTACAGGCTATGTGGGAACTAGTAGATATTATCAAGAAAGTATGGAAACTGAGAACATGTAACAGAGACTTACCTAAAGATATTAATAAGGCAAGACCCTGTCTCAATTACCATATTGGGCAGTGCGATGCACCTTGCACTGCTAATATTTCAAGTGAAGATTATCATGCTATGATAGAAGATGTCCTTTCATTTTTAAATGGGAAATATAAAAGTATTTCAAAAAAATTAGAAGAAGAAATGCATCGAGCTTCAGATGAATTTTTGTTTGAAAAAGCAGCTGTTTTACGTGATCAAATCAAAGCCATTCAAAAACTTGAGCAAAAGCAAGCAGCAATTAATCCTTCGATGGATGATCAAGACGTCATTGCCTATGCTAAAAATGAGCATGATACACTCATGCAAGTATATTTTGTGCGAGGTGGTAAGCTCGTTGGCAGAGAACATTTTTATTTACAAAATACAGAAGAAGAAGTAATAGAGCATATTTTTAGGAATTTTATTGTGCAATTTTATTCAGATGCTGTTTTTATTCCAAAAGAGATTATTACTGAAAAAACCCCTGAAGAAGCCCTAGTATTAGAGGAATTTCTTTCCCTAAAAAAGGGCTCTAAGGTTACCTTAAAACTTCCTCAAAAAGGAGTGAAATATAATCTTTTAGAGCTAGCAAGTAAAAATGCTTCGCTAACGCTTAATCAATTTGGTGAGCAGTTAAAAAGAGAGCATCAAAAAACATTAGGGGCACTTGATGAAATTAAAGAAGCACTTGGTATTTCAAATAACCTTCACCGAATTGAAGCATTTGATATATCGAATACGCAAGGGATACAGTCAGTAGGCGGTATGGTTGTCTTTGAAAATGGGAAACCTAAAAGAAACGATTATAGAAAATTTAAAATCAAAAGTGTTATAGGGCCTAATGACTATGGAAGTATTGAAGAGGTCATAGAAAGACGTATTCTAAGACTTCAAAAAGAACAAGACGGAACAAGCTTTGCTAAAAGACCAGATATTATCTTTATTGATGGAGGAAAAGGACAAGTTTCATCAGTAAAGAAGGTGATGGATAAGTATTGTATAGATATACCTGTTTGTGGCATGGTTAAGGATGACAGGCATAGAACTAAGGGACTATTATTTGAAGGACAAGAAGTTGCATTGCCAATAGGATCAGAAGGTTTTAAACTGCTTACACGGATTCAAGATGAGGTGCATAGATTTTCAATTGATTTTCATAGAAAACTAAGAAGTAAAACCCAAGTTCAGTCTATATTAGATGATATAAAAGGAGTAGGCAAAGAGAGGAAGAAGATACTACTGAAACATTTTAAGAGTATTGATCAAATAAAGGCGGCATCTTTAGTGGAGCTAGAGCAAATTGAGGGTATTTCCAAGAGTGTTGCTGAAAATGTTTATAATTTTTTTCATGAAAACAAGTAAATTCATAATAAAGTATGTACAAATCAGTAATTAATGGTATAATCATGTCAAGTTAAGTATATATAAGGGGGCAAAGTGTGCATAGCGTAACTGTAAACGAATTAATACAACATTTTAAATTAGAAATTCTTACACCGACTATAGAATACAGTAACAGAAAGATAACAGATTCTGATGTAAATAGACCAGCATTGCAGCTAGCAGGCTTTTTTGATTATTTTGATCCAACACGGCTTCAAATTATTGGAAAGGTAGAGCATACCTATTTAGAAAGAATGTCTGAGGATGAAAGAAGCAAAAAGCTAGAAAGACTCATGAGATATGAGGACATTCCTTGTATTGTTATTTGCAGGGAGGAAATTGATCCATTCCCTATGATGTTGCAATATGCACAGCAATATGGGATTCCTATTTTTAAGACGAAACTGCCTACGACAACTTTCTTGGCAGAGGCTAATAGATGGCTTCATGTAGAGTTAGCTCCTCGAATATCGATGCATGGTGTACTTGTAGACCTCTATGGAGAAGGGGTACTCATCACTGGAGAAAGTGGTATTGGTAAAAGTGAAACGGCATTAGAACTTGTTAGACGTGGACATAGGTTAGTTGCAGATGATGCTGTTATCATAAAAAAGGTGTCAGCAACAACCTTACTTGGCTCAGCACCAGAGGTTATTAGGCACTTTATAGAGGTAAGAGGAATTGGAATCGTAGATGTGAAACAAATTTTTGGTGTTGGCTCAGTTAAACAGATGAAAAACATAGATTTAGTTATTAAACTAGAGCTATGGGATCAGCATAAGCAGTACGATCGATTAGGACTCAATAATGAATACACAGATATTTTAGGCATTAAGGTAGTATGTAACACAATCCCTATTAGACCAGGAAGAAATTTAGCAATCATTTGTGAAACGGCTGCTATTAACTTTAGACAAAAGAAAATGGGATATAATGCTGCACAGGCACTTAATGACAGAATTATGAATGACTTAAAAACCAATAAAACTTCTTAGATAAATTTACAGAGGATAACTAAATATTAAAATATATATCCGAATAAGAAGTAATTAAAAATAAACAGATTAATGAGTAAGGGGTTCTTGCATGCAAGAAGAGATAATTGATAAAATAGAATTTTTTAGGGAATGCTTAAACAAAGAGATTAATGAAGATTTATCAAATCTACATGATACGAGAATAGTTGAAATTAATCATAAGATTAATGATATAATCGTTTTGCATATCCATTTGCAACAAGATAAAGACACTTAGAGTGGTTACTTTAAGTGTTTTTATTTATGAAAATCTTGCAGATCAATTGCTATTGTCATCAATAAGTTAAAAAACAAACTGAGGAAGGTAGTTATGAAAAGACTATTTCATTTAACAACAACGAAAAAGTATCTTGACTGGTTTTCAAATGATTGGAGCAAAGTTTATGATTTTATGATAAAGCATCATATGGATGCTATAGAGCTAGGGCTTACAAGTGACTATGATATTAGTAAAATACCAACAGAGCTCGTATATGGGGTTCATTTAAGCTTTTATCCCACATGGCTTGAATTTTGGCGCGGTGATTTAAATAAGGTAGCAGAGATATTTGGTGGCACTGAAAAAGTGGAAAAGTACTATGGTGGGCTTAGTAAAAAAGATATTATTAATAGTTATGTCTATCAATACCATAGAGCAAAAGAACTTCGTGCACGTTACATGGTTTTTCATGTCAGTCATGTAACGCCTATAGACTCATTTACGTGGGAGTTTAGTTATACTGACAAAGAGGTATTGGAAGCAGCAATTGAATTAATAAATGAGACATTTACTGATGAGGAAGGCCCTTTGCTTCTTTTTGAAAACTTATGGTGGCCAGGTCTTACATTTAAAGATGCTAAGCTAACAAAATGGTTTATTGAGCGTATCAATTATCCTCATAAAGGTTATGTAATGGATATATCACACCTTATTCTCACACACCCACAAATTTCAAATGAAGTACAAGCTTATCATTATGTGAATAAAATAGTTGAGAACTTAGGAGAATCTGCAAAATATTTATATTGTATTCATCTTAATAAGACATTACCTAAATTTTATTTTAATAGAGACCATACTTATACTTTAAATAAGTATCAAAATGCACCAGAAAATTACAAACAAAGCATATTGAAAAAACACATAAGTATGCTTGATCCCCATAAGCCTTTTGATCATGAGGTTGCTAAAAAAATAGTGGCATGTATTCAACCTAAATACTGTGTGTATGAAACCAATCCAGAATCAATTTATGAACTAGGATACTTTATTAAACAACAAAACAAGTATTTAGATATAATATACTAAATATTGACAATCCCCTTAGCTTATAATATAATAAGTTTGTAACAATTAAGTAATAGTTATTTAAATTATGTTGTATAAATTTACAGAATAAAGCTCTAAGGAGGACTTTTTTTTATGCGCTTTAAGAGAATGATACGCACAGCATTTATTGCATTTTCTGTCACACTATTACCAAGTATTGCCTATGGAAAGGCATATGGAACTGCCGGAACACAAGTGCTTAATGTGAGGCAACAACCATCCACTAATGTAGAAATCTTAAAACAGATAACACTTGGTACACCTGTAGAGATTGTTCAAGAAGCTAATGTAGATGGATGGCTTGAAATAAAGCTTGAAGATGGAAAAGTAGGTTATGTTGCAGAAGAATTTATAACGATACATAGAACGCTTGGAATTGTAACAGAAGATGGACTTCGTGTAAGAAATTATCCGTCATTAGAGGATTCAAAAGTAATTGCTCAGTTTTCAAAAGGGCAAGAAATTGATCTTTATTATAAAGTAGGTGACTGGTACAAAATCGGTCAAGGTGATATTGAAGGATTTGTTCATTGTGATTATGTAAAAGGTGATTTTAGTAGTTCATTGCCAAGTAAAGACATTGCTAATGTTGAGAGGATTGTACTTGAGGAAAATAAGGCAGTTAGTAAGACAAAAGTTTATGAAAGCCAAAATAATAAAGAATCTAGTGCAAGTGCTGTAAGTTACTCAGGTTCTTTAGGAGAGGATATTGTAAATTTTGCGATGCAATATTTAGGCTCACCTTATGCCTATGGTGGGAATAGTTTAACAAATGGTATTGATTGTTCAGGTTTTACTTACCAAGTTATGAAAAATAATGGTATTTATATATCAAGAAGTTCCTCATCACAATATAGTAATGATGGCTATTATATTTCTACAGATGAGCTTCAAAAAGGTGATTTGGTATTTTATGGTTATAGTGGATCAGTATCACATGTAGGTATATATATTGGTGGAGGCCAAATTATTCATGCAAATGATGAAAGAACAGGAGTAATTATCAGTAACCTGTATCCAAGCCATGGTAAACCATATATTGGAGCAAAACGTGTGATTTAAGTATTTATTTCAATTTAAACGATGAATTTAAGTAGTATAATAAAGCCTAAACACAATTAGAGTATATAGAGTTTACATAGTATAGTCACTTATACTATATGAATTCAAATGTGTTTAGGCTTTAAGTTTATCTATTGTTTTTATGTATTAGGGGGAGAACGATGTCAGAACATAATGAAATTAATAGAGAACATTGGAACTATTCACTTTATACTGCATATAGGTATAAAGAAGAAGGACATTCTGAAGAAGCTTTTCATATTCTTCGAAGAATATATGAGCAAAATGATTTCCACTATGATAAAGATATACACGGCTCTTATGAGACATATGTTATTGAGAAAGTAACATACTTAAAGGAACTGGCAAAATTGAGTATGGTGGTTACTAATAAGCCAGAACGAAGCTTGCCATACTTGGATGAAGCTCTGATTATGTTAGATGGCTACGAAAGTGTTCATCCTTATATTAGTCCTAAAGAGGTTGAAGAGCTAAAAGATTTTTATTTGAGTCAAATAAAGTAATTGATAAAGATTCCTTATTGTGTTTATAGATTTCACATTTTAGTTTCTAATTTTGCCTTGTGAATTTTATTAACATATAAGGTTCTTTTTTTATGCATAAGTTATGGTAAAATAAAGCATAGAGTCTATACTAAAGGAGAAAATATTAATGCAAGTAGAATATATATTAGGAGCAGCAGGAAGTGGAAAAACAACTTATTGTTATGAAGCAATAAAAAGTGAACTTCAAAAAGATGAATTCACTAGTCTTATCATGCTTGTCCCAGAGCAGTTTAACCTTCAAGCACAGTATGACTTATCAAAAAGACTTTACCCAGGGCTTCTAAGAGCACAGATACTTAGCTTTAATAGTCTAGCACGAGAAGTGATCAGTGAAGTAGGATTAAGCTCTGAACCTATGATTGATGACTTAGAAAGAATCATGATATTAAGAAAGATTATAGAAGAACATAAAGAGGAAATGATATTTTTTAAGAAGAATACCTATACAACAGGATTTGTTGATAATATTAACCGAATGATTACTGTTTTTGAACAATCGGATATTGAGCCTCATTTGCTTACTGAGATTGCAGAAGATACCAAGGCAACATCACTATTTAAAAATAAAATGACAGATATGAGCCGTATATATGACTGTTTTAATAGTTATATCAAAGGAAAGTTTGTAACTGCTGAAAAAACTATGGTAAGGCTTGCACAGACAATAGAAAACAGCAGCTATATTGATCATGCAATTATTTGGATCGATGGATTTTATGGGTTCACGGCGACACAAATAAAAGTGCTTAGGGCTTTATTTCGAAAAGCGAGGAAAGTTGTATTAACATTACCAGCAGATAGAATGTACTCAATTACTGAGAAGATTTTAGAAACCCATGCATTTTATGAAAGTATACGTAATTATCAGCATCTTGCATCCTGCTGCATAGACGAAGGGATTCCTTATGAAAGTATTTTTTTAAAAAACAAGGACTTTTTGGGATTATCAAAAGAGATGCACTTTTTACAAGAAAATTATCTAAAAGGCAGAACCACTTGTTTTAAAGGAGATACAAAGAATATAGAAATCAGTAAGTTTTGTAACATTCATGAAGAAACAGAAGCCTTAGCTAAGAAAATAACAAGCCTCGTTCGGGATCATAACTATAGGTATAGGGATATAGCAGTTATAGTAGGGGATTTAAGTGAATACAAACTAGAAGTTGAATCAATCTTTAAAGACTATAATCTCCCTTATTTTCTAGATATGAAAAAAAATGTTCAATCAAATGGTCTTATAGTTGTGATATTAAAAGCACTTGAAATGATTACTTCAAATTATTCATATAGCAGTATCATGTCACTACTTAGATCATATATGTTTGACATTGACATTTCTGATATAGATAAGCTTGAAAACTATATTCTTAAGTATGGTATTAAAGGCAAGAAAAGATGGCAAGAAAAATGGGAATATGATGAAGAAAATAAAGAAGAAGAGCTAAAAATTAACAATATAAGAGAAAAAGTACTTATACCAATAATAGAACTTGAATCATCTATTCAACGTCATAAAGAGAAAGGAAAGGCTTCTGTATTTGAGTTATCAAAGGCAATTTTTCAGTTTCTAGAGTCCATTCAGGCTTATGAAATGATACAAAAACGTATTAAGAGAAACAGGCTATGTAATGAAAGAGTATTAGAACTTGAAAATGAGCAAATATGGGATCAGGTTTTACAAGTGCTTGAAAGGCTGGTTATGCTTCTTGGAGACGAAAAAATGAATATAGGGATGTATAAAAAGATCCTTAATACAAGTTTCGCTTATTTGGAAATGGGAATTATTCCCCACTCTCAAGATCAAGTTATTATTGGAACTATAGATAGAAGTCGTATCCCAAGAGTTAAGGCAGTATTTATTTTAGGAGCAAATGAAGGTGTTATTCCAAAGGTAACAGATTCAATGCAGCTTTTTTCAGATATGGACAAAGTGACCCTAACACAAATATGCAGAGGAAATGATTATAAGAAAGATAGGCTCAATGACATAGTCGTTAACCAATGTATGTATACTTCAAATTTCAATATCTATACAGCTATTACTAGGGCTACAGACAAGCTTTATATTAGTTATCCTCTTGCAGATGAAAACGGAAAATTACTCCGAGCATCTAGCTTTGTGTCTACAATAAAAAGACTTTTTTCTTTGACTGTGCTTAGCCCAAAAAATGATTTACTTGAACATGTCAATAGTCCTATGCCTACGTTTGGCTATATTGGATATTTGCTTAGGGAAGAAATTTTAGGAAGAGGGCAAGATAAAGAGTGGAAGGATATAGTAAGCTGGTATTTTGAAGATGAAAAATGGAAAAGTAAATTGTTAGAGACAACGAAGTATTTATTTTATACAAACCAGCAAGAATATTTAGAAGATGACAGTAAAAAGATGCTTTATGACTTAGAACTTAGAACCAGCATATCACAATTAGAAAAGTTTAGACAGTGTCCATGTTCTTATTTCATGGAATATGGCATTAAAGCGAAGGAACGAGATAAAAAAGCATGGGATAAAGCCAAAATAGGCGTAATCTTTCATAGTTGCCTTGAAAGATACCCGAAAGAATTAGAAATGTTAGGAACTACTTGGACTAAAGCAGATAACAAGCAGATTAATGACGCAATAAGAAATTCTGTTTCTTACTCAATAGATAAATACAAGGCAATAAGTAAAGAAGATGTGCGTTATAGTTACACCATAAGTAAGCTGGAAAAGATGATGACAAGAGGAATATTTGCATTAACAGAGCATCTAAAACATAGTGAGTTTACGCCTAAAGATTATGAGATTAGCTTTGGACAAGCAGATTTTCCGCCAATAAAAGTGGAAGTTGATGAGAATAGATATTTACTTATTAGAGGACAAATAGACCGAGTGGATGTTTATTATAAAGAAGGAGACGCAGAATATATTAAGATACTTGACTATAAGTCTGGAAAGAAGGAATTTGACCTCATGGAGGTGTATTATGGCCTTCAGCTACAGCTTCTTCTGTATTTAGATGCTTACCTTAAGCTGAGTCAGAATTATAAACCAGCAGGTGTGTTTTATTTTCACATTAAAGATACTTATATTGACTATAAAGTAGGGATGACTAAGGAAGAAGTAGAAGCAAATAAACTTAAACAGTTTAAGTTATCTGGGCTTGTATTAGAGGATATAGACATAATTGGTGCTTTAGCTAGTCAAGACCCATCCTCTATTTTACCGATTTCTGTTAAAAAAGATGGGGCGTTATCTAAGAATTCATCAGTAGCTACAAAAGAGCAATTTCATACGCTTGAAGAGCATATTATTCATACAATACAAGAATTAGGTAAGGGTATACTTGATGGAAGAATTAGTGCAAAACCCATTAAGCTGAGAGACAAAAATCCTTGTGCTTTTTGTAAGTATCATACTATTTGCCAATTTGATGAAAAGGAAAATGGAAATACCCATGATATATTACAGCCACTAAGCAAAGATGAAATATGGGGAAGAATATGCAATCTTAAGGAGGAACGATAGATGGGATGGACAAAAGAGCAGCAGGCAGCTATCGATAAAAGAGAATCGAATATATTGGTATCAGCAGCCGCTGGCTCAGGTAAGACAGCAATATTAACCCAGAGGGTTATTAACAGGGTAATTGGTAATGAATATGAAGAGCCAATAGATATTGATAGGTTTTTAATTGTAACCTTTACAAATGCTGCTGCTATGGAAATGAAAGAACGTATAGCGAATAAACTGTTAGATATAATACAGGCGTTAGAAAACTTACCGGATCTTTTTCCTGAAGACAAAAGGCAAATAGCATACTTAGAGAAGCAGTTGTCTTTATTGCAAACAGCTTCGATTTCTACGATACATGCCTTTTGTTTAAAAACCATCAAAAGCTATTTTAATGTATTAGATATTGATCCAAATGTTCAGGTTGCCAAAGAAGCAGATCTTACGATTATGAAGCTTGAAATACTAGAAAACTTATTAGAAGAAAAATTTGAAGAAGAAGATGCAGATTTTTTTGAAGTTGCTCAAATATATGGAAGTATAAGTGGTATGCAGCAGCTTACGCAAATGATATTAGATATTAATACATTCTCCAAAAGTACTTTATTTCCTTATGAATGGCTTAGAGAACATGCAGATAAATTATGTGAACGTTATAATACTCTAGAAGACACCCCATGGGGGAAGGCAATAAAAGATGAGGCTATGGAAAAAATAACAGACTTAATTACGCTGTATGAGTATGCAATTTTTATGTGTGATAATCCAAGTGGCCCAGAGCTTTATAAACAGGCTTTAGAAAGTGACTTAAGCTATTTAATAAAGATGCAAGAACAAGAGACATTAGATGATTTGTGTAAGATCATTAAAAAAGTGGATTTTGAGAAACTAAAACCTATAAAAAAGGACAGTTGTGATCTTGATCTTAAAGAGCTTATAGCGAGTTACAGAAAGTTTGGTAAAGAGAGTATTAATAAGATAAAGGACGAATTAGATCTTATTAGTGAAGAACACACATTACTTGATATTATGCAGGCGGGGAAGGTGATCAAAACAATTATAGAACTAGTGATTGAATTTGATACACGTTTTCAAGAAGCAAAAAAAGAGCAGGGGCTGGTAGACTATAATGATTTGGAACATTTGTGCCTTAAGCTCCTAGTAAAAAAAGAAGTGGATGAAGAAGGGAATGAGAAGCTTAGCTATACAGATATAGCAATAGAGCTAGGCAATTATTATAAGGAAATCTATATTGATGAATATCAAGATAGCAATAGTGTGCAAGAAACAATCTTGCAAGCTATTGCAGGTCTAGATAATGATAGGAGAGCAACGCGTTTTATGGTTGGTGATATGAAACAAAGTATTTATAGATTTAGACTTGCCAATCCACTGATCTTCTCAAATAAATATGAAAGCTGGGATAAATGGCAAGAGCATGTCATTGAGGAAGACAAGAAAAATATCTGCATAGAACTTTCACGAAATTTTAGAAGCCGCGAAAATATTATAGATGGAGTCAACGATTTGTTCTATCAGATTATGAGTAAAAGAGTTGGCGATATTGAATATAATTCATTTGCTGAGTTAAAAGTAGGTAATCCATATAATCAGGGAAACATAGAAGGAAAGCAAATAGCAGATAGTATACAGCTCTATGTGTTACAAACAGATGCTGGCAGTAGCCAAGAAGAAGAGGAGGAAAATTCTGCTGAAGATCTTAAAAATATTGAATTAGAAGCTGTTATGACGGCAGATATTATTGATAAACTATTAAAAGGGGAAGAAAATCCAACCCATATCTTTGACAGTGAAATTGGAGATTATAGAAGGCTAGAACCAAGAGATATTGTTATTTTACTAAGATCCATTAAGGATAAAGCCAATATATTTGAAGAGGCACTTGAAAATAAAGGGATAGGTGTATATGCAGAAGTGAAAAACTCATTTTTTGAGGCACTTGAAATAAAGACGATGTTAAGTCTTTTAAAAATCATAGATAATCCCATTCAAGATATTCCACTTATTACAGTACTGCGTTCGCCAATAGTAGGTATATCCTATGATGAGCTTGTTCATATTAGGATGGCATCAGAAGAATCCTTTTATGATGCACTTGCGAAATATGTAAGTACAACAGAAGCTTCTCAAAGTGTCAAAAATTTCTTTGATCAGCTGGCTCAATATAGAGAGCAGTCTAGTTATTTGTCAACAGAAGAAATTATTGCAAAGCTTATGGTAGAAACAGGGTACTATCATTATGTAGGCATTTTGCCCACAGGAGAAAGAAAAAAGGCAAACTTAAGGATGCTAAGAAAATATGCACGTGATTTTGAAGAAAGCACTGGGGGCAGGCTCTTTAATTTTATTCAGTATATGGACAAACTTGAAGAATCAAATACACCACTTGATGAAGCAAAACTTATTGGAGAAAATGAAAATTTAGTACGTATCATGACGATACACAAAAGCAAAGGGTTAGAATTCCCAATAGTTATTTTATGTGACACAAGCAAAAAATTTAATACTCAAGATGCTACAAATAGTATTTTGCTTCATCATGAACTTGGATTTGGGCCAGATTATGTGGATACAAAGACAAATGTTAGATATAAAACCTTGCCTAAGCTGGCTATAAAAAACAAAATTATTTCAGAAAATATATCTGAAGAGATGCGTATTCTTTATGTAGCAATAACAAGGGCAAAAGAAAAGCTTTTTGTTACAGGGGTGGTTAAAAATATAGAAGCTAAGGCAAGAGAATGGAGTCTTTTTGGAAGTAGAGATGGTAAGTCTATTTTGCCTTTAGGAATCAAGCAAAAGGCAACTTATCTTGATTGGATAGGTATGAGTCTATTTGCTCATGAGAAAATAGACGCAATAAGGAAAATCACCCACAGTAAACCAGAATACTTATTTGAAGGAAAAGCAAAATGGCGTTTTAAAGTAGTAAATAAAGATGAGATTCTTTTAGAAATGAATAAAGAAACACATACAATGGATAGTGCACTAAGTCTTTTAGAAAAGTGGGATATGAATCAAATATATGGACAAGAAAAAGAAGAAATATATAGACGTCTTAACTTTCAATATGGCTATCAAAAAGCAACTACTTTGCCAACAAAATTATCTGTGACACAAATAAAAAATGCGAGTACAGATAAAACTTTATTTATATACAATGAGGAAAAGGAAACAGATTATAAAAAGCCATATTTTACAGAACCAATACAAGAAACTAAAGGGGCTTATAAAGGAACACTGATTCATAGCATATTCCAGCAACTAGATTTCATTAAGTATAATAGTGAAGAAAAGATTAAACAGCAACTGATGAACCTTGTTAAGGAAAACAAAATTTCAGAAGAAGCTGTAAAGGTTGTCCAATTTAATAGATTGGTTAGTTTTGCAAACTCAAACATTGTAAAAAGGATGCAGAAGGCAAAATATGTGTGGAAAGAGAAACAGTTTGTTTATTTAATAAAAGCTTCAAAGCTTGACGAAAGTTATCCCGAAGACGAGGAAATACTCATACAAGGAATCGTAGATACTTTTTTCATAGAAGAGGATGGACTTGTTATTATAGACTATAAGACGGACTATATTAATGAAACTATGCTTGATGAAAGCATAGAAATGATGAAAACGAAATATCAAAAGCAGCTTCAAATCTATGCTGAGGCATTATCAGGGATTACAAAGATGCCTGTTAAGCAAAAATATATATATCTTTATAGTATAGATGAGTGGATTGAAGTATAACAAATATAAAGCACACGATCAATTTAGAAGTGATTGTGTGCTTTATATTTGTTTGTATAAAAACTTTTATTTCGTTAACATTAATAAAAGTACAGTACTTCTTTCAAGGAAAGTACCCATGGCTTCAGGAGAAAGTGTTTGATTAGCTAACAGTGCAAGATCATATAAGTGCTCACAAAGCATTTTGGTTTTTTCTTCATCCATTTCTTTATGTGATAAAATTTGAATCAGTGGATGGTTTCTATTAAGGACTAAAGTTGCTTCAGTATTTGGCATTTGACCTAACATATAATCCATGCTATACATTTTTATTAGTTCTTGCATACGTCTATTATCTTCTCCAATAAGAAGCATAGAAGCTATATTTTCAGATTTAAGATTTTCAATAGAGATTTTTAGATTATCTTTTTTAAGTGCTGTTTTAAATAACTCAGTTAACTTTTCTTCTTCAGCCTTATCTGCAGCCTGATCTTCAGAATTTTCTTTAAGTGCAGCAGAAATATCAGAGTCAATACGCATAAATTTAATACCTTGATTTTCATGTTCAAGATGAGAGATAAAAGGATTATCTATAGAGTGTTCTAGGTAAACAGCAGATAGATTTGCCTCTTTAAAAATATTAATGTACTGAGATTGTTGCTTTGCATCAGAAATATAGAAAATCTTATTTTCATTTTTATCTTTCACAGCAGTAAGATATTCGTCAAGTGTAACATATTCATCATCGATAGTTTTGAAAAGTAAAGCTTCTTTGACTTTTTCATAGAATTTTTCTTCTCTTAGACAGCCATATTTAATAAAAGGAGAAATGTCATCCCAGAATTTTTTATAGTTGTCACTTTCTTTCTTATATAAAGAAATAAGCTTGTCTGCAACTTTTTTAGTAATGTAATCTGAAACCTTTTTTACAAAGCCATCATTTTGTAAAGAGCTTCTGGATACATTAAGTGGTAAATCTGGGCAATCAATAATACCCTTAAGCAGTAAGAGGAATTCTGGAATAACTTCCTTAATGTTTTCAGCAACAAAAACTTGATTATTGTAAAGTTTAATTTTACCTTCTATTGTTTCAAGCTCATGTTTTAGTTTTGGGAAATAAAGTATTCCTTTAAGATTAAATGGGTAATCCATATTTAAATGAATCCAGAAAAGAGGTTCATGAAGATCTGTAAAAGTTTTATTGTAAAAACTAATATATTCTTCTTCACTGCAATCTGAAGGCTGTCTTACATAAAGAGGTGTTACATCATTAATTGGTGCAAATTCTTCTTCTGAAGTATTCTCAACATTTTCTTTTGCTGCATCAACATTTTCTTCTTTTTGGGCATCCTCTTTTTTAGAAACAACATAAATAGGTATAGGCATAAAGGAACAATATTTTTGTATGATTTGAGACAGATTATAAAAGTCAACAAAGTCTTTGCTTTCTTCAGCAATATGAAGAATAACATCTGTACCACGTTTGTCTCTTGTACCTTCTGAGATTTCATAGGTTGTACCACCATCACAAGACCAATGAACAGAAGTAGCATCATCTTTAAATGATAATGTGTCAATTTCCACGAAACTTGAAACCATAAATGCTGAATAGAATCCAAGACCAAAATGGCCGATGATTTGATCATGATCCATTTTATCTTTATATTGTTCTAAAAAGTCTTCTGCTCCTGAAAAAGCTATTTGGGTAATATATTTTTCTATTTCTTCTTCTGTCATACCAATACCATTATCAGATACAGTAATTGTTCCATTTGCTTCATCTAAAGTAACGGTAATTTTAAATGGTTCATTTAAACTATCTGTAATTTCCCCAAGATTAGAAAGCTTTTTGAACTTTAAAATGGCATCAGAAGCGTTGGAGATAAGTTCACGAATAAATATATCATGATCTGAATAGAGCCATTTTTTGATTATCGGAAAAATGTTTTCACTATGAATTGATAGATTACCTTGTCTAGACATCCTAAAACCTCCTAGAGTGTATAATATTAAACGGTATACTTAATATATTATTCATTTTAATTTCTATGTCAAGAGAAGAAATTGTGTCACTTAACGATAGGTTTTACACTTTAGTATAAAAATATGGAAAAAATTGCTGTAATAATGTAAAACATAAGCGGGCATTATATGAATATAACCAACAAAAAAGTTGGTTATCCATCAAAGAAGGTTATCACTCAAAATCAGTAATAACTTTTTTTGAAAAACTTTATATCATTTGAAGGAGGGAAATATTATGAGTAACAAAAGTAGCAAAAACGTATTAGAAAATATGAAACAGGAGGTTGCTTCAGAATTAGGAGTACCTCTAAAACAGGGTTACAATGGAGATTTAACAGCTAAACAAGCTGGATCAGTTGGTGGAGAAATGGTTAAACGTATGATACAAGCTCAAGAACAACAAATGGGAGCAAAATAATTTATCAAAACAATGAAAAATGGGTTAATGCTTGATCATGTAAGTTATAAATGCACAATTGGTGTTTGCTAAAAATCTGTATGATTAAGAGGGTGATACCGTTGGAGCGTTATAAGGCTTGATATGATATAAGTAAAAGCACCTAAATAGTTAATGGATAAAGATGACTCTAATATATGATTATTAGAGTCATCTTATTATGTATAAACACACATATTAAGCTACAAGTTTTGCACCAAGAATCCTATGAGAAGAAATAACTTTTAGGGTAACATTATTCGGGAAAATATGGTAAAATATTTATCGGGACACAATTTAGGGACATCATAGTATTGGAGGAAGGAATATGGGAAAATACTTATTGGCACATGATTTAGGCACATCAGGTAACAAAGCAGTGCTTTACACCATAGAAGGTGCCCTAATAAAAAGTATGGTGTATCCATATGATACGCACTATTTTAATAACAATTGGGCAGAACAAGATGCCAATACCTGGTGGGAAGCAGTAGTTAAAACCACTAGGAAGATATTAGAAGGAATTGATCCTAAGGATATTGAAGCGGTTTCTTTTAGTGGACAAATGCAAGGTTGTGTTTGTGTAGATAATAAAGGAAACCCTTTAAGACCAGCTATTATATGGGCAGACCAAAGGGCAAAGCAGCAAACACAAAAACTGACAGTTCAAATACAAGTCAATGATTTTTATAAAATTACAGGACATAGACCAAGTCCAGCTTATAGTATTGAAAAATTAATGTGGATAAAAGAGAATGAAAGAGAAATATATGATAAAACTTATAAGATGCTTCTTTGTAAAGACTATATACTTTTTAAACTAACGGGAGAATTTGCTACAGATTATTCAGATGCATCGGGTACAAATGCTTTTGACTTAAATACAATGAGTTGGTCAGAGAAAATTATAAATGCATCAGGAATAGACAAAGAAAAATTACCTATTGTTGTGCCTTCCACACATCTATTAGGAGGAATAACACGTGAAGCCGAAGCACTTACAGGTCTTTTAGCAGGGACACCTGTAGTGGTTGGTGGTGGAGACGGAGCCTGTGCAACAGTGGGGGCTGGGTGTATTAATGAAGGAGACGCGTATAGCTGTATAGGATCCTCTGCATGGATTGCTCTTACAAGCCAAAAGCCAATTTATGATGAAGCTATGAGGACGTTTAATTTTGTTCATGTTGTACCTAATAAAATCATGCCTTGTGGCACGATGCAAGCAGGTGGATCTTCTTATAGTTGGCTTAAAAGAGAACTAGCTAATTATGAAGACTATAAAGCACAGAAGAAAAATATAAATACGTATGAGCTTATTAATGAATTGGCACAGCAGTCACCACCAGGTGCAAGAGGTCTTATTTATCTACCTTATTTATTAGGAGAAAGAAGTCCAAGATGGAATACAGAAGCAAAAGGAGCTTTTATTGGATTAAAGATGGAGTCAAAAAGAGAAGATCTCTTTAGATCCGTATTAGAAGGTGTTTGTTTTAACTTAAATGTAATATTAAACTGCTTTAAACAGCATATATCCATCAATCAAATGACAGTAATAGGTGGAGGAGCAAAAGGATCATTGTGGAGACAAATTATGGCTGATATTTATGACATGCCTGTCATAAAACCAAATTATCTTGAGGAAGCTACTTCTATGGGAGCAGCTATAACAGCAGGCGTAGGAACAGGGATCTTTAAAAGTTTTGACATCGTTCATCAGTTTCTTAAAACCGAAGAGTGTACTTATCAAAACGAAGAAAATAAAACGACTTACGAAAAGATGTATCCTATTTTTAATTTAGCGTATGAATCACTTATCAATGTATATACACAGCTAGCACAGCTATAAAATAATTGACATAAAAGGAGAATAGCGATGAGAATTTATATTGATTCAGCAAACGTAGAAGATATTAAATTAATGATTAAGAGGTTGCCAATTGATGGGGTAACAACCAATCCATCACTACTAGCAAAAGAAAAAAACAACCCAATGAAGCAACTTCAAATGATAAAGGAAGTATTAGAAGATCATATGCAGTTACATGCACAAGTACTATCTGCTAAGGCAGAAGAGATGATCAAAGAAGCAGAATATATGAGAGAAAAGCTAGGTGAAAATATATTTATCAAGGTTCCCGTAACGCCAGATGGAATAGAGGCTATGAAAGAGCTTCATAAACAAGAAATCAATATTACGGCTACGGCTATCTATACACCATTGCAAGCAGTGTTAGCTGCAAAGACAGGAGCAATGTGGGTTGCACCATACGTCAATAGACTAGATATGATTGGTGCAGATGGCGTATTGGTTGCTACAACGATACACAACATATTATCAAAGATAAATGACAAAGCTGGTGTATTAGCTGCTAGCTTTAAAAATGTGGAACAGGTATTAAAGCTAGCTGAAATAGGTGTTGGAGCAGTAACAGTATCACCTGAGCTTCTTAAGGATATTTTATATCATCCGCTTACAGATAAGGCTGTTTATGATTTTACGAATGACTTTTATAAGATTACATCTGAGGGTAGTTCTATGCTTGGATTATAAAAAATGATACTTAAATAAAAAGTCTTGGATCCGAGTATCCCAGGCTTTTTCTGCAGATTTGTCCATTGTAAATGCCTTATAGGCAGTAGCAGTGGTACAGGTAATTTGGTTATCTTGAAACTCAATGTTTAGAAAAAAAGTAGTGACATCATGGGATATCGCTGCTGTTTTATCAGCATTTGTAGATAATATTATTTTGAAATAAGTTGGCAGTTTGTTGCCATGAACTAAACTATAGGCATAAGGTCTTATTTCATTCCACGTTAAAAGGTAAGAAGAACTGTCTTTTTCGTCAGATGAAAAATAGTCTTTATTGCGTCTTCCGTCCATGACAGAAGTAAAAGCAGTCTTAATTAATAGTTCTCGTGTTTCAAAAGTATCAAAAAGAGTTGTTTTGAGTAGCATAGTCATAAATTCTTTATTATTAGTAATTTCATATTTTTCCATCTTTGGTGCTCCTTAAATATGCTCTTAGTAAAATAAGTATATCATATTTTGATACTTATAGAATGTACATTTTATACATTAGCATACTTAATTTTAAGTGGTTTCTCTATAGATTCAATTATTGACCAAATAATCTAAATGATATATAATAAACATAGCCATTAACTTAATAATATCTCATATGACTGACGGATAAGCAAGAATAAACTTGCAGGGAGTATGAGAGAGAATAAGCCGACCGTCTGGGCAATATTACATAAAATGTAATATTGACAGATGGTCTTTTTTATAAACAAAATAATATTTTAAATATTTAAAAGGAGGAGAAAAATGAGAGCATTAATTAGTGTGTCAGACAAAACAGGTATTATAGCATTTGCAAAAGAGTTAAAAGGACTAGGAGTAGACATTATATCAACAGGTGGAACCTATAATACTTTAAAAAATGCGGGTGTTGATGTAATAGGTATTTCTGATGTAACAGGTTTTCCAGAGTGTTTAGATGGAAGAGTAAAAACACTTCATCCAGCTATTCATGCAGGACTATTAAATATTAGAGCCAACGAAGAACACCAAAAACAGATGAAATCTTTAGGACTTTCTAATATTGATATTGTTGTTGTTAACTTATATCCTTTTAAACAAACTATTTTAAAACCTGGTGTAAAATTAGAAGAAGCAATAGAAAATATAGATATTGGTGGTCCAACTATGCTTCGCTCTGCAGCAAAGAATAACCAAGATGTTACAGTAATAGTAGATCCTGAGGACTATGAGGTAGTTCTTAAAGAACTAACGACCAACAAAAAAGTGTCAAAAGAAACTAATTTCTACTTAGCCACAAAGGTATTTGAACACACAGCAAATTATGACTCAATGATAGCCTCTTATCTTAAAGTGCAAAGAGGAGATTATAAACTTCCAGAAAAATTAACCATGACTTTTGAGAAAGTTCAAGATATGCGTTATGGAGAAAACCCTCATCAAGAAGCTGCTTTTTACATGGAAGTTGGAAAAACCAAGGGAACACTTGCAGATGCAAAGCAGCTTAATGGTAAAGAATTATCCTATAACAACATTAATGATGCAAATGGTGCACTTGAACTCCTAAAAGAATTTAAAGTACCTACTATTGTAGCAGTAAAACATGCAAATCCATGTGGTGTTGGAAGTGGAGAAACAATCTTAGAAGCTTATCAAAAAGCATATAAAGCTGATCCTCTATCTATTTTCGGAGGTATTGTGGTTGCCAATAGAAAGGTGGATAAGTTAGCAGCTGAAGAGATGGTTAAAATTTTTCTAGAGATCATTATTGCGCCTTCTTATGATGAAGATGCCCTTGAAATTCTTAAATCTAAGAAAAATTTAAGAGTGCTTAAGTTAGAAGATATTGAATACAAAGATCCACATGCTTTTGATATGAAAAAAGTAGGTGGCGGTATGATTGTTCAGTCAAAAGATTTACTGTTATTAAACGAAGAAGAGTTGAAAGTTGTTACAAATAGACAGCCATCACCAAAAGAAATGGAAGACTTACTCTTTGCATGGAAGCTTGTAAAACATGTTAAGTCTAATGGTATTGCACTAGCTAAAGATGGTATGTCTGTAGGATTAGCTGGTGGGCAAACCAATAGAATATGGGCTACTAAGCAAGCCATAGAACATGGGATAGAGTTTTTAGGGAAAGAAGTTGTAGATGGAAGTGTTCTTGCATCAGATGCCTTTTTCCCATTTGATGATTGCGTGAAAGAAGCTGTAGCTGCTGGAATAACAGCCATAATTCAGCCAGGAGGCTCTGTAAGAGATGAAGATTCAATTAAGGTATGTAATGAAAATAACATAGCCATGATATTTACAGGAATGAGACATTTTAAGCACTAATATCAGCCGAATACACAAGGAATAACTTATAGCCTAGATTTGAGTTCTATATACGCAATATAGAGTATAAAAATACGCCCTGTTAGATAGATAGTACACAGTTCTACTTATTTATCTAAAGGGCGTATATTAGTTTATGAGCTTTTAATTCATTTTATATCAATTGTGCATCATTTTTAGCTTGCATTTCCATTTCCTTCTTAATATGAGAAAATGCATTGTAAAGATAAATAATTACTATAGCATAATAGAGTACAAAGAAAAATGGTATATTAAAAGGTAATAGACCAACAAGAAATTCTATGATTGATGGTAATGTCATTGCATAAATACCAATAGAATAGGTCTGAACATAACTGAGATTTATTTTTATTATAGATCCGACAATAGCAGCAAGTACACTAATAAACATTGAATCAATCAATTTGACTGTGAGCATAGCAATAATAATAACTATAGGAAATAAGGCAGTAAATGGTTTTAGCCTAGACAAAAATATAGTAAGAGATGATTTTGTAAAAGTAAAGGAATCAAGCTGAGAAAAATCAATGCGTTCTGTTTGGGCAGCATTTTTTTTGTTTATCATATATGTGTTAGAGATAAAGGTACCTTGGTTGTATTTATCTAAAACGCTCTCATCTGACTTACCAGAGGTATCAATAATAATAGCTGCACGATCACCAGCATCAATAACCATAGGCATCTTACCTTCAATAGTAAGCTCACCTTTTGTAAATGTAAAATCTGGTACATCCTTTGTGAGAAAATCATCTAATAGATCAATTGTACTTAAGAAAGATATAATCGGTTTTATTGAGCTAATTGCTCCAAGTATCAAAGAAAATAATACTAAATACTTAAAGGCCTTTCCTACAGATTCTTTTATTACAGTTACATAAAAACTCATATTAGAGATACTATAGAAAACTTTTGAAAAAAATCCTGCTTTTTTTTGTTCCATAATGGGAACACCCCCCTTGAAAAATAGAATAATATAGCTTAATTCCCCTGTCAATCAAATAATTTTTTACTTTTCCGAATTAAATAAATATGTATTTTTAAAACGATTGTGTGCATTGATAATAAATTCAACACCATAATTAATAATTAGTGCTGTAAAACATCCGATAACAACACTAAGCATACGCTGAAAAGCACTAATAAAGGAAACATCTGTACTTTCTTGAATTAAAACAATTACAAGAGCTGCAAGGGCTGAACGTGTAGCAGCCCCCAGTTTGATCATGTTGCATATAAAAATAGTCAATAGGATACCAACACACATGAAAACAAGATTAGGAAGATGAATCAAAAACAAAATAAGTCCAACTAACGAACCAATAATATTTGCTTTAATACGAGAAATAGGGAGCTCTTTGCATTCTATATCATCTGGAGAGATAACAAGAACCACAGATACTATACTCCAATAAAACCTAAATTCAGGGAATAAGTAATGGAATAAGTAACAAATAGAAGCACCAAGAACACATTTGAAAATATAAATAAAAAAATTAACTGAAATGAAGTCTAACTTTTCTTTGAGCCTATTTAACTTAAATTTGTTCATCATCAAAAAACCTTTCTATTATATAATGGACAAACCCATTATAACGAACTTTTTGTGTTTGGCATAGATAAATAAGATAAATATATCATTTTTTACGATTGAAGGACTATTGTTGTATAATAAAACAAAATATTATGAGAATTATTAATTAATTATTTTTTTTCACTACATATTGGATTGATGTTAGTATATGCATTATTCATCTTAATTACTATTGGATTACCCAGCGAAAAACCTCGATCAATTATCTTGTAGTAAGTGAATTTGAATATTTAATATTATTATTTTAATTAAAAATATTTTCATTTATGTAAAAATATGGTAATATATTATTGTTGATTTAAATGAATATTAAGTATTCTGTGGGAGGATACAAAAATGGATATTGAATCAAGAATGAATCAAATTACCATGAGCTTAAAATCACTAAAAAATTATGGAGACATAGAGGGGTTTATTAAGGACTTAGAGTATCAAATAGGTCAGCTCAATTATTTTTATGATAAACTTACACCGAGTCAAACAGGAGATCCTTCAACGACCATCTATACACCTAAAAAAATTCCAAGGACGCATCAGCTTGCATATTTTAATTTAACAAGAGGGTTCCCAAAAGAATTATATGGTGGGCATTGGTGCTATATTTTTAAGTACTTCAAGAGTAAGTTTGTAATTATACCAACAACTTCTGTGAAGCCTACTTCTTTGCCAGCAAACCCAGAATTTCAGATAGACATTCAAGTAAAGGGATTTAAAAATGGCTATTTAACAAGATTGCAAATAGGAGATATTAGAACAGTGGATATACAAAGACTTTACTATAGCAAGGGATTTTATGATGTTCTAACAGATAGAGAAGAGGTATTAATGGGAATTAATAAAATATTATTAGAAGCTTAATTTGATTAGCGTATGAATATAAAAGGAAGCAAAACAATTATAGTTAAGATGGGTAAGTAATAAAAAATATGTCAACCATTTTTGAAAATGTCCGCAAATTGTTTAGACATTAGCACCAGTTTTCTGGTGCTTTTATTTGAGTATTTTATCCTTACCTCTTTTAAAAGGGTACTTAAAACCACAAATCTTATCAAGGATGCTACGCACCGCTAAAGCGGCAAGTCCTTGACATAATTTATGCTTTTAAGTAGTGCATAGTTAAGAGGTTAAGGATAACTGTGTTTTGGATTTTAAGCATACTTAATAAGTCTTAGAAGCATGTAGCTTTAAAGAAAAGAAAAGAACTAATTCACATTTAGGCAGTTTTTTCTTGCAGATCTTGCCTGTGTGCCTGCTTTTTAAGATAGCGTTCAAATGAAGCTTGTTTCCAAGGATGGCTCATAGGTGGAATGTATTTCTGCTTAGGTTCTGTAGGAAGAGCAACTAGGTCAAAAGCCTTTGAGGCAAGCTTGTGTTCTGGCAATACCTCAAGAGCATAGACTTTTTCACCGATACAACTGTAAAGTTCACCGTTAAAGGCTTTAATTACCATGGCAGAG
>JAEYPM010000094.1 GCA_023410675.1 Bacillota bacterium | reverse complement strand
ATCCATTATAAAATAAGTGCCTTGCTCTTTTATGTTTGCTTTTAAGGTGTTTGTTGCCTCATCATATTCTGTTGGCACTGGAACAGGAACATTACCTTCATCACTATATGTAAATGCATAGTAATTTTTTAATCCATCAAGCTGTTCATACAATCCATCATGAACTAAATTCTCCTCTAGCTTAAAAGAAAGTGTTCCTTCCTTGATTTTACCTTCTGCATACCCTATCTGAATAGCCTTACCTACAATAGCATCATTTCCTACAAGTGATTTTGAATAAGTGCTTGTTTGCACCATCACTTTATCCTGTGCATTTCCTGATGCAAGGAGATCTACCTCTAGTGCATATGGATTATCTTCTGTATTAATACCTGCTAAGTTTTCTTCAGCTACACTTTGCTCAAACATGTATTCATTATCTGGAATACCATGTGTTCTTGGATTTAACGGATCAAGTCCTATTTTGATCTCATCTGCATCACCAATGGTGTCTTTATCTGTATCATACTCAAGTGGGTCTGTTTTATATCTATTTACTTCTTCACCATCTAATAAACCATCTAGGTCTGTATCCTTACTATTTGGTTTTGTCTTAAGCTGATATTCTTCATTATTTGTTAACCCATCTTCATCATAGTCTTCATCTGCATCAGAGAGGCCATTATCATCTGTATCTTGTTTTAATGGATCTGTTCCTATGGCAGTAACCTCATACCCATCAGGTAAGCCATCACTATCTGTATCTTCATTATATGGATCTGTTCCCATTCTTATTTCTATGCCATCTGGTAGTGCGTCGCTATCTGAATCTAATTCATAGTCTATCTCATTAAATACTAAAGGATCTGTATTATATTTCTTTACTTCATCCCCATCATTAATCCCATCATTATCGGTATCTTCATAATAGGGTTCTGTATGTGCTTCTTGCTCTTCTAGATTAGTAAGTCCATCTTTATCAAAATCTTCATCCGCATCAGATATGCCGTTACCATCCGTATCTTGTTTTAATGGATCTGTTTCTAGCTCATAGTACTCATATCCATCTTCTAGTCCATCTTTATCGGTGTCTTTATCTTTAGGATCAGTTCCTAGTTCCTTTTCAACTACGTCTTCAAGATAATCTTCATCTGTATCTTTATACTCATCTTCTTCCTCAGGTTCTTTATCTTCTCCTAGCCCTATATGAATTAATTTATAGCCACTCGGTTTACTATATACATTGCCTGGTGTACCTGAAAAACCAAGTTCTAAGGTTTGACCTGGCATAATATTTGCATTATAGCCTGCATTTTTTATAACATAATGATTTTCTTCATGACTTTCTATTTGAGCTGTCCAAAACTGCTGTATTCTTCTGTCAAAATCAAATTCTAAAGTCCAGTCTTCAATAGTTTTATCTGAATTGTTTTTTATAGTAATTTGAGCATTAAAGGCCTGTCCCCAGTCACTAATCACCTTAAAGTCTATAGCATAATCCTCTTGATTAGTCTCTACGCTTGTTATAGGAAACTTATAACTACTTGGTGCACTAATAATATCTTCACAATTAGCCCCAAATCCTATGGTAACTGTCTGCCCTGGGTAAATATCAGCATTCCAGCCTTTATTTTTAATCCTATATGTATGATCTTTATGCTCTATAATATCAGCATTCCATATGTTTGTAATCTCATGAACAAAATCAAGTTCTAATAGTCAATTTTCTATTGTTTTACTTCCTGTATTTGTAAGCTTTATCTCTGCGTTAAAAGCTCCTTGCCATTTACTATTTACTACAAACTCTGCCTCAAATCCATTACCTTTATAGATAACAGGTTGATTAACTTCTATTCCTGCAGAGGTTGTCGTCTTTGTATCTAACATGTCTACTTTCTGCATAGGTGCTTGTTTAGGTAGTGTTTCTGTAGCAAAGAGTTGTGCTGGTAATGTTGTCATAACTATAGTCAGAATTAGAAATAAGCTTAGTATCTTTCTTTTTGCTTTCAAAATATTCCCTCCTGTAATAATATTTTTACAATCAGAAAAAATTATAACATTATATACATCCTATGCCAACACATTTTTGCTATATAAATACATTTTTATCACCATTATCCCTATATTACAGATAAAAGTATATAAAGCTACATTTTTCTACAACAAATCCATTCAATTATAAGTCAAGTACCACCTTTAAAAAGATAAATTTGTAGTTATAATTGTTGATTTTCTGCCAGCTCTTAAAGAAAGATATGTGAAAAGCAGTTCTGAAGCCTCCTTATCGAAGGAAATATATCCTAATTAATCAGCTATAATTAGGTCATACTTTTCGAACCTTTTTTCAAAAGTTCGAAGAGTTTTGTCTGACCTGCTTTCTTTTAATTCATTAACTAATAGAGGGATAGTAGTAAACAGTACCTTGTAGCCAGCACTACAGGCCTTTACACCTATGCCTATGGCCATATGAGTTTTACCAGTACCAGGATTCCCAGCAAGTATGATATTTTGCCCAGTTTCAATAAACTCCAGCGAAGAAACTGCCTTTACTTTATTCCTTGCATCTTCTGGCAAGTCTTCTATTACTAGGTCTTCTATATGTTTTTTATATGGAAATCTAGCATTTCGAATCCTATTCTTTTTGCCATTTTCTGTTCTAAGGTCATATTCTTTTTCTAATAGTTCATATAGGAATTGATCATATGTTTTATTATCTTTATTTGCTTCTTGTATATCTGCTTTAAAGGACTTAGAGATATATGGTAATTTAAGTTCCTTTGAAATTAACTCTATTTTTTCATCTATTACATTCTTAATCATATTACTTTAGCCTCCTTATGAAAGGCTACAGATGACTTATTTAATAGATTATCGTAGAGTTTCAATATTAACTTAGATTGTTTTTCTATCTCTTCTGTATTCCTTTCTTTATTATCTGCACTTGTACTTGGTGCATTTTTATCTCTGTTAGAAAGCATCTTTATTTTTTCTGTGTTAATGCCCTTTGGACTTAAGTCTTCCAACTCTTGAACTATCATTTGAATTTTTACTAATCCCTTTTCACCAATCAATTCAAGAAGTTCTATGAAATCTCTAGGATTTTGTGTATAATACTTATTGTATATGGTTTGAAGCGTGGGATTCATTTGTTGCATGGCTGTGCTAGAATGAAGGGCTCCAGGCTTCTTTTTTAATGTCTTTACATAATGCTCTATCTTTATATTCCAAGCATGTAACCCATAACTTCTAGTGTGTTCTGAAACGAGTTTATTTTTATGATAAATTAAGACTTTTCCTGGATATATTTTTACAAATACAAATTCCCCCACTAAATTATCTGGTACTGAATATTTATTTTCATCAATATTTACAACTGAATATTTGGTTACTCTAAGTTCAGCTATTCTAGCAGTATCATAGCTAGGCATTAACTTGATTAAATATGGTTTTTCCTCGTTAAGAATGTCCTTCGGAGTTTTGCCTTTATTATATCCTTTAGTGCGAGCATTAAGTTTTTGGAGCTGTTCTCTGAGATATTCGTTAACTTCTTCAATGCTATTAAAGTTATCCTTCTTACTAAAAGCTTTCCTTCTTATATATTTTATACTTCTTTCTACATGACCCTTTTCATTACCACTCCGTGGATTACAAAACCTATACTTAAATCCGTAGTATAATGATAATTTTAAAAGATCTTCTGTAGGTTCCTTTTCTGTTCTACTTACAAATTTCTTTACCACAATCTTCATATTGTCATATACTATTGTTCGATAGACGCCTTTAATCTCATTAAAGAATTTAACATGGGAATCTAAAAAGCTTTCCATTTTTTGATTATGATATAAGTTGGCATAACGATAATTACCTTTTGCACTTGTGAAAGCTGCCATTTGAAAAGTTTTAGGTTTATTATTTATTGTTAAATTTACATAACCCCAATCATATTCACATACTTCTCCTAACTCATATTCTTGTCTTATGTACGCTTCTTTTGATCGCTCTGTATTTTCTCTTATATAGTTGCAAACAGTTGTGTAACTAATATTAAAATCTTCCTCTATTAAACATTCATAAATATCGATTTTTTTCTTTTGTTGCTAACTCCTACCTGTAGTCTTTTTTATTTCGTTTTCCTCCAAGAAAAAGTGGATTCTATTTATCATTTCATCTGTTAATTTTCTCCTCACTCTGCCACTGCTATCATATTTAGGAGGAGCTACTATATCAGATATTAATTCTTTATTATTATGATCTGAATTAAGTAGTATCTGTTTTTTCGACTCATATTCTTTAATATATTTTCTAATGGTTTTTCTATCTATTCCAGTTTGCCTATGAATTTCCCATTGTTATTTCCCTTCCCTGAAATGAGATAGAATTATTTCTTGTTTTTGTATCAGATTAATCATCCCCTTAGCCTCCCCATGAAAGTTATTATCATAGGGGTATTATATATTTCTTCTAGGGGAATTTTCAATTGTTTTACTAGGGTAATTTTAGATTATCATAAACAAGAAGGGACTATTTTAACGAAAATAGTCCTCGCAACGAATTAGAAGCACAACTGCAGGAGTATTTCTCGACTATGCATCGCGTTTACCATGGTGCGAATGACGCAAAAAGTGCATATAGGAAAGAGATTACATATCGTCAAAAAGAAGCTGAATATCAAAAAAAGAAGATCACTGGCTTTGTTGATGACAAGGAGCGGGAAAAAATAGAGCGTGATCTAGACGCAAAACGCATTGAAAGTGAGAAGGCTCAGAGAACACTTGTTAATTTACGAAGTAAGACTACTTCTGGAGAACCCCTCAGCCGAGTTATCCAGAAAATCGAAGATACATATCAGCCAGCAATTGATGCGATTGAACCTCCAAAACCTACTCAGGCAGCAAAATCAAAAACACCGCCGACACCGACAAAACCAAGTTATGTAACACAAGGGTTGTCAAGACTTGATAAAAAACAGCAAAAATTAGTTTCGCGTATTTATGGTATAATCAATGATGTCTTGCCAGAAAACCTAAGTCAGGAACTAATCAAAAAAATACAGGACGAGTTGAGCAAATGAATAGAAGAGTGCTATTAGTTGAACCTAATTATAAAAATAAATATCCCCCAATGGGGTTGATGAAATTAGCTACCTATCACAAGATGCTTGGTGATAAAGTTACCTTTTTTACATTTTACTGGGCGCAAACCATTGATACCATAAACTTCTTTAAACCTTTTTGTAAGAATATCAATGAAGTATTAGTGGGGGGGATTGCTGCGTCTGTTGTGCCGGATGAAATAGAAAAGGAAACAGGTATAAAACCGTTTGTCAGTTTACTTGATAAGGGTGGTGAATATGATGATAATGAAATCATAATCGACCATGTGTCTCTTGACTATTCTATTTTGGAAGAGATTGACTATGTATATCCAGAACATGATGGATATTATGGGTATATGACTCGTGGATGTGTCAATAAATGCCCATTTTGTGCTGTGCCAAGGCTTGAGCTGAAATATTGTAGCTATATTCCAATCACGAAACAGATTGAAGCTGTTTCAGAAGCATTTGGTGATAAACGCAATTTATTGCTTTTGGATAACAATGTTCTTGCCTCATCGGATTTTGAAAAAATAATAGATGAGATTAAGGCCTGTGGTTTTGACGGCAAACAAAATATGTTGAACCGAATAAGTATTTAATAACGATACATGGATTGCAAAGCGGGATAAATGACCGTGGATACATAAGAAGTATGATTAAACAATATCAACTACTTCTTTCAAAACAGAAAGATGTATCGGTCAAAGATGAACTTTATCAAAAACTAAAGACTCATAAGCTAAACGACATTTATACAGCCAAAAAAGATACCATTCTAAGCTTGGCAGACTATTTTGCACCATTTTTCGAAGTGATGTATAAGAATATTCCCAAAGCACGATATGTAGATTTCAATCAAGGTGTTGATGCCAGGATTTTAAGTAGAAGCCCTGAAAAGGTAAAAAAGTTGGCTGAGATACCAATTCGGCCACTGCGAGTAACTTTCGACGATTGGCGTCTTCGTGACACATACGAAAAAGCAATACGACTGGCAGCGAAAAATGGAATTAAGGATATGTCTAACTATTTACTTTATAACTATGAAGATAAGTCTGTAGATTTATATCGCAGACTAAAATTAAACATAGATTTATGCGAAGAACTGGGTGTTAGTATTTACTCTTCCCCCATGAAATATCATCCTATTCATGATCCGAAATATTTCAGGAACAGATTCTACACAGGCAAATATTGGAATAGGAAGTATATCCGAGCAATACAGGCTGTCCTAAACTCTACGAAGGGGAAGATAGGACGTGGAAAATCCTTTTTCAACAAGGCATTTGGCAGTAATGAGTCTGAATTTGAAAAACTACTCTATATGCCAGAAGCAATGATAGTCTACAGGCTGCATTTTGAAGAAAATGGTTTGGTTGATGAATGGTGGGAAGCGTTTTCAAGATTACCTAAGGAAAAGCTGAAAACTATTACCTCAATCATTCACGAAAATGACTTTAATAATATTGAAACACAAACACTAGATAGGGAAATTTTAGATGTACTCTACTATTATACCATCCATAGAGAAGATGCAGAAAAGGTCATCAATGCATCTAGTGAACAAGAACACTAACAAAAGACCAGTCAGGCAAACATTGCACATGACTGGTCTTTTGTACCACCACTTGGGGCTGTCGCTCAAAACTTACTTGTTATCGTAAATCCCTAAGTTGCGCCCTCAAAGGAGACTCTTTTATCTTGTCACTCATTCAAATTTATTATTAAGATCCCTTTCTAATTTATACGGATGGGGAGACCCGTATACAGCATGCTATCAAGGAATACTTAAAGCTTTATTTGTTGTTCTCAGCTAACCATGCATCTAATTGTGTTTGTTTCTCTGCAATAATTTCATCGCCACCAGCATCTTTCATTGCCTTAATAAACTCTGGAAGTACTTCATTTGGATTAACAGTACCTGTTTCGAGACCTGGCATATATTGATCCCAAACATTTACGCACTGAGCAATCTCCGTCTTAACTGGTTCTGCATCAAATACAAATCCAAGTGTTTTTGTCTCTGTACCCTGCTTATTAAATTCTAAGAATTGCTGCCATTTATCTGGTGCTTCATTATCCCATACATAGCTGATAAATTGGTTACCAAATACCCATCCTATTCCTGGATTATACTTTTCAAGTTCAGGACCTGCTTTGATTACATTATCACTTACTTTAATATAGTGTTTTCCTTCTATACCATAGTTAATGATGTTGCTTAATGTTGGATCTGTATTTACTAATTCAAGGAACATTATAGCTCTTTCTGGATTCTTAGATGTTACAGAAATAGCTTGCAATGAACCTGTCATCTCTGCATTTGATTTAATAGGTGGTGTTACAGGAACTTGAACCAACTCATGACCAAACGTATTGGATTCCTCAATATCTTTTCCTGGTTTTAAAGATCGGATAGCAGCAAATACTTTACCTGCTTTTTGGTCTTGTGTATAATCTGTTACTGTTGCTGCATCTTCACGGATATATCCTGCTTTATAAAACTTATTCATTGTTTTGAAGAAGTCTAGAGTTTCTGGAGCTTCCAATTCGTTAAATACTTTCATATCCTTTGAATCATTATGAACAACGCCAGGATATCTTTGATCGCCAATTCTGTCAAAATCTAACACCCTAAATGGAGATTCCCCTACAACTGCTTCAAGTGGATACATACCTGACTCTTTTTCCTTAACTATTTGTAAGAATGGCTCAATATCTTCAAACTTCTTAATTGTAGATATATCCATGTTGTATTTCTCAATGATATCTTTTCTAATAACAAAGCCCCATTGATGTGCCGCTTCTTTATTAGTAGGTACTGCATAGTTGACACCATCAATTTGTGTCCCTTTAATAAATCCTGGATCAATGACTTCAAAAAGTTTTGGTGCATAAGTTGCTGCTAGGTCATTTATAGGATGAAAAGCTCCTTTTCGTGCATTTAAATAGTAATTGTTTGCCCAGCTTGATGTAAAGCAAATATCAAATTCCTCACCTGCTGCAATCATTGCTTGAAGTTTTTGAGAATATGATCCATAGTCAAAACACTGAAGCTGAATCGTTGCATTAAGATTTGTATTGTCTTTAAGGTATTTATTAATCTCTTCTTCAATTTCATCTACTGCTTCTTGTTGCCCTGTACCAATGTAAAACCATTTAAGTTCAACTGGTTTTGAAGTATCAATGGTAGCACCACTTGTGGTTTTCTCGCTAGTCTGCACGGCTGTTGTTGCTTCTGGATCTTTTTCATTTGGATCTGTTGCTTTATTGCACCCACTCATTATTGTACTTAATAAACAAGCAGTGCTTAAAACAGCTATTGCACTCTTTTTTAAACTCTTTTTTAGTTTCATAAATTTCCCTCCCATTTTCATGTATCTAACATCACAAGATTGATATTTTCTTTTAAAATATCTTTATTTGTGAATAAGTAATAAATATATTGCTAATTACCTCCAAATAATAGATATTTTGCTGTGATGTTCTTAATACGATGTTATCATTGATGCACAAAACTAAAAATAGAATTAATTGCTAATTTGTAATAATTCAATTACTCCTCATAATAAATAAAATACAACAATATAATTTATTTAAAAAATTAGTCCTAAATTTTATCATCAAAAATTTACACACGCCATTTAAGTCTTAATCAAATTATTTACACAATGATTATTTAGCACTTAAAAATGTCTACCTTACTTTCCATATATATCCGTTAAAGTATATACTATGAAATTTTTGTAACACTTTTTACCATTTTTCATACTATATTAATGAAGAACCTAATAACTTCATTACTGATAAGCGAAAGGATGATTTATAATGTGTAATAACAATTCTTGGCTATGGATTATATTACTAGGCCTTATTATTATATTCTGCGTAGGCAATGGAAATAATAGTATATTTGATTTTGGTTGTGGAAACGATAATAGTTCTTGGGTATCATTCCTAATTGCAATAGCTGTATACTTCCTTCTCGAAAACTACTGTTCATTCTGCTAAAATATATTGTGAGGGACCTTTTGGTTCCTCATTTCACATTTAAAATTAACATTCTGAGTCTTTAATCAAAAGACTGTTATTATTTAGAAAATATTATCATACAATTAGGTATAGTGAATTCACATAATATAACCTTACATTCATCCTGTGAATTCTATATACAATTCATGAATAGGAGGGAACAAACATGGACACTGAACAAAGAACTTTTTTAGGAAACAACCTTTGGTTACTTATATTAGGAGCTTTCTTACTTCTCAATAATGATTTTGATTTTGGATTTGGCCGCAAGTGCGAGGGTGAAGAGGGCGAAAGAGGACATAACATTTTTGATAATCTTCAGTATGGCGTTGGCAACATTTTCAGCAATAAAACTAATTGGATATGGATAGCAGCTCTTGCGTATTTTCTTCTAAAGCCTAACTGTTTAGGGCTTAGAGAAGAACTATAAAAATGATAATGCCTCCACAAGAATTCTTGTGGGGCATTATCATTTTATTTTTTAGGGTTAAAATTTTTGTCTATTGAAAAAATAATATAAAAGATAATCAGCTTATATATTATCTTTTTGATACGCTCAATCTCTTTGCTTTCATCTGAATATAAGTATGAAAAGTGATCATACTCTTTTAATCCTCTTTCAATAATATCATTATAAATAATAATATCTAATATCTGTGTAAATAAGTCCTTCTGTTCAGGAATAAAAGGAATCATAGATCTTAGCAGTTGTGCTTCTTTTGAAAGATGGCATTCTGATTCCTTTCTATAATCACTAATTTTTCTCTTAAGCTTAGTTATATACTTAGCTTGTATGTATTCCCATACGAGCGTACTAATCTCATTAATATCTTTTTGAATATCTAGAGTTAAACCATTTGCATCCATTCCTCACTCTTCCTCATTTTCAAAGTTCTCTACTATTTTATTCACATTAACGAAGAAAAATAACTAAAAAAAGTTCTATTTATTTTGTCTAACATCATACATTTAAATAGAGGAAATTCTTAAGGAGTAATTATGCATAGGATAGATAAAGAAATAAACACTGATACTTTAGTAGTATGCAAATGCCTTGTTCCCTATTTAGATAGAGACGCTCAAAAAAATATGGTCATTCTTATTAAAGCATTTGAGCTTTTATATACTATAAAACTTTTTTCTTCTGATGATTTTGTTAAATCAATTAGTGTGGAAAGAAAAAATGGCTGGCACACCCATCTACTTCATGATGTTAAAAAAAATATAAACCCTAATAGAGCTTATTTGATTGATATGGCTCTGAAATTTACCGAATTCCAGAAAATAATGGCTACAAAGCCTACGTCAAGTGTTAACGAAAAACTTATAAATAAAGAAAATCCTGATGGAGACTTCCCAGTTCAACTTACTCGTGATCAGAATGATGAAAATCCTGGTGATATCATCAATGAATTTTCTTCTGTATTAGAGCCTAGTCAACTTCAGTTGTTGAAAATGCTTTCTACATTTTTAAACACAAACTAAAATAATAATTAAGCAGGAGGTTTTATGATGAAACTAAGTGAACATCCATCTTTTAAAAGTGTTGATCCTAGCTTTATAAATCATCTTGAACAAACGATTAGTTCTTTAACTGGCAAAACAGATATTGAACTAATTGGTAGCCTTATGAGTATAGCTAATGAGGCTAAAAAAAGAAATATTACCTTAACTCCTGATATGCAAGTTGCCTTTATGGAATTTTTAAAGCAAAAATTACCACAGTCCAAAAAGGCTAAATTTGATGCACTCATTAATATGATGTCTTCTCAGCTATTACAATAATCATTATACAAGAAACTATATAGGAAAGAAGAATTATCCAACATAATAAAAAAATAAGATGTTTCGTCATATGCGAAACATCTTATACACTAAACATCTTCTGATACTCTATACACCTATTTAACTACTATATTGACGATACGTCCTTTAATATAAATCTGTTTAACAATTTGTTTTCCTTCTAAACGTGAGGCTGCTGCTACTCTAGCTTGTTCAAGCACCTTATCTTCTTCCTCATTAACTTCTACTAAGATTCTTCCTGCCATCTTCCCATTGATTTGAATAGCTACTTCTATTTCATCCTCAATCATCTTTGTCTCATCATAGTTAGGCCATGTATTTTCAAATACAGTTTTTGTATGCCCAGTAAACTGCCATAATTCTTCACTAATATGTGGTGTGAATGGTGCTAGCAAAATTATAAGCTTCTCTATGGTTTCCTTATCTATACCACCTTGTTTTCTTTGAATATCAATAAGCTTATTCGTATATTCCATAAAACCACTAACTACTGTATTTAAATTGAAGTTTTCCATACGCTGAGTAATATCATAAATCATTTTATGTCTTACTCTTTCCGTTTCTTTTGTATCTTTAGCCCCTTTATTTTCTGTCACGAGCTTCCATACTTTATTTAAGAAACGATTCACACCCTCTATTCCTCTATCATCCCACTCTGAATCTAGTTCTGGTGGTCCAATAAATAGTTCATACATACGCAAAGAATCACAACCATACTTCTCAACTAATGCATCTGGAGAAACTACATTCCCTTTAGACTTACTCATTTTAGCACCATTTTTCGTAACCATTCCTTGGTTGAAAAGACGTTTAAAAGGTTCTTCAAAATCAACTACGCCTATATCATACAAGAACTTAGTGTAAAATCTAGCATAAAGCAGATGAAGAACTGCATGCTCAATTCCTCCTACATACATATCAACAGGAAGCCACTTTTTCATATCCTCTTTGCTAATCAGTTCGTTATGATTATGAGGGTTTGGATATCTTAAGAAATACCATGATGAACCTGCCCACTGAGGCATTGTGTTTGTTTCTCTTTTTGCTTTTCCACCACATTTTGGACAAGTGGTATTAACAAAGCTTTCTATTGCTGCAAGTGGAGATTCTCCAGTTCCTGTTGGTTCATAAGACTCTACATCAGGAAGTCTAATAGGCAGATCCTCTTCTTTTACCCCAACAACGCCACATTTTTCACAGTGTACAACAGGTATTGGTTCTCCCCAATATCTCTGACGTGAAAATACCCAATCGCGAAGTTTATAATTAACTGTTTTCTTTCCAATATTTTGCTTTTCTAAGAAGTTTGCAATAGCTTCCTTTGCTTCTTGTGATTTCATTCCGCTAAAAGTTCCTGAGTTAACCATAACACCTTCTTCTGTATAAGCTTCCTCTAGCTCTTGCACTTCATCTGTTTTTGAAATCACCTGTATAATAGGAAGGTTAAATTTAGTCGCAAAGGCAAAATCTCTTTCATCATGGGCTGGTACACACATAATAGCCCCTGTTCCATAATCTGCAAGAACATAATCTGAAGTCCAAACAGGAATACGATTTCCATTAAGGGGGCTGATTGCGTATGTTCCTAAAAATACACCTGTCTTATCTTTATCTGCCATACGATCTACTGATGACTTTGTTGAAGCTTCAAAAACATATTTCTCTACTTCTGCTCTTTGCTCATCTGTGGTAATCTTTGCAATTAGCTCATGCTCAGGTGCAAGTACCATAAAGGTTGCTCCGTATAATGTATCTGGTCTTGTAGTAAATACTTTAACTTCTTGACTCGTTCCTTCTATATTAAAATCTATTTCTGCACCATAACTTTTGCCTATCCAGTCACTTTGCATTTTTTTAACCTTCTCAGGCCAATCTAACCCCTCTAGATCATTTAAGAGTCTTTCTGCATACTGTGTGATTTTAAGCATCCATTGTCTAAGATTTTTCTTTGTAACAGTAGTACCACATCTGTCACATGTACCCTCTTTTACCTCTTCATTTGCAAGCCCTGTTTTACAAGAAGGGCACCAGTTAATTGGCATTTCCTTCTCATAAGCCAAACCATTTTCGAACATCTTTAAGAAAATCCATTGTGTCCACTTATAATAGTCTGGATCTGTTGTATTAACTTCTTTACTCCAGTCATAAATAGCACTAATATCATGGAGTTGACGTTTAAAATTAGCTACATTTTCTGCTGTTGCCACTGCCGGATGTACTTTCTTTTGAATAGCATAATTTTCAGCTGGAAGACCAAATGCATCCCAGCCCATAGGATGAAGCACATAGTATTCTTTAAGAACTTGATAGCGGCTCCATACATCTGAAAGAACATAACCTCTCCAATGCCCAACATGTAGCCCATTTCCTGATGGATAAGGGAACATATCTAAGCAGTAGTAACTCTTTTTCCCTTCTTTTGGTGTATTAATAGGCTCTTTTTCCCAAGCTTCTCTCCATTTTTGCTCGATACATTTATGATCATATTTCATTGCCTTTCCTCCTTAATAAAGTATATAAATAAAAAACTTTCGCCCCTAATATTTCTAGAGACGAAAGTTATCATTCCGCGGTACCACTCACATTCAGCAAGGCGTATTCCTTTACTGCACTTAAATCTTCTGTAACGGGAAGTTTCCGTCAGCTCCTACTTTTGTTTCAGGCTGAAGCTCCAAGACGAGTTCATATAACTATTTTACTGTTTTTCACCAAACCAACAGTTCTCTAAAAAAATAAGTTATATTACTACTTCTTTTCATCACTATAACGCTATTATTCCTTAGGGAATTTTACCATATAAGTATATTAAATGCAACGCCTATTTTGCATTGTTACATTATTACTTGAATCCTTAAAATTTTTTTCTTTTCTTCACTCATATTTTATAGCATAATAATACTATATATAAAGGAATGCATTCACTTAGTTCATCAATCTATACCATGTGAATAGTATTCATTCAAAATATTTAAGGAGGAATTATCTATGAATTGTCCAAGCTGTAATCAACCTTTAAAAGGAGATGAAGCTTTCTGTACGCAATGTGGCTTTGCATTATCAAAAGTAGATCTTAGCAAAACAGAAGGTACTGATCAAAATCCAAGCTTCTCGAATTTTGAATATCAACCCCCTAAACCTGCAATGTCTCAAAATATGCCACAAAGCAACTACAATAATCCGAACTATGATATAGTTCCCGCAGAAATCAAAAAATGGAACTGGGGTGCCTTTATGTTTAATGCATTTTGGGGAATTGGCAATAGTGCATACATGGCCTTATTAGCATTAATCCCTTATTTTAATTTCATTTGGGTGTTTGTATGTGGTGCTAAAGGAAACGAATGGGCATGGAAGAGTGGCCAGTTTAAGAGTGTTGATGAATTTTTAACCGTCCAAAGAACTTGGAATAAAGCTGGATATGTATACTTTATTATTATGATTATTTTTGTTGCTATTGCCCTTGTAATTGGACTAATAACCGGATTATTTACACTCAGCCTACTTTCTAGCTATAATTACTAAAAACAAAGGATATACTAGAGCTTACCTTGCTCGTATATCCTTTGTTTTTTATACTTATTCTTTTCTTGCTGCAATTACCTTTTGTTGGACATCTTGAGGAGCTTCCTCGTACCTTACAAAATTATAGCTTACTTCTCCTCTTGCTTGTGTAATGGATCTTACATCTGTTGCATAGCGATAAAGTTCTGACATAGGTACCTCTGCCTTAATCACTTGCTTACTTCCAACTAAATCCATACCTATCATATGTCCTCGTCTTTTTTTCATATCTCCCATAATATCTCCAGTATAATCATCTGGAACCGCAATCTCCACTAATGCTATAGGCTCTAAAATAGTTGGCTGAGCTTTTATAAGTCCTTCCTTAAAAGCAACAGTAGTAGCCATCTTAAATGCCATTTCTGAGGAATCTACTGGATGATAAGAACCGTCTACCAAAATTGCTTTTAATCCTACTACTGGATAGCCTGCCAGCACCCCTGTTTTTACACATTCTTCAAGACCTTTTTCAACAGCTGGGAAATATTGTTTCGGAACTGCTCCTCCAAATACTTTTTCCTCAAAAACATAAGGTGTTTCTAAATCACCTGAAGGCATAAAGTCCATAACGACGTCACCATATTGCCCATGTCCTCCAGATTGCTTTTTATGCTTTCCTCTTATATTTACTTTTCCCTTTATTGTTTCTCTATATCTAGTAGTAGGTGTTTTAAGTGTAACATCCACTTTATATTTTGTCATAAGAGTATTAACTATAACATCTAGTTGTTGCTCACCAATTCCATAAATAACTGTCTCTCTTGTCTCTTTATCATATTCTATTTTAAATGTAGGATCTTCTGCCATAAGTTTATGCAAAGTTGTAGACATTTTTTCCTCATCTCCCTTGCCAACAGGGAAAATCGCCATCTTTACATAAGGCTTTGGAAATTCAATCCCTTGATATGATTTTGCAAATGATTTATCTGCAAGTGTATCATTTGTTTTTACAGTTTTAAGTTTTGCAGCAGCACCTATATCCCCTGCATACAACTTATCAACTTCATTCTGCTCTTTTCCACGAAGCACATAAAGATGCGAAAGTTTTTCTTCTTCTTCTGTTCTTTTATTGATAAATAGAGTATCTGGCGTTACTACACCTGTTTTTACTTTAAATAAGGAGAATTTCCCAATGAAAGGATCCACAATTGTCTTAAAGATAAATAATGAAGGCTTCTCACTTGGTGTACACTGAACTTCGCTTTCCTTTCCTGATGAATCAACAGCCACTACTGCATCTGCCTCATCTGGAGATGGGAATAAAGAAATCATAGTGTCCATTAAAACAGATATTCCTGTAGAATTGACTGAACTACCACATAGTACTGGAACGATTTCTTTTTGAGCTACACCGCTTTTTAGTGCATTCATAATCTCATCTGTAGTTATTTCTTCATCTGCAAAATATTTTTCCATAAGTACTTCATCGGTCTCTGCAACTGCTTCTAATATCATCGTACGTATTGGTGCAATCTTATCAAGAAGATGCTCTGGCACTTCACAAGTTTCTACTTTTGTTCCGATAAATCTTCTTGCCATCATCTTTGGTACATGAACATACCCAACAAATTGATCGCCTTCATACCATGGAACTTGAATAGGTGCAACACTATTTCCAAACTTTTCTTTACACTGCGTAAGAACGCCTTCATAATCTACATTTTTATCATCCATACTTGTTAAGAAAATCATTTTAGGAATATTGGCCTCTGTAGCATATTCCCACGCTTTCTCACTTCCTACCTGAACACCATATCCTGCATGCATCACAATCAATGCTGCATCTGCAACGCTAAGAGCTTCTTTGGCTTCTCCTACAAAATCAAAATAACCTGGTGTATCTAGAATATTGAGTTTATATTCTTTCCATTCAATTGGAATAACAGAAGTTTTTATAGAAATTCTACGTTTTACCTCCTCTTGATCAAAGTCGCTGATCGTATTACCAGATTCAATTTTCCCTTGCCTTTTAGTAATCCCAGAAGTAAATGCCATAGCCTCTGCTAAAGTAGTTTTTCCTGCACCACCATGTCCTAGTAACGCAATGTTGCGAATGAATTTCGTTTCATACACCTTCATAATAACTACCTCCTTAAAAGTTTGGATGAACAGAACAATGTCCTTTATATATTATTTCTATACTCTATATGCCATTTCCTTCTTTAATTGTTAAAAATATATATTCAAAA
>JAEYPM010000073.1 GCA_023410675.1 Bacillota bacterium | reverse complement strand
CAGTCCACGGATGGACGGAGATAAACGAATCAATGACTTCAACATCCAATAAAAACTATAAATTTACTTCTGAATAAAAAACCTAATCCACAACTATCGCATAACGTCTCGTGTTCCCGACACCCCATAGCCTTAAGGTGTCCGCTGATAGCTGGCAGCCTGTGAGTTCTTAATCCGGACACCGGGTGCTCGCACTTAGGCTGTGGGGTGTCTGGGAACATATTGTTAGCTGACGTTACTTCAGCTATGCTATGTAAAATTCGCTTTTTATGCCCGCAATTAGAATATTATCTATATAGTCTTGATTTAGATTAATAGTAGATGTCCCGCTTTTTATATACTCATCTAAAAATTTATACAGAAGATAGTATTTGGCTGTAGTCCAGTCTATATTATTAACATTTTTTAAATCTAAACACCGTTTTCTCAATACACTATACAACTCCAATTTATCTTTAACATAATTATCAATTGGACTTATCATATATGTTTCTGGTTTCATTAACTTATCATGAATATTGTTTGCAAAATCAAAAATCTCTTTTTGACATACTTCAAATATTTCTGAATATAACTTCTTAATTTCAGAATAATATTCTATTAACTGAAGTCTCTTTATTTCTGTAATATAATGCGCCATTTGAATTCTTATTTTATTAAGTCTATTACAATGATTAATCAACTTATCTTTATTTTCAAAATTATAAATTCCTTTTGCCATCTTTATTACATTTCCAAATTGTTTTATATTCAAACTTTTAACAATATATTTAGATGGAAAATTCTTAACCTTAGTATAAATTTCATTTTTATTTATTAAAGATAATAACAACTTTTCAACCAGTTGTTGATAAATAATAGCGCTTGCTAATACATCGGTATATAAAGGTTCCTTAATTTCACTTAATTCATCATGATAGTCAATAATATTTTTCAAATTCTCAAATCCAAGGTATGGATCATTGTCCATTAAATCGAATATTAATTCAAGTTCATAAGTCAATAGTTTCACCTCTTATTCATCCAAGATCAAATGTCAGCTAACTACTCCATCCCCGAATATAGTGTCGCAGAAGTCTTAAATGTATTGGTGTTTGCGAATCTAATGTCAGGAAAATACCTTATAGGTCATCTAAAGGACTTCTGATATTACTCAACTTCTTCTCAGATACATGCGTATATATTTCAGTCGTCTTACTGCTGCTATGTCCCAGAAGCTCCTGAATATATCTAAGATCCGTACCGCCTTCCAGTAGATGTGTCGCAAAGGAATGCCGTAATGAATGTACTGATACTCCGGACTTAATCTTTACAATCGCACATGCATTTTCAAATATCCTTTCCACGGTTCTTTCTGTCAGAAAACTATCTTCCTTACCTCCAGGGAATAACCATCTTTCCGGCTTATATAATATATAGTATCTTTTGAGTTGCTTAAGTGCTACTTCAGACAAAAGAGTATACCGATCCTTTCTGCCTTTTCCCTGTCTGATTTTGATTAACATTCGATTAGTATCTATATCATTTATCTGTAAACGGACCACTTCTCCTACCCTAAGCCCTGCAGAATAAATGAGAAATAAAATTGTTTTATGCTTTTCGTTCTGTAGAGCATTTAAGATACGATTAACCTCTTCCTTGGATAGTACATTAGGTAATTTAAATTCCTTTTTCGGTCTTGGTAACATTTCTATTTCTTGATCAGACCTATGTAATATATGTTTCCATAGGAATTTAATTGAACTTAACGCCTGGTTAGCGAAGGAATGTGATGTCTCTTTATCATGAAGCAGATAATACATATAACTTTTTATATTCTCTGTACTTATATCAGTAATTGTTATATTTAGGAATTCCTCAAATCTTTTTATGTGACCAAGATAGGATATCATAGTTTTATAACTATAGCCTTTTAGAATCAATTCATCTTTCATTTGTAGATAAATAGTGGATTCAAGATGATCTGAAACTGTTTTTTCATTCACAGCGTTGATTCCCTCAGTATGAAAAAGCTTATCTAGGTCTCTTATATTATCTTTATTGTTAAGAATATACCATGCTTTTTCCTGTGGATCCCAACGATATCCCTTCAGCTTTTTTACCTTAGCTATACTATCTATTGAATACCGAAACGTTATCTTCAGTTCCTTCCCTACATCAAGAACATTGATCAAATGTTTTCTCCTATCGTTTGTTAAATTTATACATCTATCATAATACAGGGGTTATAATCTGTCAATTTATAACATAGTAAATTGGTAAATAATATCATATTCCAATTGCGATTCCATATTTTATGCATATAGTAGACTCAAATTTCAAAGCCTTCGTCACAAAAAAAAGCCCAAAGCAAATCTGCTTTAAGCTCATAATTTAACAAATCAAATTCACTACAACCACTGGATCATAATGGCCCTACAGTCGAAGACGCAACCCTATTGAAGTATATTAAAAAATCCAGTAATCAAATTGATTACTGGACCAATATCATATTTTAGCAATTGCTTGCCATCTTTCTCTTGTTAGTACCATATTAATAGAATCTATCATTTGACCTTCATATTCTAAATCATCTTTATCAATACTTTCCATTATAAAACCTATCTTTTCATATACCTTCTTGGCCCGTAGATTAAAAGAATATACTCCTAAGGTTATCTGCTTTAAATCGGTATTTTGGAACACATAATCAATCATAAGTCTTGTTGCTTCTGTTCCAAAGCCTTGATTTCTCCCTTTGGGACCAATTAATATCCTAAAATTCATACTATGCTTTATTTCATCGTATTCATTGATAACGACTTCACCAACAACGGTATGATCGTTTTTTATAACAATGGCAAGATCCAACCTATCTTCTTGCTCATTCCTTGAGGTGTACCATTGGTTAATTGAATCTTTCGTAAAAATTGGAGCACTTCCTGTAAATTTTAATACTTCGGTATCTTCTAGACACTCTTCCATTGCTGGAATATCTTCTGGTTTGAAAGGGCGAAGAAGAACCTTCTCTCCAATAATAACCGGCTTCACTTTAAAATTAATCATCTGTATCTTTCCTTCCCATAAACCATCATTCCGCAAATTTATTCTTTCTTCATTGCCTAATATATCTATTATGATTGATGGTTTATGATATTATCTTTTCTCTTATGTTAAATAACCTAATATCACGTCGTTTACATATATATCTTCATATAGCAAAAAACAGAAAAACAACGAAAGGTTTTTCTGCCTGATTATTTTATTGACTAAAACCTACACTAGAAAATGAAAACCTCCAAGAACCTTAGTTTCCTAAAGCTCTTTCTCTGTACCAACCTTTTCAGGTCAAGCCCTCGACCTATTAGTAACAGTCAACTACATGTGTT
>JAEYPM010000059.1 GCA_023410675.1 Bacillota bacterium | reverse complement strand
ACTTATTTGAGCATTAAATGCTTGTCCCCAGTCACTAATTACTTTAAAATCTATTCCATAATCCTGTTCTTTATTATCTATGTTACCTAAAGGAAAACTATAGCTTGTTGATTTACTTCTGCTCCTGCTGATGTTGTTATTTTTGTGTTTAGATTATCTACTTTCTGTATTGTTATTTGGCTCAGAATTGTATCTGTCGCAAATAGTTGTGTCGGCAATGTTGATAGGGTTAATGTTCCTACTAATAAAATGCTTAAAATTCTTTTTCTTACTCTCAAATACATATCCTCCTAAGGTTTAATAAAATTTTAAACAAATCATAACATTTATTATATTAAAAATCAACAAAAGCATCCAGCAAATCGTCAGCAATATCATATACTTTACACAAAACGATAATATGTTGTATTATTCAACATTTTTCTTGTTGCTTAAGGATAAAGTTAAAAATAGAAATAGAAAAGTTTGCAATAAAAAAGTAGAATCCTTGTACATTGACTCTACTTTATTATTTCTAACGATTACTTTGTTTGAATAACTGTATAAATATAACTACATAAATTTGCATGCCTTAATTCATCAATTAATATCTCAAATATCTTATCCCTATAATAATTGCTTGACAAGCCAGCCATAATGCTTGCACACTTTTTTGCTGCTTCAAGTTCACCCCTTAGTGCTTCTATAATGCCATACACAAAGTTACTTGGTATTGTAAATTTATCTCCCTTGCTTTTTGGATCTTTTCTAGTTAATTGTGCATATATGTCTATGAATATCTTGTGATGGCGTGCCTCGTCCTCTTTTATTGAAATAATAGTATCTTTTATACCTTGAAGCTGTTCTTGTGGTAGTAGATGAGTAGGTGTATTGTTTGCCAACCAGTCATAGAGCATGGTATCTACTTTTTTGTCTTCTACAACTTCTTGCATGAGCTCAATGACTTCTATATATTGCTCTCTTGTTGGATAACTTAAATTATACATAAACTATCTCCTTCTCTAGTGAAACAAAGTGAATTCACAGAGTGTCACTTAAAATGTAACGCTATACGGACGCTTCTGTAATCATAGTATTCTGTATAACCTGAATTATTGACCTTATTATTGCAAAACAACTCAAATACTTCTTTTATTTAATGCTATTTGTTTTATTAAGCTTTAGCTCTTCATCATTATGAATAATAGGCATTTTAATACATACTTTAAACAAATCGCCATCAATAGCTATCTCAAATTTGCCCTTTTGAAGCTGTACTAAACTCTCCGCAATAGCAAGACCTAGCCCAAAGCCTTCTTTTGTTCTAGATTCTTCCCCTCTTACAAATCTTTTTGTAAGCTCAGATACATCAATATTAAGCGGCTCTTTCGAAACATTTTTCATAGTCAGCGTGCCATACCCATCTTCTTCAAATACATCAATATAGACTCTGGTTCCTAGCATTGCATATTTAATGATATTGGTTGCTAAATTTTCCACAACTCGCCACATGTGCTTTCCGTCTGCTAAAATACTTGTGGTTTGCATTCTACTATAAATAATATCTAATCCTTGTTCTTCAAATTTATCACTATGCTCTCCTATTATTTGCTTAACAAGCTCGTCGAGCTGCATAGCACCCATCTCCAAACTTAGGTTTCCAGTTGTTGCTTTTGATGCTTCAATAAGGTCTTCAATAAGGCGTTTTAAGCGTTCACTTCTTTCCGCAAGGATGTTAATATACTGCTTTGCCTCTTCATTTTCTATTGCCTCTTGTTGCAATAGTTCAATATAACTAATAATAGAAGTAAGTGGTGTTTTTAAGTCGTGAGATACATTTGTAATAAGCTCTGTCTTAAAACGTTCACTTTTTAAAGTAGTTGAAGCAGCACGTTCTAATCCTTCGCCAATGCTGTTCACGGTATTTGCCATTTCTGCTGTTATCGGAAAAATAGACGTTTGTGCTATCTTATACCCTAAATCTCCATTCGCTATATGCTGTGCTCCAATGACAATCTTTCGATAATCTACAGCAAAAACTATAATTGCAACTAAGGCAAGTATATTGAAATTTATAAGCAAGAAGAATATAATAAAACTCCTTTGCCACACAAACACAACAGATAACAACATGTTAATGATAATATAGGAAGTAGCCCCAACTGCCACGCCAATGCTTAACGTTTTCTCGTGAAAGAGTGCCTTTAGTAGAAGATTGCATAGATAATAAACTAACGAATTCTTTAGTAAGGTGTGCGCTTTTATCTTTTTAATAATACTCATCCCCACCAAAATAGCCATAATGGTTCCTAATGTAATAATTATATAAAGAAATACGGTATCTATAGTATCTACGCTTATGATGTCATAATAAGCTTGAGAGATTATATTTTTTATTCCTCTAATACTAATAGCAGCTTCTTTTTGATTGACTGCTATATTCATAAGAAAATATTCTATCATGAGGAGTGCTACTACTTGAATATCCGCAGGCACTTTATCTAACCCATGAAAATATATCTTCGTTTCATCATATCGTTTTCCTGCTGTAAAAACAAGATATAATCCTGCAAAAAAGCCCAGTAACATCATCACTAGTAAAATTACCTTTAGAATATTTCCCGCTTCTTTAATCATTTCAAAAGTTTGTTTCTCTGCACTAAATAAATCATATTCATTGCCCTGCTGTATTCGCGTTTCATCTATAGCTGCATGTATTGTATAGCGTTTTGCTTCATGATCACTGATTGTATCACTATTGTAATAATTCCTATGCATTTCATATTGGCCTTTATACGTATACCCCTTTGCATCACCTACTAAATATACAGGGCTTTTTGACATTTCTAATACAATATCCTCTAAGTTGTTCTTATTATATGTCTGTATATTCGTAACGACCTTTTTTGTTTCATTGTCAATGGCTATAAATACAAAGCTTCCAGCTCGAAAAAAAAGCTGTTCTTCTATTTCTTCAAAATATCTTTTTCTGTCATAAACAATCTCAGTTTTTATTTTATCTTCTAAAAAGTCTTTATCATTGCTTATCATACCTTGCTCAGAGAACTTCAAAATCTCTTGTCCTTTAGCTGTTTGCTTATAGGCTTCTATCTCTTCAGCAGTTATAAAATCTGGATTATAAATAAGTGATTCACTGTATCTTACAATCCAGTCTCTTGCATAACCAGCCTTACTAATATAACGTTCTTTAAATATAAGTGTATCATAGTAAGAGCTTTTTTCTAGTTGGTACTCTAGTGCAAAATCCTGATTGGATGCATCTTCAAAAATAGCAACTTCAGCTAATACTATCACCAAAGCACATAAGATAATGCTCGCTAATGCTTTAAGAAATTTTCCATATTTAAACTTTTTGAGCCATATACCCAATACCCCACACCACCTTTATATATTTTGGTTCCTTCGGATTTATTTCTATTTTTTCTCTAAGTCTTCTAATATGTACTGCTACTGTGTTTTCAGGAGCGTAACTTATTTCATTCCAAACATTATCATAGATCTGATGAATGGATAATACTTGACCCATATTTTTCATGAGATAAACTAATATCTTATATTCTGTAGGGGTTAACTTAATCATTTCTCCATCTAAAGTTACTAAGTTTTTTTCTAAGTCTACACTAAGTCCCCCAGTTGTGATCACCTTTTCTTTTACTTCCATACTGCCAAGTTGTGTATACCTTCTTAGCTGAGATTTTACTCTTGCTATAAGCTCTAATGAATTAAAAGGTTTCGTCATATAATCATCTGCACCAAAATTAAGTCCTGCTATTTTATCTGTATCTTCGCTTTTAGCAGATAAAATAATAATAGGAATATTATTTTCTTGTCTTATTTTGAGTGTTGCAGAAAGACCATCTAGCTTTGGCATCATTACATCAATAATAATTAAATGAATTTCATGCTTTTGTATGTTATCTATAGCTGCTACGCCATTAAAACATTTAATTACATGATAGCCTTCCTTAGTTAAATGCAGTGCTATAGAATCAGCAATCGTTACATCATCATCACATACTAATATTGTATACATACTCTGTCTTCCCCTTTTTGCCTTATACTTTTTCAAATACTTAACCTTATAATTTTTCTTATAACTTTTATAGCTTATCTTGTAATTTTTTTACTTTCTTTATTATATATCATCCCCTTTACTTCCCACAACGAATTCCCATAGTATAGTTGACTAGCTTAGTCTTATGATTCTATAGTTCACATTTTGCTCATACTTAATGGTAACAAATTCTTCTTACAAAAAACTTGATATCTTTCTTACATTATCTTAAGAAATAAAAAACTTAATGCTTTGTATAAAAAAGAAGTATCAAAAACATGGATTAGTTTTTGATACTTCTTTTACTATTAAAACTTTATTATTCTATTTAATTATTCTATTTTTCTATTAATTAACTTATAAATAACACTAATTACAAGGCATGCTAATGCTATTACGTAGGTAATTTCCATGGCACTTAATAATAATTCACTCTTAATGACTTTAGAGATAAACAGAGCATGCACAAGCACAAAAAGCAAAAATACTAGGCAGTTAATATTATACATAACAAGTGGTAGTGGCGGCTTCATCTTTTTGATAGGGTAATATGAAATACCTGTAGCAGTTTGCCTTTTGATTTTAGACTTTTGGAAAAGGACAAATTGGCATGTTTTTAGAAGCGTTCTTATCGCCCCTCTATAGGTCAGCTTATACCATCCCATATTTGTATTAAACTTCATTCTGCCAGCCTTAACTTGATCCATATAAATATCTCTTAAAGACTTATTAAGATATGCTTCTGCTGGCGTGCGAACCACATCAAAATTTATAGGCTCATTCTTTACCTTTTTGTTAACTTCATCTATATGTGCTTGTATGAGCTCATCTACCTTACCAAAATTTGTACACGTTATTCTCATCTCATCTTGAACATTCATAATCTCTGGTTCTATCTTCATACAAGAGCGAATAACAAATCCGCTCATAAACGTAGTCTCAATTTTAACATTTTTTTCGTAAGTAGCCTTTTTAGGATTTCCATTACTTTGTTTGATCGATGTGTGGCAAATGTATGCCGCGGTCCCCAGGCTTTTATGTATAAAACGTCTTATGTACAGCTTTTTATCACTCTTTGTATATGTACTATCTTCTTCTATCTTATAATCATTATCCCACTCAAAGCCTAAATCTTTAAGCAAAGCTGATACCCTCTCGAAAAAATCACGGTCTATCCGATTGAGCTTTAATAAATCATAGGGTATTACCTTATTGCTAACCGAAACTTTTTTTGTGATTAGCCTGATAATAATGAAATAGATTATAAGAACAAGAACTAAAAATGATACTGTCATTATAAGTATTATGTTCTGTAACACAACGCTCCCCCCCTAGATCATTTTCTATTAAAGAAATCATACAAAAATTTCTTTATCTATTAATATGAGAATGTGCATCCTATATACATAATACCTACAATTGTCATAAATAGTCAAGCTAAAGGGCTAAATATTAACAGAAAATAAATTTTTTTCACTCAAAAATAATTTATTTGTCTTTTTAAGGAGCATATAAATACCTATCAAAAAAATGCCTTTAACAATACTTGTAAGCGTGATACTCCACCAAATGCCATCTAGTCCTAATAAAGCTGGATCTGCCAAAAAATAAGCCAGTGGAATTCTTAATCCTGTAAAAACAATACTGATGTATGCTGGAATTTGTGTCCTTCCAATTCCATTAAATACTCCCGATACAGTAATCTCAACGCACATAAACAGCTGTGAATAACCAAGTATTCTAAGGTAACTTGTTCCTTCAATAATAGCTTCTGGCTCATCTATAAATATAGCAAAGAGAGGGGTGCCAAAAAATATAAGAAGAAATGAAGAAAATATGCCAAGTGCAATTGCCAAAGTCATGGTTATATTGTATCCTTTGAAAATACGCTTATACTGATGGGCTCCATAATTTTGCCCTGTAAAAGCTCCTAAGGCACTTGCAAAACCTCCTGCACTCATCCATGAAATCGCTTCTATTTGTGATCCTACCTTCTGAACAGCAATAGCTGTCGCTCCAAAATCAGCGACTAACTTGCCAAGCACCATAGAAAAAGAAGTAAAAAGTCCACTTTGCACAGCAGCTGGAAACCCTACCCTAATAATTTCTTTAGTAATCTGTTTGTCCATTGTTCCCCATAGCTTTATTTTAAAATATTCCTTTTTATTTAACATAATGACAACTACAAAACATACTGTCACAATAGCCTGAGCAAGTACAGTTGCTATGGCTGCACCGAGTACGCCCAAGGCAGGGAAAATACCTATTCCTAATATTAAAATAGGATCCATCACCATGTTAAAAATGAGTCCTACAGCATTAACTATAAAAGGTGTAACACTATCACCTGCTGCGTTAAAAATACTGGATAAAACAGGGTTAATGAAATAGAAAACCATCCCTAATGCACATACATATAAATATTGTTTTGCCATGCTTATAACTGCTGGGTCAGTAATATCAAAAAATTTTATTAATGGATCACACCAAATGATCATAACTATGCTATATAAAATAGCTAAGATCATATTAATTTGAAGTGAATGTGTGATGTATTCTTTTGTCTTTTTAAGATTATCTTGACCAATGCTCTGAGCGACTTTTACCTCAGCTCCCATTTTTGAAATCATAATAAAAGCCATGGCAAGCCAAGGATAAAAACCTGCTGTGCCTACAGCAGCTACTGCTTTACTTCCTATTTTCCCAACCCATATCATATCTGTCATGTTGTATGCCATCTGAGTAAAGGATGCCCCCATAATAGGTAGGGCAAGTTGAATAAGCCTTTTTGTAATAGGCCCTTTGGTTAAATCAATCTGTCTCGTCTTTGTCTGCATCATCTTGTCTCCATTTATGTTAATTCTCACTATAAGTATATGTCATATTTTGTAGTTTTTCTACACTCATTTTATGGCATAAAACCCAGCCTGCATATAAGAACACCAAAACACCTCACAAACTTTAAATCCAACTTTTTTTAGAAGTGCCATATGCTCCTCAATTGATATAGGATAATAGGCATTATCAAACCGTGCCTTATGCTTTTCAACTTCCTCATAGACCTTACCTTGTCGTAGTTGAAAATCTCCCCATCTTTCAAGAGCTATCTCTATTCCCTCTAAGCTTGATGGCTTAATATTTTCAAAAGTAACATAAATTCCTTCTTCATCTAACACATTATAGCACTGTGAAGTGGCTAAAAACCTATCTTCCTTACTTAAATAATGATGGACACAAATAGCTGTAATAGCATTTACTTTTTCATGTAAATAGGTCTCTATATTCTGTGATATACAAGGCGATAAATATCTTAGTGAATGCTTATCTAATTTCTGTAATTTCACCTTTGCTTCTTCTAGCATTTTATCTGAACTATCACATAGTATAAACTCTGTATCTTTAAACAATGGCATCACTTTTTCTATTAAAGTTCCTGTGCCACATCCAATATCTAGCCACTTTTCTATAGTCTGATTATAATGCTGCAATAAATGTATGGTTTCATCATGAAATTGCTCATAAAAAGGAATTGTCTTTGTTATATTCATATCATACTCAGATGCATTATGTGCTGTTACATTATCTCTCATCTTCTTTACCTCTTTGTACCCTCATTTAAGAACATTATAAATATTTATTCAATTATATACTTATGCAATTAAATGTCAATCTCATTATTCTTTTATATGCTATCTTCTAAACTTAAAAAAAAGCGAATCACCATACGATATTATGTAAAAACAGTTGACTTTATCACTTTAATTAGTTAAACTATTACTTGACAACGTGCGACAATATTTGACTTTTGTAAGGTACTGAATGCACTATCATTCCATACATCTATAGAATTTTATTTCACTAGAATGTATAATAAAATCAAGGAGGCATAAAGGAAAATGTCATTAATAACACTTAAAAAAATGGTAAGAAAAAATATAATATGCTGTGCTTTAGCAAGCTTATTGGTACTTAGTTTAGCAGGTTGCTCAAGCAATGCTACTTCTAACAATGCAGTTCTTCAAGAAACTAACAGTACTGCTGATGAAGATATTAACAGCACGCTTGATAAAGATACTTGGATTGTAGGGCTTGATGACTCTTTTGCTCCAATGGGCTTTAGAGATGAAAAGGGAGAGCTTACTGGCTTCGATGTAGACATGGCGAAAGCCTTTGGGGAGAAACTTGGCAAAAGCGTTAAATTTCAACCTATTGATTGGTCAATGAAAGAATCTGAATTAAATTCAGGGAATATTGATTTTATTTGGAATGGCTATACTATTACAGATGAAAGAAAAGAAAAGGTAGCCTTTTCAACACCTTACCTAAACAACAAGCAAATCATTGTTACTTTAGCTTCTTCAGATATTAACGCTAAGTCTGACTTGATCGATAAAAAAGTCGGGGCACAAAGCGAATCCAGTGCTGTAACAGCTATGGAAAAGGAAGCGAACCTATATAGTAGCTTTAATGGTGGTGAAGCCATCACTTTTGAAGATAACAACCAAGCATTGATGGATCTTGAAGCTGGAAGAATTGATGCTGTTGTAGCGGATGAAATTCTTTTAAGATACTATATTTCACTAAAAGGAGCAGAAAAATACCATATTCTTTCTGAAGACTTTGGCAGTGAAGAATATGGTGTCGGTATGAGAAAAGAGGATCAAAAAATGGTTGATGCCTTTAACAAAGCTTATGAAGAGTTAAAAGCAGATGGAACCTTAAAGGCTATTTCTGAAAAATGGTTTGCTGAAGATATCATACGTTAGTGACCTATTACATAGTAACTTAGTAAATAGAACTTATTAAAATACAACTTATTAAATAGAACTTTATTAAATAGCAGTATAAAAATAGAGGGATAAAGAAAGGAGCGTAAGGTTTGAATTACATAACTGATTTTATAGCCTATACTACTACACTAATGCCACAAGTCATCAAGGGACTTATAGTAACACTACAGATTTTTTCGCTTACGCTCGTACTTTCTATCCCTCTTGGTATTCTTACAGCTGTTGGTAGGCTATCTAAGCTAAAACCATTAAAGACTGTTACTAGTATCTATATTTCTATCATGAGGGGAACACCTCTTTTGCTCCAAATTATTTTTATCTTTTTTGGTCTTCCTACAATAGGTATTACTTTAGATAGATATCCTGCAGCCCTTCTTGCCTTTGTGCTGAACTATGGTGCCTACTTTGCGGAAATATTTAGGGCTGGAATTTCTTCTATTGATAAGGGGCAATATGAAGCTTCTTTTGTACTTGGTCTTTCACACAAGAAGACGTTTTTCCGCATCATACTTCCTCAAGCGTTCAAAAGAGTGCTTCCTCCTGTTGCTAATGAGATTATCACTTTAGTTAAAGATACCTCTCTTGTTTATGTACTTGGTCTTAGTGAGCTTTTAAAGATTGGAAAGATTGCTTCTAATAGAGATGCCTCTTTAGTTCCTCTTATTATTGTTGGTGGGGTCTATCTATTACTTATTGTGGCTCTATCTAAAGTGCTTTCCTATATAGAACACAAATATGATTATTATCATTAGGAGGCTTAATATGTTAAAAATATCTAACCTTCATAAAAGTTTTAACCATCAAGAAGTCTTAAAGGGGGTCTCTCTTCATATAAACAAAGGAGAAATCTTAGTCATTGTTGGTCCATCTGGCAGTGGCAAAACAACGCTTCTTAGGTGCGTTAACTTCCTTGAGAAATGTGAAAAGGGGACTATAGAATTAGATGGTAAACTTATTTGCTCAGATGGTACTTATGCTGATAGAAATGAGCTAAAAAAGATTCGACAAGATATTGGTCTTGTTTTTCAAAGCTTCAATCTTTTCCCCCATAAATCTATCTTAGAAAACATAATTGAAGCTCCTATTCATGCCATAAAGCAAGATAAATCTACCGCTATTAAAGAAGCTAAAGAAATCTTGGGCTTCTTAGGTCTTAGTGATAAGGAAGATGCTTATCCTTATGAATTATCTGGTGGTCAAAAGCAGCGTGTTGCTATAGGCAGAGCCTTAGCCCTGCATCCAAAACTTATGTGTTTTGATGAGCCCACCTCTGCACTGGACCCTTCTTTAACCCAAGATATTGCTAAGCTCATTAAAAACCTAAGTGAAAATAAGGGCATGTCTATGCTGATTATTACACATGATATGGCATTTGCTAAGCTTGTCGCAGATAGAATTGTATCTATGGATCAAGGTATTATTACAGATAGCCATATGTATGACACCGGTCAAGCATAAAAAAGAAGATAATCTTTTTCGTTAGATTATCTTCTTTTTATTTATGAATCCCTTTTATATTATCGTGACATAGAGCTTATTATTTGATTTAATACATTAACAATATCTGTAACAATACTTAATTTCTTGTTCCTGTCCGCATCCACTCGTGCTATTTTATCTTCAGCTCCTGATGCACCAGTTAGAATACTTGAAATGTCTTGATTCATCTTTTCTAGCTCAGCATCTGATGTGCTCAGTGCTGTATTAATATCTGAAGTTTTTTTCTTAATAATATTTGATTGGTTAAACACTGTTACAAAGGATAGCTTCGTATCTTCAGCATGAGATAAACTCTGATTAATATTTTCTTTGGATTCTTCAAGAGAATCACTAAGTTGTTTTACGCCACTATTAAGCTCAGTCATCTTAGTTTCAATTCCTCTTACTAATTCTTTAGTAGAATCTGAAAGTTTTCTAATTTCTTCTGCAACTACCGCAAATCCTCTACCCGCATCGCCAGCTCTTGCTGCTTCAATAGATGCATTAAGTGCTAACAGATTTGTTTGATTTGCAATACTTGAAATACCATTAGACATAGTATTAATACTGTTAAAAGATTTTTGAAGCTGTTGGAAAGACTGTGAAACATTATTAATATTGTCCTCAATCTGAGAAATCTTATTTTTTAGTGTATCCATTCTGTCATCTGATGTATTCACAGATTCCATAGACTGATCGATGAGCTTACTAATGTCATTAACCATTTCTGCTAGGTTTCCAAAATTGTTATTGAAATTCTGTATATTGTTTTCTATTCCTCTTATGCTTGAAAATACTGTTACAAAAGAAGATCTAATATCTGAAACCTGGTCTGTTATCTGTTGTTCTTCATATTCTAATTCTTCAACTTCTTTAGAAATGTACTTAATTTCTTCTAAAAAAGAAGGTGCATTATCTGCTGTTACATCTACACTTGGACTTTCACTTTGTTCCTTAGTTACAGCCTCATCTACATCTATGTCTCTTTTTCGTTTAAATAACTTTAACATGCTATACTCCTCCTTAATTAGTGATTCATATTACAATCTTTTCTTGTAGTTTCATTAATTGTTCATTATGTAAAAAATCAACCGCATAGCAATGAAAAAATATATTAAAAAGCATTACTATATATATATAGTAATATGTTAACTCCACTTTGTAAATAATAAATATATAATAAAATAGAAATTATTATTATGTGTAGTTTTTATACAACTGAATATCCCTTCCCCATTGTCGTTGTATATAATTATTATACAATCATAGCTTCTCATTCAATCTTTTTTTATTAATAATTGATAACTTTGATATTAATGTGCACAAACAACTCAAATTCTTCACTTATTCAACGCCTTAAATGTTGATTCCTTGAAGGAATGAACAGGTTATAACTTAAATTCCAAAATCTGAATGCTATACATATAAAAAAACATCCTTTACTGGGATGAGTACACTATACTCCTGTGCAAAGGATGTTATTTATGGATAAAGGCTGCTATTTTGATGTATTTGTTGAATTAGCCGCATTTGCTGTATCTTCTAGATTACCACTTGCTACTCTAATTTCCTTTATAAGATTAAATATATTGGCAATCTCTTCGTTCTGATTAGTAAGTGTAGCAAGCATTTGTTCAACTGATGCTGAATGCTGCTCAGAAATAGCAGATATACTTTGAGACTCATCTGCTACAGTCTTAAACATAGCACTTGTATCATTTACTATTTTAAGTTCTTCTTCTATACAATCATCTATTTCTTTGAAAGAACTTTGTATATTGGTAAAGCTATTGTTTACCTTATGAACTATTTCTTCACCTTCTTGCATAGCAATAGTTCCTTCTTTTACATCTAAAAATGCTTCTGTTGTTTTTTGCTTAATCGAGTTAATAATTTTGTTAATCAGACTGACTATTTCAGAACTTTGCTCTGCAAGTTTTCGAATTTCATCTGCTACTATCGCAAACCCTCTTCCTTGTTCGCCAGCCCTAGCCGCTTCAATTGCAGCATTAAGTGCTAGTAAGTTAGTCTGTCTTGCAATACCCGTGATGCCTTCCAAAAATTTATTGATCTCTTCAATATTTTGTTCAAGCTCTGAAACTGTTGAAAGAGACTGATTTACTGCACGATTAATGATTTTCATCTGCCTATCCATCTCATCAATATTACTAGCTCCCTCTTTTACAACCTTGCTGGTCTTATCAGAAACTGAGAGCATTTTTTTAGTAATAGAAACCGTATCACCCATACGCTGTTCTGAATCACTAATCATAGAGTAAATCCTATTAATACTTGATGCCTGCTCAACAATACTATTTGTTGTTTCCTGCATAGTAGCTACTAGCTGCTCACTACCACGATTAATATGAGATAGGTGGTTTTCACTTGCTTCTATACTTTGATGCAAACTTGTACTGTTTTCTCCAATTGCTTGCATTATATTTCGCGTTACATTGAGTGCCGCTTCTATTTTTTTCTCTTTTTCTTCAGCGGAAATGATAAGCTCTGTACCCCACATGCTTGCCAAATATAGAATGATCATACATTTATCTACAACGATGAGTGCAGTCATAAATGCAGGTCCCCATTTATCTGAGAAATACAGGATTGGAAGTATATAAATGATATTTAGGATTAATCCAAAGGTTCTAAAAAACTTTTTATCTAAATAAATCATAGCAAAACAAGCATTAATCAAAAGTCCATAGAGCAAAAGGTTATTGTCATTATTGTATATATAAAAACTGATTATATTGTTTGCTAAATAGCCATAACATATAAATCTTGCTATGAGCAAACCATTCTTCTTTAATAAAAACAATACACTTGCAACTGTTGCACATATAACAAGTACTATTACAGAAAAGTCTATCGCTTTATTTTGTGACAGCCTCGTTGCTATATCCAATAGAGCAACAACCCATAGTACAATACAAAGTACTTTGTTTACTCTTCGAATATGGTTTGAAAATACCGTGTTTTCCATGCAATACCCCCTGATGGTAATTTTTCAAGACGTCTTCTACATATGGCTATTGTATCATCAAAATAACTGTCAAATCAAGAAATTAACTGTCATTTTTTCCCTCAACACATGGAAATCACCGTGTAATATTTGTTTAATCTTTGCCACTCAACACATTATATTTGGTGAATTTGCATAAACAACTGCATACTATTCATCAACTATGCGTTAACTAATGCTTTGTATTCATTGACTATGCGTTAACTAATGCTTTGTATTCATTGACTATGTGTTGACTAACGCAATGTATTCTTTGAATACGCGTTCACTAATGCATTGTATTCAATGATTACCTTAGATAAATGCTCATCAACTAATGATATTGACATTGTTTCTATATTCTTTTGGCCTAATTTTGTAGCTGTAATTTCATCTACTGCTGATACCAACCCCTCTAATTCTAAACTTAAATGCTCAGAAGCAATCACTGTATGCTTTTGCTCTTCTTTTTTTATCTTCCTGCTCTTAATATAATTATTGTAAGCATTGTAGTCTTTTTTAAAGGTAGTATATAGCCTTTGATATTCGCCTAAGCCAATCTTTAATATAGTGTCATCTGTTATTTCTTCCCTAAAGAAGTATTGCTCTATAGCTTGGGCACTCATAATACACTTCATAAGGTAATAATTTGATAGATGCCCCAAATCTTTATATTTTTCAAGATTCTTTCCCATAACATGAGATGACGTAGCTTGAAAGGCTCCATGAAAAGCTTCATAGTTTTCTTGCAATCTATCGACCTGACTTATAAACTGATCATGAAGCTGTTTTGCTCCTTTATTGTCATCAGTTTGATAAGTCTTACCCTTATAATAATTTGAAAGCTCATTCATCATATCATATGTTTTTTTAAGTTCTATAATGAGCTCTTCCATCTCTTGATCAGCTAGATAAAACTTCGGCTCCATTATTGTGTATTTTAGAGCTTCATCTGCTCTATCATAATACATGGGCATAATAGCTAGGCTTAAAGCACTTAGCTCATTTGGGTTTCCATAGGCTTCTATATAACTCTGAATATTTGAGGCAAGCCAAGTCGAAATATGATTTTCTATGTTAACATAAGTATTAAATTTTTGCATATATAAAGGAGAATCAGCTGTAATTTCACTGTTTCTCCATCCTTGAAATACTGTTTTTAAATCATCTAAGTAGCCATAATGTCCTGTAAAAATATATTCGATTGTATCTTCTACCTGAGTGGCAAGTTTACGAATACTTTCTTCTTGCATTTTAGTATCCATACTATAAATTTTATGAAGTAAAGCTGCCTTTTTCTCTTCAAACCCTAGTGTATCCCCAACAAAGAGATACTTTCCGTCAACTAATACACTCATAGAGCCTGGTGTATGCCCTGGTGTAGCTATAACCTGAACATTTACATTACTACATTCTACTATTTCTAAATCCTTGACTGTTTGATAGGTACTGCTTATCTTATTACTATAGAGAAAGCTCCTCTTTGTCTTTCCATTAATCATCTGTTCTTCTTCAGCATACATGTACACTTTTGCCTTATCAAACAGTTCTAAAGAGCCTACATGGTCATAGTCTGTATGTGTTAAAAATACTGTATGAATTTCTTCAGGGCGTATATCTAGTTTATAAAGCTCCTCACTTGTCTTTTCTTTACTTATGCCAGCATCAATTGCAATATAACCCTCATCATTTTTAATTAAGTAAAAGTTTACGAAGTCATTTCTTACAATATAAATATTATCGAAGAGCTGCTGTGTTTCACTAGGTTGCATTTTATTAGTTTCATACTTATTTACTGCTATATATGAAACGGATACCGTACCAATTAGTAATAGAGTAAAAATAAATAGAAATTTAAAGATTTTTATTTTTCCCCGCGATAGTTCCTTTTCCATTGTCCCCTTGTTTCCCCTCCATTTCTATTTTATCTTTTGAATAATGTCTTAAATCACTATATCATAGTTCAATAAAAATATGAAGGGTGCTATATTCACATAAAATAGCACCCTTCATTATTAAATAATACTCATTTTATACAAAACTGAATTTTTAGACTCATGCACATTTCATAAGCTATATTCCATGAAAAAAATCTGGTAAAATAAATACAAAATATATAGAGCGAAATATTCTACCAATTTATTAAAAGGAAAGGGAAAACGATGTCTAAACAAATTCTTTTTTTTGCTACAAAATCTGATCTATTACCTAAACTAGCCAAAATTATTATGTGGGAGAAGAAGCCTATGAAATGCTTCTTAATGGTTATAGGCTCATTACAATTAGTATTGATTCTCCAATAGAGTATGACTTAAAACTTAAAGCTTCACACTAATAGTAGGTTATTTGATTAAGTTATATATCATTTGCATTGCCTCAGCACGTGTTAAAGTTTCTTTTGGAGTAAGTAGGTTTGTTTGATCTTTTTCAATAATTCCGAGACCATAAGCTAACGCTACATATCCTTTAAGCTTTTCATCAACTTCTTTTTCGTCTTCATAAGGATAACGATAGATTTCTGTTAAAGATGCTACTTTTTTATATGGTGTACTATTGATGATATATTTGATAGCTTCTTCTTTTGTTATATTGTGTGTACTGTCTTTTTCACTTTCTGATAAAATACCTTGAGCAATTGCTCTATCATAAATGTTTTCATCTGAAACATTTTCACTTGATTCTTTTAACACAAGTCTTAAAAAATCAAGTTGATTAATCTTTTCATTAGGTTTTAGGCTTTTACCTGGAAGCATGACCCCGCTATCATAAAGTTTTCTTATTATTGCTTCTTTTGGATGCCCTTTTACATCATCATAAAATGCCCTTTTCTCGCTATGATAAGGTGTCCCATCATAATAATTGATAGATTTTGCTGTAAATGGATCAAACGCCATAACTGTTTCTTCATGAGTATAAGCTAATACTTTATGACTTTTATCTTTATCAATATACATGAGTTCTAAGCCTATAAGATCAACTATCTTATCTTCGCTAACCACGTTTAAAATATCCTTAAAGATTATTTCATTCCATGTATTAGAATAACTTGTTATTTCATCATAATATGTGTTATAAACCACACTTAGTCCATTACCACTAACAGGTATGCCATTTACTAACCTTTCATAGTCATACATAAGAGAGGTATTTTCTGTCTCACTTGGCATTGGTAAGATTTCTTCTTTCTTGTTTTTGTAACGTGTCAGTGGGTATTTTCCCTTGGCAATATTTTTTAAGAACACTTCAACTTTTTCTTTTACACCTTCTTCTTTTACATCTATTTTATCGTTTGGAGCGTCTAAATAACAATAATAGCTTAGAATTTCTCCTGTTTCAGCATTTACTGATAAGTACATACTTTCCACTGAACTTTTACTTGTTAAATGTAAATTCCAAACATATTCATTGCTATTGATAAACTTATTGAGCGTAGCATTTTGTATATCTGCTTCTTTTATTCTTTTAAAATATTTCTCTGCCTTTTGTTTTGCCTCATGTTTTGAAATAAGATGTTTGGCTTCTTCCGTAGCCTTTTGCTCCTGTGGTGTAAGCACTTGTTCATCTAAAGCACTTTCAGATTCCATCTTACTTCCACCAGCATAGACACCATAGCTATTATAACCAGTTATTACTTCTCCTGTTAGTGCATCTATCGCCTTATTATTTATGTTATAAACCATATAAGCTGGAAAACTATTAATACCATTTTGTTTATAATCATAATATAGCTTGTAAACTAAAGGTATCTCTATTTTTTCTAAGTATGCTTTTTTCGCATCATTAAGCGATAGTTTTGGTGTAGCCTTATCATAAGTTCCTTTATATGTTCTAGGTCCCTTAAAATGTGTTACTTTTCCTGTTTGTTTATCTACAGTAATATCTACTCTTCTATCTTTCACTTTAATACCATTTTCATAGTCATAAAACAAATAGGTATATTCACTTCCTTGTGTTATGTTTGCTTGCTCATACAAATGAAGGTCGTTCTTATAAGGTAATTCAATTTTAGCTATAAAATCTTTAGCGCTTTTTAGACCTTGTTCATAAGATGCTTTTGCTAAGATAGAATACTCTTCTTTATATGTGTAGTTAGAATACCCAATAATGTTTCCCTCTTGTTCAACTTCTACATGGATATTTACCTTATCTCTATCTTTAGTAGACCAATGTAAATTATATATCACCCCTTCTTCGTTAGACTGTACATCATAGTTAAATTCGGTACATTCTTTTGGTACTTCGATCTTTTCCTTTACTATCAAGATTAGGCTTTCTAATTCTTTATCCATCTCACTTGCCATTATAGTTGATGGAATGATGAATATTGTTGTCAAAATTAATGCGATGATTCCTTTTACCTTCATGGCTTATTCATCTCCTTTATCAAAAGTATTTTCTTACTTATAAGACGTTAAAATAGGAAATTTGTTCCACTTATATCATACTACAATAAATATTTTTTTGTTTATATAAATAACATATTCACATTTTATTCATTATATGTTCAAATATTATTTACTTTCTCAATATGACATGATAAAATTTTATCTAAAAAGAGCTAGTTTGAATTTTTACAAGTTGTTTATTTTAAAAAGGGGAGATTTGTTTGAAACGAAAAGGGGAAATTTGTTTAAAAAAAGTTTTATCAGTAGTACTTGCTCTACTACTTTTGCTTTCTACACCTGATCAATTGAGTTTTGCACAAACCAATGAATCAAGTCACTGGGCAGCTGCGGTTATAGCAAAGTGGAAAAATCTTGGACTCATTGAAGGTAATGAAGATGGAAGTATTAAGCCAAATGAGTACATAACAAGGGGAGAATTATGTGTCTTGATCGACAGAGTATTAAATCTAAAAACTGCTTCTTCTATGCAGTTTCCAGATGTCCCTCAAAACGCATGGTATGCAGAATCAGTTGCTAAATCAGCTGCAGCAGGTATTGTTGTTGGCAGTAACGGAAAGTTTTATCCTGAGTCATTGATTACAAGACAAGAAGTCTCTGTCATTCTTTATAGAGCCTTTCAGCTTGAAGCAACGAATAAGGATATTTTTAAACAATTTAATGATGCTGCAAAAATTGCAAGTTGGAGTAGTGAAGCTGTTTCTGCATTGTATGAAAATGGTTATATAACTGGAAAAGGAAATAGGATGTTTGACCCTACTGCAAATATAACCCGTGCTGAAATAATCACTATGATCAATAATATAATGGGTGAACTTAAGAAGGTACCTAGTACCTATAGTGAACCTATAAATAAAAATCTTACTATCAATACCACCAATACAAACTTAAAAAACATGGTTATCTCTGGAAATCTTTATATTACTCAAGGCACAAAAGGTGGCAAGCTTGAGCTTGATAACGTAACTGTAAATGGAAATATCATCATTTTAGGTGCTAGCGAACTCATGTTAACAAAAGTATCTGTTCTAGGAACACTAAATATAAAAGCTTCCGTAACATTAAATCTAAGTGAAAGCACAGTAACAAACTTAGTCATTGCGCGTACTGGCGAAAATTCAAAAGTTCATCTATCAGAAAATACTACAATTAATACGCTATATACTTATGCAAAATCAACGATCACTGGTAAAGTGAAGGTAGAAAAAGCATATGTGTATGCTCATGATCTATCTATTGAACAAGAACCTGATCTATTAGTTACTAATGGCTATCGTGTAAACGTGGGTGGCAAAGTGACTACAGGACCTAGCACTACTGCTGGTACTGGTTCTTCTGGTACTGGTTCTTCTGGTACTGGTTCTTCTGGCACTGGTTCCTCTGGCACTGGTTCCTCTGGCACTGGTTCTTCTGAAGGATCCACGATCTCAGGTCCTAGCAATCCATCTGATCCCGAAACTGACGGACCTTCTGATCCTGGTACTGACGGACCTTCTGATCCTGGTACTGGTGGATCTTCTGATCCTGGAACCGGTGGGCCTTCTGACCCTGATACTGGTGGATCTTCTGAGCCTCTCAAACCAGTTATAAAACTTGTAGGTGATTCAAATGTCAAGATTTATCTTACAGGGAATTATGTTGATTTAGGTGCAACTGCAACAGATGTGGAAGATGAAGATATAACCAGTGGCATAGTGACTACTATAACCAACAATGTGAATGATAGCAAAGAATTTAACAATACTGTTCCTGCTACCTATACCTTCCACTACAATGTTACAGATAAAGATGGTAATAGTGCTACTGAAGTGACACGAACTGTCATTGTATTAAATGCTGTTTGCATAACAGACTTTGGAGCAAAATCCATAGATGAACCAGGATGTGAGAAATTTAATAGCAGCCCTGCTATAAAAGATGCAATTAAATATGCAAAAGATAATAATGTTCCAACTGTGGACTTTGGCGGAAAGCCTGGAACTTACTATGCTATGAGTATTGGGCTAGCCAGCGATGTTACTTATATCAACACCAACAAAGCCCAGTTGAAATCTGTTGACGGTACACCAATATGGAAGGTTGTTTTGTTAGGGGATAATGTGCAGAATGTAACATTGGATGGCATTATCATTGATGGTAATATGTTGACTAGTAGCAATCCTGACGGAGTAGCAGGAGATGATCAAGCAGGTGTTGCACTGATTCGCTTTAATAGAAGCAAAGATATTATTGTGCAAAATTGTTATCTGCACGATAACTGGTATGCGGGCGTAATATTAGCAGCTACTGAGCATGCCCACATCTTGAATAATGAAATAAAAAACACTGATTGTGGCGTAGTTACAGTTCATGGTGCAAGCAATTATATCCTTATTGAAGGTAATGAAATATATGGTACAACCAACCAAATGTCTGAGCCAATATCTATATATAATGATATGTCAGAAGGATATTCTCATGATATAGTCATTAGAAATAACAGATGCTATGACAAAAACCGTTCAAACGGAATATCCGTAGTGAATGCTTATGATGTCCTTATTGAGGGTAATGAAGTCTCTAACTGTTGTGCAGGTGTTACTGTACTTTATCGTGAGAATGACATTCATCTATCCTATAATATTACGATTAGAGATAACTATTTCCATAATAATCTTTATCATGGAATACTTCTTGCGGCAAAGGATAGCCAAATTATTAGTAATACCATCTCTGACGAATGCCGTCTTGGAATGGATATTAATAAAGCCAATGACCTGTATTCTGAGAACATATATATTGCTCATAATACCATAACTAATTTTAATAGTTTAAGAACTGAAGAGAACGGCAACTCATCTGCAGGTATACAGATAAGAGGTGGGAAAAAATGTACTATTGAGGGAAATACCTTTGAAGACACTCGCTCTGAGTCAAAGATGACATACGCAATACGAATTCTTGGTGCAGGATGCGATGAAAATACCATTACGGCTGATAACATAATTATAGGCAGAATACCAAGCAAATATGATATACAAATATCTGGTGGATCAAAAAATATTGTTATGGGTACATATAAGCTACTCACAGATATGCTAGACACCATTATCATAAAAGATAGTACTGGCAGTCCTGATGAAAAGGATATATAATTAGATTATATATTACTAATTTTATAGGTTAAGGTCTTATCACTATAAAATTATCGGACAAGGAGATGCCCTTATGAACTTATTCGATCTACCCTTAAGTGAATTAAAAGCTTATAAACCAGCCCAAACCAAGGAATATGACTTTGATACATTTTGGGAAATGAGAATGAATGAAAGTAACAATCAACCTCTACACGTTGAGGCTATACAAAGGGCGTATTATGTAAAAGGTGTAGAAGTCTTTGATGTATATTTTGATGGTTTTCGTAACTCACGCATCCACGCTGTCTATGTAAAACCTCAAAATATGGTTGATCCAAAAGCATCCGTAGTTGTATTTCACGGTTATAATTGGAACACTGCAACACCACTTAATGCTTTTAAATATACCCTCCAGGGTATCCCTGTTTTAATGGTTGATGTGCGTGGGCAAACGGTTCTTTCTCCTGACCATAACCACTACGTAAATGGGGGAGCTTCCGGATGGATGACACAAGGTATCTTAGATCCAGATAACTACTATTATGCCTATGTTTATATGGACTGCTATAGAGCTATAGATGTTATGCTTTCTTTAGAAAATGTTAATGACACCAAGATCATTGTTGAGGGAGGTAGTCAAGGTGGTGCTCTTACCCTTGCCACAGCATCACTTCATCCTAAAGTAAACCTAGCTCTTAGTGATATTCCTTACTTATGTCATTTTAGAAGAGCAATCCAGCTTTATAACAATAGTCCTTATGACGAGATCTACCACTATTTTAAAACTCAAGATCAGCTTCATCAAACTGAGGAGCGTATTTATAAAACCCTAAGCTATGTAGACTGTATGAATCTTGCAGATCGCATTCAGTGTCCTATCCTTATGAGTGTTGGGCTTGAAGACATGGTATGTCCACCTTCAACAGGCTTTGCTGTATATAATCATATTACAGCACCTAAGGATATTCGTACTTATCCAGAATATGGTCACGGTGGCTTCTCAATACATGACGAAGAAAAGCTTAAGTTTATTTCGCAGCATATTGACTTGTAAAGAAGATGTATCTATAAACATGTAACGATTAAACTCTTATAATTGTATAAAATAGTCAAGGAGGTATCATAATAAGATACCTTCTTGACTATTTTATATTTGCTTATTTTGCATTCTCATCTATACTTTCTTCTGAGATTACTATGACCTTGTCTGGATGTGTTACTTGTGGTATACCTTCTGTTGCTGTGGTGTAAAATACGATCAGTTTTTTATTTTTAAGTTCGCCTTTATAAATCCTGCCGTCCTTTGAAAAAATTGGTGTGTCTTTAGTTATTGATAGTTTTAATGTATCATTTGAATTCATAAGATCATCATTAAATATGTCATAGATCACCAATTGATCTTTAGGCCTTAACGCAGCCACTTCTGCAAAACATTGTGATGGATAATTCATCCTGACATATAAGCTATGCCTACCACCGAAGCTGTATAACGAATAAGTTCACATCTTCATTTATAACCAAAACGCTATACTTATATGACGGAGAAATATTGATATTGTTCCGAAAATAATCGCTATTTATTTTTAATATAATACGCTTTTACTCGCCAATTCCAAATAATTTTTTCAAGATGAGCTGAATAATTCCCATACGCACAGGTTTTGTATCCTCTATGGTTTCATCAGATAATACTATAACTCTATCTGGCTGTGTTTGTGCTGGTATACTTTTTGTTGAGCGAGTATAAAATACAACCAGCCTTTTATCGCCAAAGTCACCTTTATAGCTACTGCCATCTTTTGAATAGACTGGCGTATCTTCAGATATTAAAAGTTTCAACATACCATCTGAGCTCACAAGATTTTTATCAAAAAGGTCATATTTAACGAATTGATCCTTAGGCGTTAAAACGGCCACTTCAGCATTATATTGGGGTGGGTAAATTAAAATCATAGGTTTTGTTGCATCGTAAAATATTGTTATATCGTCTCCTACTGCAAACTTAACATTATCTACAATATAGGTCTCACTAGATAGAATAATATTTGCTTCTTGTCCTTGTTCATTTACTGTGTTCACGATATAAGAACCTGGTTGAGCGGTAGACTGAGTTATTTCCCTCACTGTTCCAGAAAATGCAGCATACTGGGGCATAATCATAGTTTCATTTACTGGTTGCATCGTATATTCTTTAGTAGGAATAACTTTATTATTCTCCATAGCATAACTAACCATGCTTGATAATGATAAAATGCAAATTAATAACCATCTTATAAGTATTTTTTCTTTTTTCATTAGTCTCATCTCCTGTATATAAGTTATTATCATTGAATACAACTGCTATCATGCATTCTATATTTATAAGACGAAGAAACTCTATTTTTGTTCCAAAATGTATATTTATCTACCTTGCAAAAATTTATTCATCACTTTTTCAAAACAAGCATCTATCTTTTCAAAATTAATATAAGGAATATAATAGCTTTCTAATTCATCATGAAGTACTTTTGCCTTACTAATTGTACATAGTGCTATCTCTAACAGATGATCAAATTCTCTTTTGTTTTCATCTAAGTTATTTTGATATTCCTTAGTCATTTCTTTAGAATAAAAATCATTCATGTCTGTCGTATGACATTTGGCTCTTGTTGCTTTATGATAATCATTTGAAGTAGTGAAGGCTATCCCTAGTTCTGGAATAATAAGATGCTGAAGTTTTTGTGGACGCAGTGCACAGTAAAACGCTTCCACCAAAAAGCCTCGCCTAATTGCCTCAAGCTTAATTTCATCAAGCAATATCGCTTCATGAGTGCCCATGCTTCCTTTTATTTCATAAACCTTATCTACAGTTAAAATACTATCTAAATAGTTGCATAATCCATTTGGCGTCATGGCACTTGCAAATAGTTTCCTATCTCTTCCTATTTTATTTTCATATTCTTTATCGTTAAAAATAGTACTGACCAGATTCTTAGTCTCTTGATAAAGTTTTCCTTGTTCTAATGCCATAGTATTCATGATATAGGTATCTTCATATAGGGCATCTGCCGCCTTAAGATATCGATAAGCTCTTGCAAAGGTATCGCTTATTTTTTTATTTGTATGAATAATAGCCTCTTTATGTGTTCTAATCCCATGATCGTCCCAAAATTCCCCAAAGTTTATTATTTCATCAACTGCACCAGGATTTAAAGGATCAACAACATGTGGCTTTGTTCCATCTATTATTGCAACCTTTAGCTCTGGAACCTTAACACCATCTAGTGAATTGTTGTCTGATGAGCAGTGTAGATACTCCACATCATATCCTTTTTCTAGCATTTCTTTCGCAATCTTTTTCATAAAGGTTGATTTTCCAGTACCAGGCCCGCCTTTAATAATAATAAATCTATCAGCTTCTTGCTGTGGCATAATATGAGAATAGTAACTAAAAAATCCAGCCGCCGTATTACCCCCTGGAAATAAATGTCTAACCTTACCACATTCCATATAATCCCTCCATTCATACATAGATGTCGCCATGAGCAACACATATAGGAACTTAGCTTATGCTCTATTAAGTATATGCAAAGATAGGTCTTTGCATACTGACATTTATTAAGCAATGTATTTTAATAAAACAAAAAAGGCATTTCTGCCTTTTAATTTTTATCTGACTATGGAATTTGTGTGTTAACTATTGATTGACACTATGTGCATTTAATTGTATTGTACCAAAGATAAGTCTTTTCCGTCAAAGGGCTCGCCCCAGCCATCACAATAAAGCAACATCCTAAACTGTGAAACGCTTGGCATGTCAATATTTTTTGCCTTCATAAAGGTTATGACTTTTTCTAACTCACTTAATGTTGCTTCAGAAAATCCTTTTATATTGGAATACATTTGAGCTGTTCCAAGGTCAAATATTATTTCTATAAGCTCCCAAATGTCTTCTCTACACTTTGAGTATAGTTCATATAACTGTTCATACTCATCTTCATTGATATACTGAAAGCTCCCATAATCATAGCTAGCCACTTCTAATATATTTTCTGGCAGACACTCAGCTACTATATATAGCCAGTCACTTACAACTTCAAGTTCTGCAATCATCCAAAGCTTATTTAATAAAACGGACCAGTCATTAATATCATATCGATTGGCAATAATAATACTTTCTAAACAGCAAATTGCAAAAGCAACCCTGCCTCTTATTGAAATCTTTTTAAAGTCATTCTTATTCACTGCCGCTTCCCCCTACAACCAAATATCACTTTATCATTAGTATAACATGTTATTCCATTTTTTTCCATATATATTATATTTATTTACTATTATTTATATTTATTACCATTTTATCTGCCTATAGATAACATAAATTATTCATATGACAATTATAGATGAAATCGAAACTTTGTCAACACTATAGCATATACTTAGTAAGATAAGGCTGTTGGGGCATAAACCGCCAAAATTACAATGATAAACATTACTATAACTACGACAAAGCTACATAATGATAATAGTATTTTAGCTACAGTTGGCATCTGTGATCTAAATATCCCCATATTTATTGCAACAGAAGCTCCTCCCAGCAATCCCCCTAGCAGCCCTCCTGATAATAGTATTAGAGGAAGAAATGAAAATATGTACACATATATTGGGGATTTTGGTGCTAGACTTATTACTTGCCCATCTACATACATTATAGGAACAACATCAAAACCAGCCTTAAATGTTATTCTTGAAATTGTACCATCTACTTTACTAATAATGTACGGCTTCCCTTTTTCTTTTGACCTTTGAATCTCATTACCATTATGGTATAGCTTTATCACTCCAAATAAAGATATATGAATTTGAAGCTTGTCATGTTCATTCAGACTAAAATAATAATTCATATTTCCTATCCCCCCTAATTTTAGTATTCATATGGTTAATAGCCTACACCCTTTTCATCGAATCCATTATACACTATTATATTATCTTATTAAAGTAATTTATCTACTTCTTTGAACTTATTGAAATCATTATTAATAGTATTATAGTATATCATTGATACTAAAAAGGACTTAACAGAAAATCCTAGTTTCTATCAAGTCCAAATATACCTAAATATAGAATTTACACATTGAGCCATTAATCATACCCCATAAATTCATATGAGTTGTTACGCTTATCATAGAATAATAACATCCAAAATATTAATCATTTATGTAGCTATCTCCATCTATATCTCTCGGGAATGTACTTCTCATGCCTAATAAATATTGATTAAACAACGCATAATCTATTGAATTAATCGCCCCATTACCATCAAGGTCTGCAGCATCATAGTCAAATGGCATGCTTTCTAGATCCATTCCTAAAATAACTTTTTTCATAAGTCCGAAGTCTATGTTATTTAATTCTTCATCTCCATTGACGTCACCATATCTTTTCCATTTTGACGCTTCATCTAAATACTTTGGCTCCACTCTTAACTTATATGTATCTTCTGAGCTTGGTACGCGATTAGGATCTTTTTGATAGACTACTAATGCATATACCTTCCCTTTTTCTAATACTGCGTCTGTTCTTATTTTAACATCTTTTTCAACATCTATAATGCCACAATTCACTGTATTTCCTTCAAAAATTATCTTGATGTTCATTTTACCTGGTGCTTTAAACCCAAAATAGTCTGCATCGCCTTTATAGTTTATTGCTCCTACTATATCTTGGTTAAAATTTATGAATTTTGCTTCTTTTGCTGAATCTGGATAATCATCAAGTGGTGCTACTGGCTCCACTCTTAACTTATATGTATCTTCTGAGCTTGGTACGCGATTAGGATCTTTTTGATAGACTACTATTGCATATACCTTTCCTTTTTCTAATACTGCATCTGCTTTTATTTGAGCATTTTTTTCAACATCTATAATACCACAATTTACTGTATTTCCTTCAAAAATTACCTTGATGTTCATTTTACCTGGTGCTTCAAAGCCAAGATAGTCTGTATCTCCTTTAAAATTTATTACGCCTACTATATCTTGGTTAAACTCTATAAATTCTGGTTCTCTTGCCGAATCTGGATAATCATCAAGTGGTGCTACTGGCTCCACTCTTAACTTATATGTATCTTCTGAGCTTGGTACGCGATTAGGATCTTTTTGATAGACTACTATCGCATATACCTTTCCTTTTTCTAATACCGTATCTGCTTTTATTTGAGCATCTTTTTCAACATCTATAATGCCATAATTCACTGTATTTCCTTCAAAAA